>CAYTSP010000067.1:0-43788 GCA_964440505.1 uncultured Nitrospinaceae bacterium
GGTGACTCCCGCCGCCGGCCCCGACATGAGGCAGCGGCCCGCCATCGCACCCGCATCCCGAAGCGAGGCGACGCCGCCGTGGGACTGGAGGATCTTCGGGCCCACGATGCCCAGGGCGCGGGACCGTTCCCCGAGGCGCTCGAGATAGCGGCTCACGACCGGGCCCAGCGATGCGTTCAGCACGGTGGTCGTGGTCCTCTCGTACTCGCGGAACTCGGCCACGACTTCATGGGATGCGCAGGTGAACGCACCGGGAAGGTGCTCGCGCACCGCGGCCGCGACGGCGGCCTCGTGGGCCGGATTGTGGTAGCTGTGCAGGAAGCAGACGGCCACAGCCTCCACGCCTTCGCGGCGGAAGTCGTCGAGGATTCCATCGAGCGCTTCGAGGTCCGGCGGCACGTCGGAAGGCCCGAGGAGATAGGTGCGCTCCTCGATCTCGCACCGGAGGTGGCGCGCGACGAGGGGCGGGGGCTTCGGCATCCGAATGTCGTAGTTGTGGGGTTGGCGCTGGCGGCGGATCTCCAGGATGTCGCGAAACCCTTCCGTGGTGATGAGGCCCGTGACCGCCGTGTCCCCCGTGATGAGCGCGTTGGTGGCGACCGTCGTTCCATGGCCGAAGTAGCGGACGTTCCCGGCGCCGGCGGCCGCGCAGTCCAACAGTTCCGGAATGCCGGCCGCAATCGCCCGGGACGGGTCGTCCGGAGTCGAGGGCGTCTTCAGAAACCACGTCCTGCCGTCCGAGAAGCGGACGAGTGCGAAGTCGGTGAACGTCCCGCCGACGTCGACGCCGAGGACGTAACGCTCAGGCGCCACGGTTCGAATCCTGGCGGGCCTCCCGCAAGGCCGCGGTCCGGGAGGCGTCGACGCTTCCGCGGGCGAGCGCGACGCCGTAGCTCTGCTCCGCCGCGGGTGCGGTCACCTTGCCGGCGGCCACGTCGTCGCGCACCCTCTCCGGATCGCGTTCCCACGGGTCGCCGAAGCCGGCGCCGGACGGGGTGTCGACCCGGACCGTCGTTCCCGCGTCCACCCCGAGCTCCGAGAACGAGCCCGGAAGCTTCGTCTCGCGGTTTCCGCCCGGGTCCAGAACGAAGACGCCGGGACACCCCGAACTTCCGCCAAACAGCCCGGGCGCGCCCCGGGATTGGCGCAGTCCGCGGCCTGCGAGCCTCGCTTGTTCCGCCCAGATGGTGACGTCGCGGCGCGTCGCGAGGCCGCCGCGATGCCGTCCGGGGCCTCCTGAGTCGGCGAGCAGCTCGTAGCGGCCGACGGTCAGCGGGAACTCCTGCTCCACGGATTCGATGGGCAGGTTGGCCGCGCCCGAAACGTGGACCCGGACCGCGTCTTTCCCGTCGAGCGCGGAAAGCGCGCCGGACGCTCCCGCGTAGGTCTCGTAGTCGACGAAGTACTCGTCCCGGCGCGGGTCGACGCCGCTGAAGATGAGACCGTGGAGCGGGCCGCAGCCGGCCATCACCCGGTCCGGCGCCGCGTCGGCGAGCGCGCCCAGCAGCAGGTCGCCCAGCACGTTGCCGGTCGCGCTCCGATCCCCGACGGCGGCGGGGGGGCGGCAGTTGACGACCGTGCCTTCCGGCGCAGTGACGCCGATGGCGCGGAAGTACCCGGAGTTGGGCGGCAGCGCCGGGTCCGTCACCGCCTTGACCGCGTAGTAGACGCAGGACAGGGTGGCCGAGAGCGGCATGTTCCGGGCCCCTGCGATCTGCCCGTCGGTGCCCGTGAAGTCGAAGTGAATGCGATCGGCGCGAATGGTGATCTTGACGCGGAGGCGAACGATGTCGTCGGCCACGCCGTCGTTGTCGAGCACTTCTTCGTTCTCGTAGGTTCCGTCCGGCAGCCTCGCGATCTCGGCGCGCGTGCGCGACTCGGCGTAGTCGAGGAGCGCTCTTGCGCCCCGGTGCACGGTATCGGCGCCGAAGCGGGCAAAGCACTCCTGCACCCGGCGGACCCCGATGGCGTTGGTCGCGATCTGGGCCCGCAGATCGCCCTCGCGCTCGCGCGGGGTGCGCGTGTTGAGGAGCACGAACGCGAGCATGTCGGCGCACAACTCCCCCTCGTCCAGCAGCTTGACGGGAGGGATTCGCAGCCCTTCCTGGAAGATGCTCGTGCAGTCGGCGCTCTCGCTCCCCGCCACCTTGCCGCCGACGTCGGAGTGGTGGGCGATGTTGGCGACGAACGCGACCGGCCGGCCACCGGAGAAGACGGGGCTCGCGAGCGTCAGGTCCGGCAGGTGCGAGCCGCCTCCCACATAGGGATCGTTCGTGAGGAAGCCGTCGCCGGGGCGAAAGCGGTCGAGGGGGTAACGCCGGGTGATGTTCTCCACGAGGCCGAGGAGCGAGCTCAGGTGAATGGGGGCGATGGCGGTCAGGGCGAGGAGGTTGCCCGCAGTGTCGAAGATCGCGACCGAGCAGTCACGCCGCTCCTTGATGTTCGGGGAATAAGCGGTCTTGACGAGGGTGGCCATCATCTCGTCGGCCGCGGCGGCGAAGCGGTGCGCGATGACCTCGGTGGTGATTCGGTCGCAGCCTGGCTCCATGGGCGCTCCCCGACGAGTTACTCTCAGTGTATGAGCTGAATGGAAGAAGGCGGCGCATCCTGCTGAAACAGGGTTGTCCAAAGCCCGGTCATTCAGCACACAGGAGATGCGGCGCCATGAGAGAAGATACGACGATTCCTTTCCGGAATCCAGCCCTGCGGGAGGAGTTGAGCGAGCTGGTGCGCGAGGGCGCGCAGCGAATCATCCGCCAGGCGGTGGAAGCGGAGCTGGAGGCCTTTCTGGAAGGGTATGCGGCCGAGCGTGACGCGCAAGGTCGACGCGCGGTGGTTCCGGGCGGCTGCCTGCCGTCGCGGGAGGTGTTGACGGGTGTGGGTCCGGTGCGTGTCCGGGTTCCGCGGACGCGGGAGGGGTCGGGCGCCCGGGGGAATAAACTGGCTGAATCTTGCTTCATATAGTAGTTGTAAATACTACGAATATAAACTAGATTTGATGAACTACTGACTATATTGCCGTCAGTTCGTGAGTCATTGTTTGATAAGCGGAGAATCTGAATGGTCCGGTCGAATGGAAAGGTAGTACACGTTGTCGCTGAGACCCCGCCGATGTCGCAGGAGATTCTGAGCAGCCTGAGGCAACTCGGTTTTACGGATCATGAATCCCGCGTTTACCTGGCCATTTGTGAATGCCACCCGGCGACCGGCTACGAAATCAGCAAGGCCGCCCGGCTTCCCCGCAGCAATGCATATGACGTTCTCAAATCTCTGGAGTCAAAAGGAGCCGTTCAGCCCATCAGTGAAGAACCTGTGAGATATATCCCCCGCGACCCCGAAGAGTATCTCCTGGGCGTGGTCGATAATACGCGGAAAATCTGCCAGGAACTTTCCGCGGTATTGAAGAAGAAATCCGACTCGAATGAGCAGATGTATATCTGGACGCTGGTCGGGAAAAAGAAAATTCAAAACAAGATTTCCAAGATGATTGCAGGCGCAAAACGCCACGTCTGGATAAAAGCGTTCGAAGGAGCAGTCGATACTTATCTGGAAGATCTCAAAGGCGCGGCGGACCGCGGCGTTGAGATCATATTGATTCTCTATGATGACGCCGCCGAAAAAATCGAACGGTATCCCGAATTAATCGTTATTCCCCACGAGAGCACCGGCATCAAAGTCACCTCTTTGTCCAATATGAAAATTTCGATGTCGGTGGATTCCACCGATATGCTGGTGGCTGTTTCGGGAGGGGAATGGGAAGGTTCCTATTCCCGCAACCAGTCCATGGTTTATGTGCTCGAGGGATATTTTCTTCATGAATTCTATTTGGCCGAGATTTACGGGAAACATAGCAAAATACTTGAAAAATCGTTTGGCCCGGGTCTCAAGCATCTTAGAGAAAGATATATGCCGCCACCCAGGAATCAATCGCTGTTTTCCGTTGATGGCGTGCGCAGTTCCAATGAGCAAGAGAAAACGGAGAAGCGATAGCGAGAGGCTTGTAAAGAACGAGGAGATGCGAGGTGGCATTTTCGCTAAGGCGGGTCGTTACCGGGCACGATGAGAACGGCAAGGCGGTCGTCAAGATCGACGAGTTGATGAGCGAGCCCCGATCAACCAGACCCGGACATGAGGGGCATGGCGTATGGGCTACCGACATATATCCGGCCAACCTGAATACCGACGCCGACGGCAAGGAAATCGAGCCCGGGCCGCCGGGTTCGACGGCCTCGAAGATCAGGGTCACAAAATATGGTCCCGGCGTTTCGTCCCGAATGCACCGGACCCATTCGCTCGACTACTTGGTGGTCTTGAGGGGCGAGATAGACATGGCGCTCGACGATGGCGTCATCGTACACCTGAAGGAGGGCGACGTGTGTGTGCAGCGCGGCACGATTCACAACTGGGTCAATAACGGCAAGGAGCCCTGTGTTATCGCGTTCGTCCTTCTTGCCGCCGATCCCGTCGTCATCAATGGAAAGGAACTCGAGGCCACCGGCTGATGCCGGGCGCAAGTGTCTCAAAATCAGTCAGTTAAAGCCGTCAAAGGAGAAATCAACAATGCCGGCAGCGCAGATACGCGGAATTCAGATGAACTACGACGTGCTTGGAGATACGGGAGCCTGGGTAGCGTTGGCGCCTGGCGGACGGGTGGGGATGGCAGGCATTCGGGAGATGGCCGAGGCGCTCGCCGGAAAGGGCTATCGCGTCCTGATTTTTGATCGCCGCAATTGCGGCGCATCGGATGTCGGGATCTCGGGCGGTGATTCCGAGTTCGACGAGTGGGCAGACGATCTTTTCGAGTTGACGAAACAGCTTGGCGCACAGCCGTGTGTCGCGGGCGGCGGATCGTCCGGCTGCCGGACCTCGGTCACCTTCGCCATACGTCATCCAGAAGCCGTCTCCGGGTTGTTGCTCTGGAAATTATCCGGAGGCGCTTATGCCACCCTGAATCTCGGCGTTCGGTATTACACCGAATATATCAAGGCGGCCGGCCTCGGCGGCATGGAGGCGGTCTGCGAAACGGAGTTCTTCTCCGAGCGCGTCAGGGATAATCCACGAAACCGCGACATTCTGATGGCGATGGATCCCGAAGATTTCATCGAAGTCATGGTGCGGTGGATGGTCTCCTTCATATCGGACGCGAACCAGCCGTTGATCGGTGCGAGCGCGGAAGACCTGAGAAATATCCAGGTTCCCGCGCTCTTATTCTGCGGGAACGACCGCCACCATCGGCGCGAAGCTTCGTTCGACACCCAGAAGCTGATTCCCGGGAGCGAACTGGTCGATCTCGGCATGCCGGTTCTCGACATCGACGCCACACCGCAGGAGGAATGGGACAAGTACACGCCGCAGATGGTCGAAAAGTTCGACGAATTCATAAAGCGGCGGATTACGGCGGCAGCCTGACCTTTAGGCGGTATCTGGTATTCAGGCATCACGCATGTGGAGCCGTGTTTGAGGAATAAGAAATGTTTGATGAGCGCACCGACTATGAACCATTGAACTGGCTGAAGCTAAATAATCTTCAGAACAAGAAGGCGACGGCGACGATATTTAGCAATTCACCAGTAAAGAAGGCTCATGGGAACATGGCGATCGCGTGCTCCCCATGAGCCTTGTTTTGGGGGAATTTTCAAGCGAAGCGATTTCTATTTCGGCGTCGCCGCCTGCGCCTGGGGCGTCACTTTTTCTTCTGCAGCCGCTTTCGGTGCGCCGATTCCGACGGCGGCGCGCACCTGACCGTCGATTTCCGAGAAAATATCCGCGTTCTCGCTCAAGAATCGCTTCACGTTCTCGCGCCCCTGGCCGATGCGCTCATCGCCGTAGGAATACCATGCTCCCGTCTTGGCGACGATGCCTTTTTCGACGGCCAAATCGAGCACATCGCCTTCTCTTGAGACGCCGCGCCCGAACATGATGTCGAATTCCGCCGTGCGGAACGGGGGAGCGAGCTTGTTCTTCACCACGCGCACCCGCGTCCTGTTGCCGACATTGTTCTCACCTTCCTTGATCGCGGCGATGCGCCGGATGTCCAGGCGCACGGAGGAGTAGAATTTAAGCGCATTTCCGCCTGAAGTGGTTTCCGGATTCCCGAACATCACGCCGATTTTCATGCGGATCTGGTTGATGAAGATGAAACACGTGTTGCTGCGGTGCACCACGCCCGTGAGCTTACGAAGCGCCTGACTCATGAGCCGCGCCTGGAGGCCGACGTGGTGATCCCCCATGTCTCCTTCGAGTTCCGCCTTGGGCACCAAAGCGGCCACGGAGTCGATGACGACCACGTCGAGCGAACCGCTGCTCGTCAGAATCTCGGCTATCTCCAGGGCCTGCTCGCCCGTATCGGGTTGGGAGACGATGAGGTTGTCCGTCTGCACCCCGAGCGCCTTGGCGTAAATCGGATCCAGCGCGTGTTCCGCATCCACGAAGGCGGCCATTCCGCCGCCTCGCTGCACTTCCGCGATGATTTGCAGCGCGATGGTCGTCTTGCCCGAGGACTCGGGCCCGAATATCTCCACGATGCGCCCGCGCGGCACGCCTCCGCAGCCCAGGGCGGCGTCGAGCGATACCGAACCCGTTGAAATGGCCGGAATCGCGTCCATGCCCGGCCCTTCGCCCAGGCGCATGATGGAGCCTTTGCCGAATTGGCGGTTGATCTGGTTGAACGCCATGTCCAGCGCCTTTTCACGGCGCTCACGCCCTTGCGGGTTCTCGGATTTCTCGGAGGGGGACCCGTTTTTGAGGTTCATCGGAAAACTCCCTTGGATGGAGGAATGCGCACCGGTTCGGGCGATGGCGGACATAGAGTGAATGTAGGGGATCGATCCATTTTCTGCAATACGGCAAACACCACTACTTCCAAACGTGCTTTTGTGGAGAAAACCCCATTCCCTTGTCTATCCATGGTTCCCAACTACGGCGGTGGTTGATTTTCGCTAAATATACGTGAAGCAGCCTCGCAGATCAAGTATAAAAAGCGAAAATTATCACAGGAAAGTTATTTTCCCCTCTAATTGCGGGCGAGAATGGGGTGTTCATGAGCAAAATACAATTTTTGGTGGGTTCCACACATCGTTAAGGTTAACCCCTGTCCTCATCAAAAAGGAGTGTTTCAATACAAGCTGGCGGATTTTCATCGCTTGTAGTTCCGGGTGGTATCAGACGCCACGACGCGGGTGAACCTCAAGCCGCGCCTAGTGAAAAGTCACTCTCTCCAGCACGGTGTGAATGGCGCCGGAGGGGTTGAGTTCGCTCCTGAACAAGACCGCTTCGCGCGCACGGCAGAAGAGAGGGGGCGCCAACCATCGCTGTTCGGCGATTTCAAGCTCTCCCTCGAGGCCTGCCGGCGGGCGGTCGCGGGAGCGGCGGCGGGCAATCGTCAAATGCGGGCGGAATTGTCCTTCGCCGAGGGGAAACCCCGCTTCGGCCAGATAACGAGAAAGATGGGACTCGAGTTTTGCCAGTGGTTCCGGCAATTCCGAGGGACCCGCCCAGAGCACGTTGGGACGCTTGAGATGCGGGAAAACGCCGAAACGATCAACCGAAATATCGAAAGCAGAGGCGTCCTCGCCCGCACGGCGCAGCGCCTCTGCGGCTGCCCCGGCCTGCGCATCCTCAATGTCACCCAAAAAGCGTAGTGTGATATGGATATTCTTTGGCCTCATCCAGCGGAAATCATCAAGAGCCGGCATTGTGGCAAGCGATTTTTGAAGCGATTCCAGCTTTTTGTGTTCATCCGGGCTGAACGGAATCGCCAGGAATGCGCGCATGGAGAACCTCCTTCACAGGGCTAGCCACATCTCCCGGGGCAGAATAACACCCCTTCTTGCAGGTCCAAGCGCCTTCATGCGCCAGTTCGTCAGCCCAATCCTTCCAGGGCATCACGCGCCATCTCGAGCGCGGCTTCCGCCGTCTGGGCCTTCACTTCCAGACGGGAACCTTCGAACAGGTGATGTCGACAATTGGTGCCGGAAAGTGTGGCGACGGCCATATACACCGTTCCCACCGGCTTCTCGGGAGTTCCCCCCGTGGGACCGGCAATGCCCGTGACGGAGAGCCCGACTTCGCTACCCGTCGCCGCGCGTACGCCTTCCGCCATCGCGCGCGCGCATGCTTCACTCACCGCTCCCGGCCCGCCCTCGGTCGCCACGATATCTTTCGATACGCCCAGAAGCGCCATTTTCGCCTCGTTGCTATATGTGACGAAACCCTGCTCGAAATAAGCGGAACTGCCGGAAATATCGGTGATGCGGCTGGCTATGAGGCCGCCCGTGCAGCTCTCCGCCGTGGCGATGCGCCAGCCCTTATTACTTAGATACGCCCCGAGCCATCCTTCCACGGACTCCGCCATTTTCCTGTACTCCCCAGAAATCAGACAACTCCCCATTGCGACAAAACGAACAAGATTGCCCAGCCGAAAATTCCCGCGGCGATGTCGTCCGCCACGACTCCCACGCCGCCCGGGAGCCTTTCCAGACGCTGAACCGGCGGCAGCTTGATAATGTCAAAAATACGAAAAAGGAAAAAGCCCGCTACCAGAGCGCCTGGGCCCGGCTCGACCCCGATGAAGCAGATGAACTGGCCCACCCATTCATCCACGACAATTTCCGGGGGGTCTTGCCGGCTTGTGCTCGCTTCATATTTGCCGGACCCCCATACGGCGACGGGAATCAGAAAAATTAAGAACCAGAGGGGAACATAGGGGTTGATCTGATAGAGCAGAAAATACGCCAGAACGGCGACGAGAGAAGCGACCGTACCGGGGGCTATAGGAACCAGCCCAAGGCCGCCCAACGTAGCGACAAGCCGGGGCAAGGCCTCGCACTCGTCTTGATGGCTCATTGATTTTAACGGCTTGCGGCGGTTCCGTTCAGCCGGGCGGAGGCGTACTCTCTCGCCCAGCGGTCGGCCTCCAGGATCGTCCCCAGATCATCCGCCTCCATGTTCTCGTGCGCAGCCAGTGTAGCCCCCACTACATCAGGAATATCCATGAATTGTGACGCGCCCGACAGGAACGAAGCGACGGCCATCTCGTTCGCCGCGTTGAGGACGGCGGGCGCCGTCCCTCCTTCGCGCATCGCGTCTTTCGCATGAATGAGGCAGGGAAACCGTTCCGTATCCGGCGCTTCGAATGTCAGGGAACCAATCTGCCCCAAATCGAGTCTCGGCGCCTCGATGGGCAACCTCTCCGGAAAGAAAATGGCCTGTGCGATGGGAATTCGCATGTCGGGCATACTCATTTGCGCCACGTAGCTCCCGTCGACGAATTCCACCATGGCGTGCACGATGCTTTGCGGGTGAACCAGAACGTCGACCTGTTCCGGCTTCAGCCCAAAGAGCCAGCGCGCCTCGATGATTTCAAGGCCCTTGTTCATCATGGATGCGGAATCTATCGTAATCTTAGGTCCCATTTTCCAGTTCGGATGATTCAATGCTTCTTCCAGGGACACTTTCTTCATCGCCTCGATCGAATGGTTTCGAAATGGGCCGCCCGACGCTGTCAGCACGATCCGCTCCACCTGGGTCTGCGGCCTGTCCGCCAGCGCTTGCGCCACGCCCGCATGCTCGCTATCGACCGGGAGCAACTCGATTTCATGAGCCGAAACGCGCGACATCACAAGCTCCCCCGCCATGACGAGCACTTCTTTGTTCGCAAGCGCGATCGAGGCGCCCACGTCGATGGCGGCCAGCGTCGGCGGGAGTCCCGCCGCGCCCACCAAGGCGGATACAACGAGGTCCGCGCCCGCACCCGCTGCTACCTCCCGCAAACCTTCCTCGCCCGAAAGCACCTTGACTTTGGAAGAGAGCGCACCCTCAACACGCGTCGCGTCCATATCATCGGCCACGGATACAATATCAGGCTGAAACCGCCTGGCCTGCTCAGCGAGCCGCTCCCAGTTCTTTCCGGCGGCAAGCGCCACCACATCGATTCTCTCGGGAAACTGCGCCACGACATCGAGGGTGTTTTCCCCGATGCTGCCGGTAGAACCCAGTATGGCAATTTTTCGCGGCTCCATTTTCCGGCTCACTCCCGATTCGCGGTGACTTAGAACCGTACCCAGTACAAGTAACCATAAAACGCAGGACCCGCCATGAGCAAACCATCAATTCTATCGAGCAGGCCCCCGTGGCCCGGGATGATGTCCGACGCGTCTTTCTCCCCGGCCGCGCGCTTTAGGATCGATTCACCCAAATCCCCTATCAGCGCGAACAGCCCGATACATACCGAAACAGGAATCGCGAGCCACGGGTCAACCCCGGGAACATCCATATAGAACGTCGTGAGGACGCCCACGAGGATACCACCGATGATTCCCCCGATTGCCCCTTCCAAGGTTTTCCCGGGGCTGATTCTCGGGGCGATTTTTCTTTTCCCCAACGTTTTGCCTGTGAACATCGCCGCGATATCGTTCGCCCAGACGATGACGAACAAAAAGAAAGTGGCTTCCATGCCACCCGGGAAAGCTCTGATAAGCGCGATAAAACCACCTGCGCCGCCTACCCAAATCACGCCGAGAAACGACATCCCCGTCAAGGAAAGGCTTTCTCGAAAGGCTTCGTATGAAAACGCTTTGAGGAAGACTCGAAGCAGGATAACGGCGAGGACCAAAGCCGGCAAAACGCCACCCACCCACATGGCGAGCACGAAAGCACAGGCATCCAAGGCTCCTTCCCATGCTCTCACGCGCCACCCGCACAGGTTGACAAGGGTCTGGTATTCCCAGCCTGCGCGAAAAACGAGCAGAAGCACCACACAGAGAAATACGACTGAGGAGGTGAAAAACAAGACGGCGAGAATGGGTACCGCAAGCACCAGGGCGCTTATGAGGCGGGTCAAAACCTAGTTTCTCCGAGTCGTGAACTGCTCCTCGGTGAGACCGAATTTCCGCACCCGGGACTGATAGGCGAGAATGGCGTCTTCGAGTTCGCGTTCTGCGAATTCCGGCCACTTGATATCCGTAAAATACAATTCCGCATACGCCGCCTGCCAAAGAAGATAGTTGGAAAGCCTCAGTTCGCCGCTGGTTCGAATCAAGAGGTCGAGTTTGGGCAAATCCGCCGTGTACAGATGGCGTTCGATGTCATTCTCATCGATTTCCTCGGGCTGAAGAATGCCTTTTTGCACTTCCCGGGAGATGGCTCTCGCTGCGTCGGTAATTTCCCTCCGCGCGCCGTAGCTCAACGCCAAGGTCAAAACCATTCCGTCCTGATCTGCCGTCTGCTCCTTCACGCGCTGGACAATTTCCTGCGCAAACAAGGGCAAGTCCTCTTCGTGCCCAATCGTGTTAAAACGGATGCCCTCCCTGAGCATCCTTTTAAGTTCGCGCTCGAGGTAATCCGCCAGAATATCCATGAGCGCGTCTACTTCGTCTTTGGGTCTGTTCCAGTTCTCCAGGGAAAAACTGTACAGGGTGAGGGCCTTGACGCCGATGCGACGCGCATGCGCCACCACCTTGTCGACGGACTTCACGCCCTCCCGGTGGCCGGCGACCCTGGGGAGAAACCGCTTTTGGGCCCAGCGGCCGTTACCGTCCATGATAACGCCGATATGGCGCGGGAGCCGCTCGAGATCGATGCGTGGGTCGATGCGAGATTCCATACGCGCTCCGGTGATAAACTAGACCTCAAGAATCTCTTTCTCTTTTGCCGAAAGCAAGTCGTCCAATTCGGAGACGAACTGATCGGTCAGCTTCTGGACATCCCCCTGCCCTTTTCTGAGGTCATCCTCGGTAATCTCTTTGCCCTTCTCGAGGTTTTTCAAGTCATCGTTGCCATCGCGCCGAATGTTGCGAAGCGCTACCTTGTGTTCTTCGGTCATCTTCTTGAGTAGTTTCACCATCTCCTTGCGGCGTTCTTCCGTGAGCGCAGGCACCGGCACGCGGATAATCTTGCCGTCGTTCGAAGGGTTCAGGCCCAACTCCGCCGATTGAATCGCCTTTTCGATGTCGCCCAACGAGTTGATGTCGAAAGGTTGAACGATGATGAGTTGAGGTTCGGGCACGTTCAGGGTGGCAAGCTGATTCAGCGGCGTGGACATACCATAGTAGTCGACCATCACGCTACTGATGAGATTCGTGGAAGCGCGACCGGTCCGCACGCGGGCAATTTCGGACTTGTATGACTCCATCGTGGACTGCATTCTATTCCTTAACGCGGCGAGAACCTCATCCATTAACCATCTCCCCCTGTGTTACAAACACGAGATCATCATCTCACACCCTTAGCCAAATCCTCTCGCGCGCGCTGAATTCGGGTAGACACGACCCGCAACGCATCAGACCTCGGCGGCCTTCACCAAGGTCCCCACCTGCTTGCCCTCCACTACGCGGCGGATGTTGCCGGGCTTTAGCAGGTTAAAGACAATAATGGGCAAATTATTGTCCATGCACAAGCTCACGGCGGTGGTGTCCATGACGGCGAGTTGGCGGTTGAGCACCTCGATATACGTCAACTGATCGATGAACTCGGCCGTATCGTCCTGATGGGGGTCGGCGGAGAAAACGCCATCCACGTTCGTGGCTTTGAGAATGCACTCCGCACCCACTTCTATGGCTCTGAGGCTGGCGGTGGTATCCGTCGTGAAGTAGGGATTCCCGGTGCCGCCGGCGAAGATGACGACCCGGCCTTTTTCCATGTGGCGTATCGCACGCCTTCTGATGTAGGGCTCGCACAATTCGGCCATGTGAATGGCGCTTTGGACGCGCGTGGCGAGACCCGCCTTTTCGAGAGCATGCTGAAGCGCCAAAGCGTTGATGACCGTGCCGAGCATGCCCATATAGTCGGCGTTGGTGCGCTCCATCCCGGCAGCGGCGGCGGCGGCGCCCCGGAAGATGTTCCCTCCACCCACGACGATGGTGACTTCTACTCCCATCGTATGGATTTCATGAATTTCCTGCGCTATGTCGTCAACGACGTTATGGTCGATCCCGTACTTGAGTTCTCCTCCCAGGGCTTCGCCTGAGAGTTTGAGCAGGATCCTCTTGAATCGCAGGTCGCCGCACATGGACATCCCCAATAATTTCCAGCCAATGACAACGGGCGGCGCGAATCATGCGTCAGAAGGGCCTACCCATCATCCGACGCGGAAAGTTCGCCGAGTTGAAAGCGAGCCCAGGAAGAAACCCGAATATCCTCTCCCGACTCTGCGCTTCTATCCTTGAGATACGCCTGAACCGTCTTGTCGGGGTCCTTGACGAACGGCTGATCGAGCAGGCAAATCTCTTTTTTGTACTTCTTGATGCGCCCTTCGACGATTTTCTCCAGAATATTCTCGGGCTTTCCGGAATCCTTCTGCTGGGCCAGAAGAATCTCGCGCTCACTCTGGAGAACCACTTCCGGCACCTGATCCTCGGAGAGGAACCGGGGGCTGCTCGCCGCAATGTGCATCGCCAAATCGCGCGCAGTCTCGATAAATGCGGCATCACCCGCATTCCCGGGCGTTTCACATTTCACCTCAAGCAAAACGCCTATCCGGCCGCCTGGATGAATATAGGAAACCACCTTGCCCGAGTCGCCGTTTCCCAAGACGAGACGCTCCCCGCGAGCGACAACGATGTTCTCGCCCAGTTTGGCGATAGCCTCCGTGGTCACCTCTTTCAAAGCCTCGGCGAGATTCTCCCCCCCATTGTCCTTCGCGTGGTTCGCGACGGTTTCGAGAAGCGCCTGAAAATCCTCCGTGCGGGCCACGAAATCGGTCTCGCAATTCACCTCGACGATGACGCCCATTCGCCCGTCTTCACCAAGGGAAGCGTATACCTGCCCCTCACTCGCCGTACGCCCTGCCTTTTTGGCGGCGCTGGAAAGTCCTTTTTCCCGCAAATAACGCACCGCCTCTTCAAAATCCCCCTCATTCTCCTTAAGGGCTTCCTTGCAATCCATGATGCCCGCACCGGTGCGGGTTCTTAACTCCTTGACCATCTGAGCGGTAACTTCCATGCCCTGAACCTCTCCTCATGAAATCCGGCTGTTACTGAAAATATGATGGTTATTTTTCCGCCTTCGTTTCCCCGCCGCCTGCCGCTGCCGCCGCCATCATCTCCGCCGCTACCGTGTCACCCGACGCGACGACGGCTTCGACATCCTCGGCCCCCGTCTCCTTGCGCAGGGTGACGCCCTCGGCGATGGCCTCCGCAACCCGCGACACGAAGAAGCGAATCGATCGCAAGGCGTCGTCATTGCCAGGCAAGACGTGATCCACCCCGTCGGGGTCGCAATTCGTATCCACTACCGCGATAACGGGAATCCCCAGTTTCCTGGCCTCGCGAATGGCGTTGTACTCATGGCCCGTATCGATGACGAACATGGCTTGCGGCAACTTGTCCATATGCTTGATGCCGCCCAGAAATTTTTCGAGGCGAGCCATGTCCTTCTCGCGCCTGACGGCCTCTTTTTTCGCCAAAAGCTCGAAAGTGCCGTCATTCTTCATCGACTCCAGATCGAGAAGGCGCGCAATCGAGTTTTTAATCGTCGAGAAATTCGTGAGCGTCCCGCCGAGCCAGCGCTGGGTGACGAAGGGCATCCCCACGCTCCGGGCCTCTTCCATGACGATTTCCTGGGCCTGTTGTTTCGTGCCCACAAAAAGCACCTTGCCGCCCTTCGCCGCAATATCGCGAATCACCTCCCGGGCGGCGTTGAACAACTTGAGGGTTTTTTGAAGGTCGATGATGTAAATCCCGTTTCGCGCGCCGAAGATATAAGGGCGCATCTTGGGGTTCCATCGGATGGTCTGGTGCCCGAAGTGGGCGCCGGCTTCCAGCAACTCTCGCAATGTAATCGGGTTCACGGCAAAACTCCTTTTGCCCCGCCTTTCATCGAGGGGGGCCCTGCCAGCCTCATGGCGGATGAGGCCGAATTTTCAAGCATTTGATTTTATTCGAGTAATTCGCCGACCGACTCCGCCGCCACGGCGTCCGCCACCGTTCGGCGCATGGAATGTCTCATAAGAACCCGGACGATTCAAGTCGCCGAATCTATTGCGCTCAAGTCTTGTAGTCCGCGTTGAAGCGGACGTATTCCGCGCTCAAATCCGTCGTCCAGAACACAGCCTCCGCATCACCGACCCCCAAGCCGAGCTCAAGGCCGTATTCGCGCTGCTTGAGCAAGGGAGCCAGTGCCTCGGTCCAACCCGGTACGGGCGCGCCTTCACTCATCACCTGCACGTTCCCGAATCTCAGCGACATCTTCTCGGGCGCCACGTCCGCCCCGCTGTAACCGGCCGCCGCAAACATCCGGCCCCAATTGGGCATCTCGCCATGAATGGCCGTCTTCACCAGCAGGCTCTCTGAAACCGATTTTGCGGCAAGATGCGCCTGCTCCTCGCTGGCCGCGCCCGTGATTTTCACCTCCACCACCTTGTTGACGCCCTCGCCATCGCGAACGATGGCCAGGGCCAGTTCCTTGCAAACCCGGTAAAGCCCCGACTCGAACCGCTCCAGGGCTTCCGCTGATTCCAGCGCCACGCCGGATGCGCCCGTGGCGGCCAATATCACCGTGTCGTTCGTCGACGTGTCACCGTCAATCGTCACGCAGTTGAATGTTTTCCGCACCACGGCCCGAAGGATGGCCTGGAGGTCGGCTTGCGCAACCACGGCGTCGGTGGCGACGTAGGCGAGCATGGTCGCCATGTCGGGGGCGATCATGCCGGCCCCCTTGGTGATGCCGCCAATCCGGTAAACGCCCTCTGGTTCTTTCACCTGAACGGCGTACTCCTTGGGCCGCGTATCGGTCGTCATGATGCCCACAGCAGCCTCGTGGCCGTTATCCGCGGAAAGACCGGATACCAGATTCGCGATTTGGGCCTTCATGGCATCCACAGGGAGCGGGGCGCCGATGAGCCCCGTCGAGGACATGGCGACCTCCGCTTCCGGGCAATCGAGCGAATCCGCCACCTCGCCGCAAAGGTTCACGGCGTCCACATAACCCTGCTCACCGGTACAGGCGTTCGCGTTGCCGCTGTTGACGAGAAACGCCCGTAAAGGCGAATTTCCGATTCGCTCCCTGCACAGGGTGACCGGAGCGGCGCACATCTTGTTCCGGGTATAAACGCCAGCGGCCGTGGCCGGAGGGTCGAAGACAAGCAGCACCATATCCGGCTTGCCAGACGGCTTGATGCCCGCCGTCACCGAAGCGGCGCGGACTCCTCCGGCTGCACAAATGCCGCCGTCAATCATCTGCATGAATTCTTGTTCGCTCACATCCAGAACCCCGGGTGAAGGAGACCTTGCGTCTCGGGAAGGCCCAGCATCAGGTTCATGTTCTGAACCGCCGCTCCCGACGCGCCTTTTACCAGATTATCTATCGCCGCGACAATGATGAAGCGCGAGGTGCGCCCATCATACGTCAGGCCGATGTCCACATAGTTCGACCCGGCCACCTGTGTCACGTTGGGAAACGAGCCCTCAGGCATCAGGCGGATGAACGGCTCATCCGCATAGGCGTCGCGCAGCGCCCCCCGAACCGCCGAGGCGTCGGCGGCACCCTCCCCCTCGGCGTAGATGGTCGAGAGAATACCCCGGGTCATGGGCGCCAGA
Source organism: uncultured Nitrospinaceae bacterium (assembly GCA_964440505.1). Taxonomy (GTDB): domain Bacteria; phylum UBA8248; class UBA8248; order UBA8248; family UBA8248; genus Bin107. The sequence goes on from CAYTSP010000067.1 coordinate 16,533, forward strand.
TGCGGGGTGAAGGAAACCTGCACGGCTTCGCCCAAGGCGACGGACAACTCCTGCTCAATTTCGGGCGTATGGCGATGGTTCCCCACGCCATAGGCCTTGAAGCCCTCGTTCACCTCGCCGAACTGAAGGCTCTGGTCCGCTTTTCTGCCCGCTCCCGAAACGCCCGACTTTGCATCCACGATGATGGAATCGGGCTTGATGAGCCTCGCCCTCAAAAGCGGGGCCAGCGCCAGAATCGCCCCCGTTGGATAACAGCCCGGGTTCGCGACGAGGCGCGCTTTTTTGACCTCCTCGCGATAGAGTTCGGGCACCCCGTAGACGGCGTCCGCTATTCTTTCCGGCGAGGTATGCTGCGTCTTGTACCAGGCCTCATAAACGCCAAAATTCCGCAAGCGGTAATCGGCGGAAAAATCCACCACCCGGAGACCGGCATCCAGCAAGGAGGGCACGGTGTTCATCGCCACCCGGTGGGGCAGGCAGCAGAATACGATGTCGGCTCCCTCGCAGACGGCGAGTTCGAACTTCACGAGCGCATCGCCATGAACCGAAGCGAGAGCGGGAAACACCTCATCCACGCTCTTGCCGGCATAGGTCTCGGACGTGAGCGCCATCACCTCCACACCCCCGTGGGACCCGAGAAGCCTCAACAACTCAAAACCCGTATATCCCGTGGCTCCCACCACGGCGATTTTCGGCATCTCCTTTTCCTCCAGAATCTCAGGCGATTCGCATCATATCTTCATCAGGGTAAACATCCGCCACAATCCATTTTTTCGCACAAAAAAAGGGGCCGGCAAAGCCAGCCCCCGAAACGACCACCGCGGTGGTCAACGCTTGGAGAACTGGAAGCTCTTGCGCGCGCCTTTCAAGCCGTATTTCTTACGCTCTTTGACGCGGGAATCGCGCGTGATGAGACCCGCCTTTTTGAGAATCGACCGAAATGCGGGGTCCACGCTCAACAGGGCCTTTGAAATGCCGTGGCGAACGGCGCCCGCCTGGCCGGTGAGTCCCCCGCCCTTCACGGTAGCCCGCACGTCGTAGCTGCCCCACGTCTCGGTCAACTCGAAGGGCTGCTTGATCACCATGAGCGAGGTGTCGCGGAGAAAATACTCGTCCGCCGGCGTATTGTTGACCAGAATCCTGCCGTCGCCCGGCTCTATCCAGACGCGCGCGACGGCCGTTTTACGTTTTCCCGTGGCGTAATGCTTCGGTATCGTGGCCATGTCGATCTAAAAACCTCTCGAAGTTTCAGTCAAACCGAATCGCTTCGGGGCGTTGCGCCTCATGCGGATGTTTCTCGCCCGCATATACTTTGAGTTTTTGCAGCAAGGAGCGCCCCAGCTTGTTTTTTGGCAACATGCCGCGCACGGCGTGTTCTATCACACGCTCAGGATGCGTTTCCAGCATGCGCCCCGCGCTCACCTCCTTGAGATGCCCCGGGTAGCCGGAGTGGCGGTAATACTTTTTATCCGAAAGCTTGCGCCCCGTGAGGACAATGCGCTCCGCATTGATGACGACCACATATTCGCCGTTGTCGACATGGGGCGTCCAGTCCGGCTTGTGTTTCCCGCGCAGCAGCGTCGCCACGCGCGTGCTAAGACGCCCCAGGGTCTGATCCTTCGCATCCACCAGCACCCAGCCGCGCTGGGCATTGGCCTGCTCTTTCGTGAGGCTGACGGTCTTTCGGTACATTCTCATCGATTCTCTTCTCTCTTTCGGCTGACAAAGAATCTTCCCTGGAGAAGACGAAGGTGTATATAAACCCCAGATGGCCGGGCGATGTCAACCACCTCGCGCGGAATTTTCAAAGAATATGATACATCACATATCTTATTGTTTTTATTGATCTCATGGATCAAATCGACTCAAGGCGAAATCTTCACATGCAGGAGAGCCCATCAAAGTCTGAACAAACGGCCGTTTTGACGGAAATCCTTGAAAGCGTTGCGCGTATCCACGATGCAGTTCGCATGGGCGTGGATGCACTTCAGATCCAGTGATTCGTGGTTCACGAGCACGATAACGCAGTCGTATTTACGCAGTGAGCCCGAACTGATGGGCTGAGAATACGCCTTTATCGGGGGAGCGTCGATTTCCGGAACATAGGGGTCCGAATAGCGAACAACCGCTCCGAGGCGTACCAGACGGAGCCAGACGTCGAGGGCGGGACTTTCTCTGATGTCGGCCACGTCCGCCTTGTACGTCACGCCCGCCAGCAGGATTCCCGCTCCTTCAAGCGCTCTGCCGGTCGCGTTCAGGGCCCTGGCCGCGAGTTCCACAACGAACTGCGGCATCGAGTTATTCACCTCATCGGCCAGCTCGATGAACCTCGCCTCGAACCCCGCCTGCCTCGCCTTCCAGGACAAGTAAACGGAGTCCACGGGAATGCAATGCCCGCCGAGGCCCGGCCCTGGATAGAAGGGCATGAAGCCGAAAGGCTTCGTTTTCGCCGCCTCGATCACCTCCCAGACATCCAGGTCGAGGGCATGGCACATTTTCGCCACCTCGTTCACCAGGGCGATGTTGACGCTGCGAAAGGTGTTTTCCAGCAACTTGACCATCTCCGCGACCCGGGGCGAGGTGACCCGCACGACCCGCTCGACGGCGCCTTCATACAAGGCGCAAGCGCATTCGGCGCACATTGGCGTCACGCCGCCCACGACTTTCGGTATGTTTCTCGTCTTGTATCGCTCGTTTCCGGGATCCACACGCTCGGGCGAAAAAGCGAGATAGAAATCCTCGCCCGCATTCCAGCCCTCTTTCGACAAAACGGGCAGAACGATTTCCTCTGTAGTACCTGGATAGGAAGTGCTCTCGAGCACGTAGAGCTGCCCCCGACGTCGGTGACGCCCGATGCTCTCCACTGCGGATTGTATGAAGGATAAATCCGGGTCCCGGGTCTTCCCCAACGGCGTGGGGACGCAAATACTGATAGCATCGACCTCCGCAATCGCCCGGTCATCGCAAGTGAACTCGAGCCGATTCGTGCTCAACCCCGCAGATAAGCTTTTGGGAGAAACATCCCCGATGTGGCTCTTCGCCTTACGCAGGTCACGCACGCGACCGGGATCCGAATCCAGGCCAACGACCCGATAGCCCGCGCGCACAAACTCCAGCGCGAGCGGGAGTCCGACATATCCCAGGCCCATCACGCATACGCGAACGTGTTTTTTGCGGATTTTTTCGATGAGTTGCATGGGACCCTCCATAACAGAAAAAATGAGGGTCCTCTGAGAACGATTCTAGTATAGAATAAGAACAAGTATTTCGGCATATCGTTTGTTTTATTCAATAGCCATCACGGCGGTTACACAACGGGAGACTCGAGCATGAAATGGTTGACTGGACTGGCCGCGGGCCTGCTCCTTTGGGCGGGCGCAGTTCATGCGGCGGAAAAATGGACCATGCCGACGGCGTACGGGGACGCCAGCTACCACACGCAAAACGCAAAACTCTTCGCCAAGGCGGTGGGTGTATGCACCGGCGGGAAACTCGATATCGTGGTGCATGGAGGCGGTTCCCTCATCAAGGGTGGCGAGATCAAACGCGCCGTACAAACCGGGGAGGCGCCCATCGGCGAGCGATTGCTGAGCGCGCACCAGAACGAAAACGCCGTCTTCGGGTACGACTCCGTGCCGCTGCTGGCTACGTCTTTCGAGGCGTCCGAGAAGCTCTGGCGCGCGGCAAGGGGCCGGCTGACGAAGATTCTCGCCGCACAGAACCTCGTGCTGCTCTACTCCGTCCCCTGGCCGCCGCAGGGAATGTATTTCAAGCGCGCGATAGGCGGCGTCGCCGACATGCGCGGGATCAAGTTCCGCGCCTACAACGCCGCAACGGCGCGATTCGCTCAACTCGCCGGAATGCCCTCGGTGCATATTGAACTCGTGGAACTCGACCGGGCGCTCGAGAGCGGCAGGGTGCAGGCTTTCATCACCTCGAGCGCGACCGGTTATTACCACAAACTCTGGAAACAAGTGAGCCATTTTTACGATTTGCGCGCCTGGCTGCCGCGCAATTACATATTCGCCAACAAGCGCGCCTTCGAGGCGCTCGACGCACACGCCCAAAACTGCCTGCGCTCCTCAGCACTGCTTGCGGAGGCGGCGGGAACGGCGCGGGCGCGCGAGTTGACCAACTTTTATCTCGAACAACTCGCCGCAGGCGGCATGAGCGTGCAGAAGCCGGGTGAGCGGCTCGCCGCCGATCTGGCCAAAATCGGCGCCACCATGTCGGCCGAGTGGACAAAGGCCGCAGGCGCCGAGGGGGCGGCAATCATCGAGGCCTTCAGGGGGAAGTAAGGGCTAAGGACATAGCCTGTTTTGACTTGACAAGGATTACGCGATGCAACTCAACATCAAAGATGCCGACACACATGCGCTGGCGAAAAGGCTTGCGAACCTGACCGGAGAATCCATGGCCAAAGCCGTAAAGCGCGCCATACAGGAGAAGCTGGCGAAGGTGGAGAAAATGCGGGGCGGGACCCCGCTTGCCGATGAACTGGACCGTATCGCCCTGTATTGCGCCGGGTTGCCGAGACGTGACGGGCGAAGCGGTGATGAGATCATCGGGTATGGCGAGAGCGGCCTGCCTGCTTGATCGTCACCCGACACGACTGAGGCACAGAGAAAAGAAAAATCGTGAGCGATTTTCACTCAGGCAGCGTCGTTTGAGGAATCTCTTGTGATGTCCTCGCACCAGAAAGCCTGTGAGTTGTCCCCATCAAATGTTCATCGCGCGGACGAGGGGCGCGCCCTCATTCAGGTCGATAATGTTCAAGGCCGCAAAATCCTGCTCCAGCCGAAAAAAGCTCTCGAGCGGAGCACCCAGCGCATCGCACAGAATCACCCGGTTCACCGCCGCATGGGCGCAGACGATGACATTCTTCTCTTTCTCCCGGTCACAGATATCGCGAAACGCAGGCAACACGCGCGCGGCGAGTTCGGCCACGGATTCTCCGTCTCCCGGCGGCTTGGAATACACGAAATTCTCGTAATGTTCGGCCAGACGCTCGGGTTCTTTTTCCGTGAGGCTGGCGTGCGTCTCCCCTTCCCAATCGCCCAGGTGAAGCTCGGCGATATCGGGAACAATCACGGGCTTAAGTCCTAACTTCATCGCTTCGGATAGAATTTCCGCCGTCCTCACGGAGCGGGTGCGCGTGCTGGCGTAAAGGGCCGTTTCGCTTTCCATCAGCCAACCCTTAACGCGGGCCGCCGCTTCCCGAACCTGCGCCTCGCCCTCGGCGAGGAGCGGCGCATCGGTGCTGCCGTAGAAATACCCCTCTTTCGAACCCTCGGCCGCACCGTGCCTGAGCAGAAGAACGCGCGTGGTGGTTTCGGCCTTGCCGGGCATGGAAACCGTGGAATCGGCCCGCCTTTGGTTCACGCTTTTTCTCCAACATGAAAAACAGGCCGGATGTTTCGCGCCCCGCTCGAAACCCGTTTCAACGCTATTTCGTGGCCAGCGAAATGTCGCGAACGCCCGCCTCGGAGATGAGGCCCATCACCTTGATCACGTAGCCGTAATCGAGGCGCTTGTCCGCCTTGATCGTGAGAGAGGGCTTGAACTTCCCGCTCTCGACGCCCGCTTTCAACCGGCTTTCCAAATCATCGAGCAGCACCGTTTTCCCGTTCAGGGAGATTCGCTTCTCCACGCCGACTTCGATGAGAAACGATTTTTTCTCTACTACCTCGGCGCTCGATTTGGCTTCGGGCAGTTCGATGTCGAGCCTGCGGGTGAAATCCACGAAAGAGGTGGAAACCATGAAAAAGATCAGGAGCAAAAAGACGACGTCTATGAGCGAGGTAAGCTGGAGGCTGTAGTCTTCCTCCGAATCGCCCTGGAAGCGCAACTACATGTCCTCGCGTTGTGGACTCAAGCTCTCGAAGCCCTGCGCCTCGTCGTGGAGCGCATTATCCGTGTTCCCGCCGGGTTCACCGGATTGCGCCGCAAGGTTCTGCAAAAGCGCCAGAGCGATCGATTCCATCTCGAACAGGAGACGACCGCTGCGAGAACGGAAAAAGTGATACGCCGCAAGGGCGGGAATGCCTATCAAAAGGCCCGCCGCCGTCGTCAAAAGCGCTTCGGATATCCCCTCCGCCACCAGATTCGGGTTCCCCGTCCCGGCGCGGCTGATGACGTCGAAGGCGCGGATCATACCGACGACTGTGCCGAACAGGCCCAGCATCGGCGCCAAATTCGCGATGACGCCCAAGCCACGGAGGTTGCGCGACAAGACGGTCGATTCATGCTGGCCCGCGCCGACCATGGCGCGTTCCATCTCGCCGATCCCCAGGCGCCGCCTCGCCAGGCCCGCCCGCAGAACGCGCGCGAGCGGAGAGTCGAACCGCTCACAGACACTGGAGGCTCCCTCGAAATCACCACTCCGCCAACATCTCTCCGAAGCGCTCACCAGGGCGTCGGGCAGGACTTTCTTTCGCCTGAGGGAAATGAGCCGCTCGAGCGTCACCATGAGCGCAACGACCGAGCACAGGCCCAGGGGGATCATCGTATAGCCCCCCTTCTTCAGAAGATCCCACGCCTTGGTCGTAAAGCCCCATTCGGCAAAACTCGAGGCCGCGAACGCCTGCGCAGAAGCGAGCAACACGAAAACGCCCGCCAGACTCGCGGCGAGGAACCATTTTCCACCCCTTGAATCTCCCGGCTCATGAAACACTTGGAAGAACCCCTACGACCCGCGCCGGGTCGGTTTCCATCGTGATATGCGCATCGAACACGTCCGCGCAAATGGGGATTAAATCCTGCGCGAGTTCCGGCAGCGGCGGTGAGTCCCCCCGTAATTTTTCGAGGGAAGTCGTGCGCCCGCCCACCTCGCCGCAGGGATGCATCATCTCGAAATATCTCAGATCCGGCGATGCGTTGAACGAAACCCCGTGCATCGTTACCCAGCGTCTCGCGCCCACGCCCAGGGCGAGAATTTTTTCATCATCCACCCAAAGGCCCGGATTGCCAGGTTTTCTTTCGGCGCGAAACCCTCTTTTCTCCAGATAACGCCGAAAAACCTCCTCCAGCCGCCTGCAGTGGAGGTGCACGTCGCGCTCCCACTCGCGAAGATCGCAAATGGCGTAAAGCATCAACTGGCCCGGGCCGTGAAAGGTCACCTCGCCGCCCCGGTTGATCCGGATGAGTGGAACATCCTCGCCATCGACGGGAGAACGCCTCAGAAGCACGTTCGTCTCGCTGCCCCCCTTTCCCAGCGTCATGACCGGATCGTGCTCCAGGAAAAGAAAAATATCTTCAAGGAGGTGCCCCCCGGCGCGCCCAGCCCACAGGCGTTTTTGCAGGTCCCAGGCTTCGCCAAACGCCACCCGCCCCAGATAGGCGGCCCTGATGGACGATTTATTCAAAATGAACGGCCCCCGCGCCCACCAGATCCGCGAGTTCTTCGGTCAGTTCCGCCGTCGGCGCCACCACGAATTCCTCGCCCGCCTCGATGCGCACCTCCCGGTCGGGAAACCTGAGCGTGAAGTGAACGGCGCAGTTGCCCGGATGCCTGGCCAGCACTTCGCGGATGGATTGCAGGCGGTTCGGCGAGCGGCCCCCGGGCTCGAGATCGACCAGAACCCTGCTCGCGTGGTTCACCTCCACCTCGGACAGAGGTTCGATGGCGCGCACCACCACCTGAACCCCGTCGTCCGAGACCTCGGCGACGCCTTCGATGAGTACCGGTTCTTCGCTCTCGAGGAGTTCATGGCAACTCTCGAATACGTCGGGAAACAACGTCATTTCCGCCGTACCGACCTGATCCTCGAGCACGAAATTCGCCATGCGCCGGCCTGCGCGCGTGGTGCGCAGCCGCGAGGAGCGGATGAGCCCGGCCATCTTGAGCTTGCGCGCGCTCGTCACCTCGGTGAGGCGAACAGTGTCGATGTTGGCGAATCGCTCGATAACCTCCTTGTGATCATCGAGTGGATGTCCAGAAACGTAAAAGCCCAGCACCTCGCGCTCGCTGGCAAGGCGTTCGCCGTCCTCCCACTCGGCCACCTCGGGCAGGTGAAGCGCGCTCCTGGCGGCATCCTCCCCCCCGAACAGGGAACCCTGCCCCACGGCGACGCTTTTTTGCTCGCGAATCGCGGCTTCGAGCACGATGTCCAGAGACGCCGTAGCCTGCGCGCGTCCCACATCCAGAGAATCGAAGGCGGCCGCCTTGATGAGGCTTTCGAGCGCCCGCCGGTTCAGATGCCGATGCTCCACGCGCCTGCAGAAATCGCCCAGGTCCCTGAATGGTCCCTCCTCGTTCCGGCTCGCCAAAACGGCGTCCACCAGCCCTTCGCCGACGTTCTTCACGGCGGCCAGACCGAAACGGATGGCCTCCCGCTCGACCGTGAAATCCTTCTGGCTGGCGTTCACGTCCGGCGGGAGCACGGGAATCTTCATGCTCCGGCACTCGGCGATGTCGTTGATGACCTTGTCGGCGTTCTCCCTGTCGCACGTGAGAAGCGCCGACATGAACTCGCGCGGATGGTGCGTTTTCATGTACGCCGTGCGGTAGGCGATGAGGGCGTAAGCCGCGCTGTGGCTCTTGTTGAAGCCATAGCCCGCGAACTTGTCGATCTGGTCCCACAGGGACTGGACCTTTTTCCTGTCGTGGCCGCGCGCGACGGCCCCATCCACGAAGTCGGCCTGCTGTTCGGCCATGAGTTTCTGGCTCTTCTTGCCCATCGCCTTGCGCAGCACGTCCGCGCGTCCCAGGGAGAACCCCGAGAGCGCGTTCGAGATCTGCATGACCTGTTCCTGATAGACCATGACGCCGTAGGTGCCCTCGAGGATGGTCTGAAGCTCATCGAAGAAATAATCGATTTTCTCGCGCCCGTGTTTTCTGCCTATGAACGCATCCACCATGCCGCTCTCCAGCGGGCCGGGCCGGTAGAGCGCCACCATGGCGATCAGATCCTCGAACGTCGTGGGGATGAGCTTTCTGAGATATTCCCGGATGCCCCGGCTTTCGAGCTGGAAAATGCCGGTCGTTTTCCCTTCGGCCAGCAGGCGGTACGTCGCCGCATCATCGAGGGCCAGCGTCTCCAGGTCCAGTTCCCCGCCCCCGTCGCGCACGAGGTTCACGGCGCGCTCGAGCACCGTGAGCGTCTTGAGACCCAGGAAATCCATCTTGAGGAGACCCAGTTCCTCGATGTCCTTCATGTCGAACTGGGTCATCATCTCGCCGCCCGACGCCTTATACAGCGGCACGAAGTCGGTGAGCTTGGACGGCGCGATGACCACGCCCGCCGCGTGCGTTCCCGCGTGGCGGATGTTGCCTTCGAGCTTTTGGGCCGTTCCCATCAAATCGCCCACCTTCGGGTCGCGCGCCACGGTGTCGCGCAGGCGCGGCTCTTTCTTCATCGCGTCGTCGAGGGTGATCTTGAGTTCGTTGGGCACCAGCTTGGCGATGCGGTCCACCTCGCCGTAGGGCATGTCCATCACGCGGCCCACGTCGCGCAGGACGCCCTTCGCCAGCATGCTCCCGAAGGTGATGATCTGGCACACGTTCTCGCGCCCGTATTTCTCCTGCACGTAGCGGATGACCTCATCGCGCCGGTCCATGCAGAAATCGATGTCCACGTCGGGCGGGCTGATGCGCTCCGGGTTCAGGAAGCGCTCGAAGAGAAGGGAATACTTGAGCGGGTCGATGCCCGTGATGCCCAGCGCGTAGGCGGCCAGGCTGCCGGCCGCCGAACCCCGGCCCGGACCCACGGGAATGCCCTGCTCCTTGGCGTAGCGGATGAAGTCGGAGACGATGAGGAAATAGCCCTCGTAATTCTGGCTGTTGACGACTTCGAGCTCCATCTTGAGCCGCTCGCGGTAGCGCTCCGCCTCGGCGCCCTCGATTCCGAACTGCGCGAGCCTGCCCGCGAGCCCCTCCTCCGCGGTGCGCCTCAGGTATTCTTTCTTGTCGGCCCCGTCGGGGGTCTCGAAATCCGGGTAGTGGGCCGCGCCGAAGGTGAACTCGAAATCGCATTGCTCGGCGATGGCGAGCGTGTTGGCGAGGGCTTCGGGCGCCTCGCCGAAGAGCGCCTCCATCTCCTCGGCGGTTTTGAGGTAGTACTCTTCGCTCTTGATCGTCATGCGGTTGGGATCGTTCAGGGTCTTGCCCGTCTGGATGCAGATGAGCACCTCCTGGGCGCTATGGTCTCCCTTGTCCAGATAATGCACGTCGTTGGTGGCGACGAGGGGCAGGTCCATCTCCCTGGAGAGGGCGATGGCCCTCGGGATGACCTGCTTGTCCTCCTCCATCCCGTGATCCTGGAGTTCGAGGTAGTAGCGGCCCGGAAAGAGATCCTTATAAAACCCGGCCGCCTCGCGCGCCGCTTCCTCACGGCCATGCAGGAGGTGGTCGTTCACCTCCCCGCGCAGGCAGGCGGACGTGCAGATGAGACCCTCGGCATGCTGGGCGAGGAGCTCGCGGTCGATTCTGGGGAAATAATACATCCCCTCGGTGAAACCCCGCGTGACCAGTTCGCACAGGTTGTTGTAGCCCGTCTGGTTCCGGGCAAGCAGCAGCATGTGGTAGGCGCGTCCCCCGCCGTTCGTAGACCCCTTGTCGAACCGGCTGCCGGGGGCCACGTACACCTCGCAGCCGATGATGGGCTTCACGCCCGCCCTTTTCGCCGCCTCGTAGAACTTCACAGCGCCGAACATGTTCCCGTGGTCGGTAAGCGCCACGGCGGGCTGGCCGAGTTCGGCGGCGCGCTGCACCAGATCGCCGATTCGCGTGGTGCCGTCCAGGAGACTGTACTGGGAGTGAAGATGCAGATGAACGAAAGGAGATGGCATGTCGATTCCCCGGGGGCGGTATTTCTGGCTGGCATGCTCTTTTAAGTTACTGCATTTCGTATAGCCGGTGAAAGCCTTTTTTTCAGTTTATCGCTTCGAAACCCGCCGAAGCTATTTTCCCTGCTGCGTGAGAGCGCATTCGCGCTTACTGCTGATTATCCGCCATACCCGAAAAGCCGGCTGATGAACCTGCCGGGCAACATGGCGAACCCGCCCGCGATGAAAGCGCCTATCATCGTGCCCGTCATGAAAGCCGCGTGCCTCCGCACGTTACCCCGCCGTATCGAGACCACGGCCATCACCATGCAGAACATCGTCCAGATCGTCAGCAGGTGAATCCAGCTGAAATCGCCATCGTTGAGCTCGCGTATCCCAAACGATGAAACGGTGACGTAGGTCATCACGACGAGCCAGCACCAGCCGATGACCCGGTGCCTGCGCGTTCCCTTCGCGGACGCCAGATTGACGAGGCCGAGCCCGATCGCCAGCACCGCCAGAATGAAATGCGTCCATATCAACAAGGCTTCGGTCTCCTGAGCCTAGTTGCTCAAATCCTTGAGCGCCACAACGTCCTGAACGGGCTTTCCCTTGTAGCTCAGGTCTTCGTGCATGTTCGTGTTCAGCGTCACCCTGATCTCGAGATCACCCTTCGGCAGTTTATCCATGAAAAAGGAAGCCGCATACAGCCTCGTGAGCTTCTTGCCGTTCAGGTACAGATGCGCGTGGCCCTCGTTGATCCTGGAAGATTTGTTGACCTCCTCTGGTGCCAAGCGGAAATTCTTGAGGTCCAGGAACAGGTTGAGCGCCCCCCTGGTGTAGGCGTCTTTTTCCAGGCGTATCTTTACGCTCGGCGGGTTCTTGTAGCCTGCGGGAATCACTTTGGCGGAATGTTTCATCCCAGACCCACTGGACTTGCTCATCTGATGTCCATGTCCAGTTTTGCCGTGGCCGCTCTGAGCGACGTGAAAGTGAGGGTAATTCGCCTCATGGGCATGGGTGCTGACTCCCGGGAGAAGCGAACCCAGGAAAAAGAGCGGAATGACGGCGAGCAATGTCTTCAATATACGATACATATTCTGTCGACTCCTCCGGAAAACTTCAGACGCGGCCACAGGCTTTACCAAGAAAAGAGCGGGATGATTCTTTATAACTCATTGAATCTAAAATAATTATAATTATAACTGCTCCATCGTTTTTCTTGCATTTTCATCCAAAACATGTGAAATTCAGGATTGTATTCCCACCCTGGATACTCGATGAAAAGGGAGAAAAAATGCGTAAATTCCTTCTCCTGATTATTATCGTCTTTTTGGCGGGATGTAAAACCTCCTCCGACCTAGCTTCAACCGCCGGGTATTTCGACACGGGCGGCAGGACAATTTATCGGGACAAAGACTGGAATCTTGAGTTTTACGACAACTGCGGTCTCCCGGAATCCGCTTCGATACGATGGATAACGGAAGGAAAAGAGACGTTCCTGCGCTTTACACTGAAGAATGGGCAAGTTGGAGGATGCAGCACCGACGGTATAAAAAGGCACGGCGCGCCATACTGGGAGCGCGCGGAAATGAAACAGGCGAGCACTTTGAAAAAAGATGCGGACTATACGCTGACCTTCAGGGCCAGATTCGTGAAAGGATTTACCTTCGAAAGAGAAGACTTTTTTCAAATGCACCAAAGCGTCAAGGGTTGCAGGGTCGGCCCACCGTTGATGTTCAAATTTTCAAACGGGCGCTTGACGGCCAAAAACTGGAATGAACGCTTGAAAAGGAAGGTCCACATCAATGAATTTATCGGGAAATGGATAGACGTAAAGCTGGAAGTTATATTCACGGAATCGTATTACAACCTCTATTTCAATGACGAAAAGATCATAGACGAGGGAGATTTTGGTGTTGACCCATGCGGTGAGCCGCATTTCAAATTCGGGATTTACAGGCCCGGCGACGAAGAAGCGACCGACGAGAGAATCTCCATCCTGGATATCGACAAAATCTGGTTGAGCGAGAAGAAGAAAAAGTGATTATTGCTTAACCTACTGATATTCCTTCTTTCCCCCTACTCCCACTCAATCGTGCCCGGCGGTTTGGAGGAGACGTCGTACACCACGCGGTTCACGCCGCGCACCTCGTTGATGATGCGCGATGAGGCCTCGGCCAAAAGATCGGAAGGAAGCCTGGCCCAGTCCGCCGTCATCCCGTCCTGACTGGTGACGGCCCGGAGCGCGAGAGCGTTCTCATACGTCCTCGCATCGCCCATCACGCCCACGGTGTTGACGGGCAGCAGCACGGCGAACGCCTGCCAGACCTTGTAGTAATGATCGTGCTTGCGGAGCGTTTCGATGAAAATGGCGTCCGCCTCCTGTAAGGTTTTCACGCGCTTCTCCGTCACTTCGCCCAAAACGCGCACGGCGAGGCCGGGACCGGGGAACGGATGCCGCCAGAGCATCTCGCGGGACAGTCCCAACTCCTCGCCCGCCTCGCGCACCTCGTCCTTGAACAGTTCGCGCAGGGGCTCGATGAGCGCGAGCCTCATCCATTTGGGCAGTCCGCCCACGTTGTGGTGGCTTTTTATGGTCGCCGAAGGCCCCTTGAACGAGATGCTCTCGATGACGTCGGGGTAGAGCGTACCCTGGGCCAGGAACTTCACGTCGCCCAGCCTGCTCGCCTCGCGCTCGAACACGCGGATGAATATCTCGCCGATTCTCTTTCTCTTGGCTTCGGGGTGCGTGACGCCGCGAAGCGCGCTCAGGAATTCCCCGCTCGCGTCCGCATGCACGAGTTTGAGGCTGTCGCCAAAGGTCGACACCACGCTTTGGGCCTCGTTTTTTCTGAGCAGGCCATTGTCCACGAAGATGCAGGTGAGACGCTCGCCTATCGCCTCTTTGACGAGCATCGCCGTGACGGAGGAATCCACGCCGCCCGAGAGACCGCACACCACGCGCCTGTCCCCGACTTGCTCCCTGATGCGCTCGACCGCCTCCTCGATGAATGAGCGCATCGTCCAATCGCCCGCGCACCCGCAAATCCTGCGCACGAAATTGTGGAGAATCTCCTTGCCGCGCGGGGTGTGCGCCACCTCCGGGTGAAACTGTATGCCGTAGCGCCTCCCATCGTCCGACATCATCGCCGCCACAGGGGAGCCATCCGAACGCGCGAGCGACCTGTAGCCGGGCGGCGGCTCCTCTATCGTGTCCCCATGACTCATCCAGACGGTCTCGTCGCCCTGAGAACCGAGAAAGATGCCGACGGGATCATCAATCTCCACCTGTGCGCGCCCGAATTCCCTTTTGGGATAGGGGCCGACTTTCCCGCCGAGCAGATGGGTCATGAGCTGCATGCCGTAGCAAATTCCCAGAATGGGGAGGTCGGTCTCGAACAGCGCGGGGTCGACCGAGGGGGAGCCGTTCTCGTACACGCTGCTCGGCCCGCCCGAGAGGATGACGCCCTTCGTGTGCGGACCCGTAACCTCGCGCCAGTCTCGGGTGCATGGCTGAATCTCGCAATATACGTTCAACTCCCGCACGCGCCGAGCGATGAGCTGCGTATACTGCGAGCCGAAATCGAGTATGAGTATCTGCTCTCGCATCTTCATTTCCGGATGCAGCGGTCGAACCGCCTCTCCCCCCCTCTACTCTGTGGCCTGCTCCGAAGCCGGGCCTTGGGCCAACATCCCGTTCGCCTGGATGATGAACCGGGATCCCGCACCCCTCGACAACCCGCCGCGTTCGTCTTTCCGGGCGATGGGCGAAGCACCTGCACGGGGCAGGCGCTCACCTGCACACACGCCCGCCGCGGCGCGGGCGCCGCCCTGAATTACGCTTTCAATCAATCGCGCTGGTAGTTGGGCGACTCGCGCGTGATGAAGACATCGTGCACATGGCTTTCCGTGAGGCCCGCCGACGTGATACGTACGAACTTCGCCTTCTCCCTCAACTCCTTCAGATTGCAGCAGCCGGTATACCCCATGCCCGCGGCCACGCCCCCCATGAGCTGGTAGACGGTGGAGGAAAGCGGCCCCTTGTAGGGAACCCGGCCTTCCACGCCCTCGGGCACGAGCTTCGAATCGCTGAAGGCGTGTTCCTCCTCGTCCGGATAGCCGTTCTGCACGTCCTGGAAATAGCGGTCCCGGCTCTTGCCGTTACTCATCGCGCCGACCGAACCCATGCCGCGATACACCTTGTAGCTTCTTCCCTGGTAGAGCACCCGCTCGCCGGGGCTCTCCTCAACACCCGCAAGCAGGCTGCCGACCATCACGCCATGCGCGCCCGCGGCGAGCGCCTTGACGATATCGCCCGAATACTTGATGCCGCCGTCGGAGATGATTTTCACGCCGTGGGGCTCCGCCGCCGCAGCGCAGTTCGCCACCGCGCTCAACTGGGGCACTCCCACGCCCGCCACCACGCGCGTCGTGCAGATGGAGCCCGGCCCGATGCCCACCTTTATCATGTCCGCGCCACGGGAGATGAGAGCGCGCGTGCCCTCGGCGGTGGCCACGTTGCCGACGAGCACCTTCACGTCCGGCCAGCCGTTCTTGATCTCCTCAACCGCCCGCAGCACCCGCTCGGAGTGCGCATGGGCGCTGTCGAGGACGAGGAGGTCCGCCCCCGCTTCATCGAGCGCGGGGACGCGCTCGCGCATATCCGCAGCCACACCCACCGCCGCCGCCACGCGCAGGCGGCCGAACTTGTCCTTGGCCGACTTGGGATAGCGGCGAACCTTTTCGATGTCCTTGAGCGTAATGAGGCCCTTCAGGTTGAACTCCTCGTCCACGACGAGGAGTTTCTCGATGCGGTGGCGGTGCAGGATCCCTTTGCTGTCGTCGAGCGTCGTTCCCACCGGCACCGTGACCAGCTTCTCCCGGGTCATCAACTCGGAGACCGGTTTGTCCAGGTTCGTCTCGAAGCGCACGTCCCGGTTCGTGAGAATGCCGACGAGGCGTCCCTCCTCGGTGATGGGCACTCCCGAGATGTGGTAGGTCTGCATGACTTCCAGGGCTTCGCGTATCTGCTGCCTGGGCCGCATCGTGATGGGCTGGGTGACCATGCCGCTCTCCGAGCGCTTGACGCGGTCCACCTCGGCCGCCTGGCGCTCGACGGTCATGCTGCGGTGCACCACGCCCAGACCGCCTTGCTGGGCGAGCGCGATCGCCAGGCCCGACTCCGTCACCGTATCCATGGCCGCGCTCAGGAGCGGGATGCCGAGTTCGATTTCCTCACACAAGGATGTGGAGAGGTCCACGTCCCTGGGCAATACCTCCGAGTGCGCCGGCAGCAGCATCACGTCGTCAAAGGTAAAGGCTTCTTCTATCGGGGTGTTGAGCATCTTTATGCGCCACTCCCTTGAATGAGAGAAAACAGGGAATACCCCTGCTGTTTTGCGGTGCAGATAAGGAAAACGCCCGCCACCATTGCGCCGTTAAGGCCAAAAGTGAGCGGGCGTAGCGAAGACCTCCTCAGCCATCGACGGGCGATGGCCTTTGCAAGAAATCGGGACCGAAAGGCTGGTTCAAAAGGACGCGGCATCAAAGCCCTCCCCGGTAGCCCTCCTTTTTCTTGCCTCGCCATTGTGTTGCGCGCGGGCGCGGGTGTCAAGGGCTTTCGCCTTTTCGTGCGAAAAACCGGTTCAACTCCGCAGGAAGCGCCTCCTCACGGGGCCATCGCCCATCACGAGCATGACGGGCCGTCCATGCGGACAGGTCCATCTGCCCGGCGTTTTCTCGAGTTCCTCGACGAGGGAGGCCACCTCCTCGGGACGCATGGGCCGCGCCGCCTTCACCGCACCCTTGCAACTCATCCCCGCGATGATGCCGTCGATGAGGTCCGCAAAGCTCACGGGCTGTTCGAGATCCGCCAGACCCTCCACAATCTGGCGCACGGCGCCTGCGGGGTCGCGGTCCGCCAGCAGCGCCGGCACGGCTCGAATCCGGTATTCACCGGGACCCGCGCACTCGAGTTCGAAGCCTGAGCGCAACAGATCCTCATGATGCGCCTCGATGCTCAGCGCCTCCTCGGGCCTGAGCCGAATTTCCTCGGGCACGAGGCACGCCTGGCTGTCCACGCGGCCGACCCTGAACTGATCGCGGAAGCGGTTGTAGAGCACGCGCTCGTGCGCGGCGTGCTGATCGACGAAAACGAGTCCTTGCGGCGCGCCGAACAGCAGGAAGCACTCCTCCCATTGCCCCAGATAGCGGCATTCTGAGAGAACGACCGGATCGGCCGGATGGGGCGGCTCGAGGGTGCGCTCGATCGGCGGGGAGGCCGTCGATACGGGCGGAGAACCCCCGGGTGCAGGTGGAGCGGGGTTTCCCGCCTCGGCGCCTGGCGCAGGTTGTGAAGCTCCGTGCGATCCTTCCTCCGCTGAGACTTCGAAATTCCCGGCGGCGCCATAGTCTCCAAAATATCCGCCGCCGCCCAGCAAGGCCGGCGCGGAAGGCCGGACTGGAGGCGACCCGGTGCGCGCAGCGCCCTGGTGGGCGAATTCGCGGCGCACGCTTCGGGGTCGTGCGCCCAGCACGGCGGCGACGCTCTCACGCACGAGATCGTAGACGCTCGATGCGAATCGGAAACGCACCTCCTGCTTGGCGGGGTGGACGTTCACGTCCACGTCCTCGGGCGGCATGTCCAAAAAGAGGATGAAGACGGGGTGACGCTTCACCGGCATGAAGCTGCGGTAGGCCGCATACGCCGCGTGGACGAAAAGACGGTCGCGAATGGGGCGTCCGTTCACGAACAGATACTGCGCGCCGCGCGTGGAGCGGTTGAGCCCGGGCGCGCCCGCCCAGCCGCTGAACGTCATGCTCTCAGATGAGGCGCGCGGAATCTTCAGAAGATGAGATGCCGCCGCCTCGCCCACGAGTTGCGCGGCGCGGGTCAAAACCCCTCCCGAGGCGTCCAGGTCGAGCAGCGTTCTCCTCCCGTGGCGCAGGATGAACGAAACGTTCGGGTTCGCCATGGCCGCCTGATTCGCCGCCTCGAGGCAGCGGGCGAGTTCGGTCTCTTTTCTTTTGAGGAATTTGCGCCTCGCCGGCACGTTATAGAACAAAGAGCGCACGTCGACTCTCGTGCCGGGCGCGGCTCCCATCTCGGTGACGCGCTGGAGCTTGCCGCCCTCCATGCGCACCTCGGTCCCCAGCGGATCCCCCGGCCTTCTGGTCGTGATGGTCATCTTCGAGACCGCGGCGATGCTCGGCAACGCCTCTCCCCTGAAGCCCAGGGTGGCGACGCGGCCCAGATCCCAATCCGTGGCTATCTTGCTCGTCGCGTGGCGCTCTAGGCAAAGCAGCGCGTCGTCCTCGCTCATGCCGTGCCCGTCGTCGACCACCTGCACACGCGCGGCGCCGCCTGATTCCAGGTCGATTTCCACCCGCCCGGCGCCCGCGTCGATGCTGTTCTCCACCAGTTCCTTGAGGAGGGATGCAGGGCGCTGCACCACCTCGCCTGCGGCAATCTGGTTCGCGAGCGATTCCGGGAGTATGCGTATGCGAGATTCTTTGCTCATGGGGTCCTCGTGACTCGTTACATGGCAATTTCTCGCATTTCGACATAGATGTCAAGCGCAAACCACAACATTTTGTGTCTTTGAGGGATTGATTACGCCATATAATGGGATTTTCGCAGCAGAGTTCCGGCAGTCGGTGTCCCATGCAGGATGCGGGCGGCGCGACGGCTTCAGGGCGACTTTACGGTTTTCTTTGCGGCTTGACCCAGACGGGAAGGAACAATTTATGGATTCTTCCGGCCAGCGGATGAGTTTTGGCTAGACAGAGATGCTTCTCCTGCTTTTCCAGTATCGTGTCCCAGCCAGCTCTGTCCTTTGGACAATCTTTCTTCGGCGAACGCCAAACATCACCGCAGAAATAGATAAAGAGAAGACGCCCTTTGACGCTGTGTGTATCCAAGTGATGCAAAGCAGCGAGACGGTTGGCGTATTGATAGTATTTCGTTAGCCAATCGGCCGTTTGCGGAACATTCAGAGTGCGCTTTACCTCCTCGAACACGCTTTCAATTTTTCTTTTTGACTTATCTCCCGCCCCGCAATCGGACTCGATCTCTCCGGTGTGGCTCTTGGCCTCGACCAGTAACCATTCCCATGTTCCATCAACCTTGATCTGGCCAACCGCGTCCCAGTTCATCACGCCACTTCCATGTGGCCAGCGTTCTTTCCAAGCGCACACCACGTCTCTGTTCTTTCCCGGCAGGAAGTCGAGACTCTTCAATTCTGCGTCGGGCCAGTGGCTTTTGGGGTCATAGCCCGGCCAGGATGAGGCAAAGGGAAAGTCCAGCCAACGCACATCGCTCGCCGATGCGACGGCACCGCAGACCGCACGACGAAGATACTCTCGATGTCTTCCCAGATAACGCAAGAGATGACATTCGCTGCCGTAACCGTTTCCGAGTTTCGCCAACTTCGCTTCCCCCGGACAAACTCCCGTGTTCAATTCGCCGCAGAGAGCCTTTCATACCATATCTTCCGCCCATTCACATTTCATCACCCCACACCATGCGCTATCCGGCATCGGAGCATTATTGCTTGTTTTCTGCGCTTGCGCGTATACTGCGGGCGTCGGAATTCCCAATCGTGAGGCCACCAAACCTTGAGCGAGAAGAAAAGCGGTTTCGAGCGCGCGGTGGAGGTCATGGCCCGCCTCAGAGCGCCGGACGGCTGTCCCTGGGACAAGGAACAAGACCATCAGAGCCTCAAGCCCTACCTCGTCGAGGAAGCCTACGAGGTGATGGAGGCCATCGAGGCGGGCGACCCGGCGATGCTCAAAGAAGAGTTGGGCGACCTCCTGCTTCAGGTGCTCTTCCACTGCCGGCTCGCGGAGGAGAAGGGACTCTTCGACGCCGAGGAGACCGCCCGCGCCCTCGCGCAAAAGATGGTCGACCGCCACCCCCACGTATTCGAGGACGCGCTTGCCGAGACCAGCGGCGAGGTGCTCAGGAACTGGGAGATCAGCAAGAGAAAGGCCCGCGCGGTGGATGAGAACGGCGCGGCCTCCATTCTCGACGGCGTGCCCGCCGCCATGCCCGCGCTCCAGCGCGCCCAGAGGCTTCAGGGAAAGGCCTCGCGCGTTGGCTTCGACTGGCCGGACCCGGCCGGAGCGGCGGAAAAGGTGGAAGAAGAATGGTCGGAACTCAAGGCGGCTATGCAAAAAGGAGACCGGGAGGCGCTGGAGGCGGAGATGGGCGATTTTCTCTTCGCCGCCGTGAACCTCTCCCGGAAGCTCGGGGTGAACGCCGAGGGAGCGGCCCGCGCCTGCATCGCGCGCTTCACCGCGCGTTTCCAATATATCGAAAAAGCGTTGCGCGCCCGGGGACTCTCACCCGAGGACGTGCCGCTCGAAGAACTCGATGTGCTCTGGAATGAAGCGAAAAATACCGGGGGCAGCGAGAACTGACCCGACTCTCGCCCGAACCCCGGCCACACGCATCCGGTGACAACCGCCCTGCCTGCCCGTATGCGGCCAGGATCGATCCATGACGCGCAAACCGAGAACAAATCGTCCCAGAAGAGGAACCCCTCCTCCCCAGGCGGGCCTTTTCCCCGAAGACGGCACCGAACTGACCGGCGCGGTGGAGCGGATTCGCTTCCGCGCGGAGGACACCGGCTACACCGTCCTGCTCGTCCAGCCGGACAACGAGGATTTCCCGCGCGTGGCCGTGGTGGGCTATCTCTCCTCCATCCGCGAGGGCGAGCGCGTCCGCTTCGAGGGCGCCTGGAAGGACCATCCCAGGTTCGGCCGTCAGTTCCACGCCGAACTCGCCCGCCCATTGACGCCCACGACAATCGAGGGAATCGAAAAGTATCTGGCGTCCGGCATCGTGAAAAACATCGGCCCCGCGCTGGCCAGGCGAATCGTTGCGCGCTTCGGGGAGGAATCCCTCGAGATCCTCGACAACCACCCCGAGCGCTTGACGGAAATCGCCGGGCTTGGCGCGAAAAAGCTCGAAGCCATCGTCGAGAGCTGGAAGAGCCAGAGCGAAGTCAAGGAGATCATGCTCTTCCTGCGTCAATACGACGTCCCGCTTCATCTGTCGGAGAAAATCCTGAGAACCTACGGCGAGGCGTCCATCCGCATACTGCGCGAAGACCCCTACCGCCTCGCGTCGGAGATTCACGGCGTGGGCTTCAAGAGCGCGGACCGCATCGCGCAGAAACTGGGAATTCCTGTGGACTCGCCCAAACGCCTGGCGGCGGGGGCCGTCTACGTGCTCGACCAACTCGCAGAGCGCGAGGGCCATTGTTTTCTGCCCTATGGCGACCTGATAGAGACCGCCTCAGAAATGCTCGAAAGTGAAGCCGACGGCCTCGCCCCCATCCTGGAGAGCCTGGGCCGGGGCGGCTCGTTGGTGATCGAATCGGCGAACATGGTCGAGAACCTCGCTTCGGCCGAGGGCAAGCGCGTCTATGCGCGTCCGCTCTACGCCGCGGAATGCGAGGTCGCCCGCCGTCTCGCGGCGCTCATCCGTACGCCGCGCGACGATGCGCGTCTCGAGGCCGCCATGCGGGGACAGGGCGCGCCCGGCGCCACGACGGAAGAACGCCTCGCCCATCTCGCCCGGCGCGCGCTCGAGGGCGGCATGGCGACGAAGGATCAGGGCGCGGCCATCGAGGGCGCGCTCACGCAGAAGGTGCTCATCGTCACGGGCGGCCCCGGTACCGGCAAGACGACCATCGTGAGCGCCGTCACGAACCTCTATACGAAACTGGGCCTCCAGGTCATCCTCGGCGCCCCTACGGGACGGGCGGCCAAGCGCCTCTCGGAAGTTACCGGCCACGAGGCGGCCACCATTCACAGGCTGCTCGAATACAGCTGGCACTCGGGCGGCTTCACCCGCGACGCGGAAAACCCCCTCACGGGCGACATCGTGATCATCGACGAAGCCTCCATGCTCGACGTGCACCTGACGGCCCATCTTTTGCGCGCGGTGCCCGATCAGGCGACGCTCGTCCTGGTCGGCGACGTGGACCAGCTCCCCTCCGTGGGACCCGGCAACGTCCTGAGCGACGTCATCACCTCCGAATCCCTGCCCGTGGCGCGGCTCACCGAGGTCTTCCGCCAGGCGCAGGAGAGCCTCATTGTCGAAAACGCCCACCGCGTGAACCGGGGCGAGATGCCCCGAAACGCGAAAGGGGAGAAAGAAGACGCGCCGCTCGATTATTACTTCATCGAGGAGAGCGAGGCGGAGCGCTGCGCGGACCTCATCATCGAACTGTGCCGCGAGCGCATCCCCGAGCGGTTCGGCGTCGACGCCATCGCCGATCTGCAGGTCATCTCCCCCATGCAGCGCGGCGTGCTCGGCGTGCAGAGCCTGAACGCGCGGCTGCAGGAGGCGCTCAACCCGGCCGGAAACGCGCGCGCGCTCCAGAGCGGAGGCCGCACGTTCCGCACAGGGGACAAGCTCATCCAGGTGCGCAACAACTACGACAAGGACGTTTTCAACGGCGACATCGGCGTCGTCAAGAGCGTGGCACCCGAGGAGGGGAGCATTCGCGCCGCCTTCGATTCGAACGTCGTCGAATACACGCGCGGCGCACTCGATGAGGTGATGCACGCCTACGCCATCACCGTCCACAAGAGCCAGGGCAGCGAATACCCCGCCGTCGTCATCCCGCTCCATACCCAGCACTTCCCGATGCTGCAGAGAAACCTCGTCTACACCGCCCTCACGCGGGCGAGGCGCCTCGCGGTGTTCGTCGGGTCGAAAAAGGCGCTCGGCATGGCGGTAGGAAACGCGCGCGTGAGGAGAAGATGGAGCGGTTTGCCGGAAAGAATCCGCCGCGAGGCGAAACTCGCCCCGCTCCTCAAGGAGCCCTCCCCCGCTTCACGAGACGACGAGTCGGATGAGGCGCAATTCGCAGAAGACGCCCCGCCCGACGATCTATACGAGGAGGAAGCTATAGAGAGTGATGGCGACTCTCCGCCCGAGAGTGAACTGACCTACCACCCCGTGGACGAGTAGCGGCCATCGGGCGGGCGAAAAAATCGGCGCGAAAAAACCGCCCCAGAGGAAGGGAGCCGGGGGCTCCGTGGGTAGCGCGGGCTATTTGGCGGTTCGTTCGATGAGCGCCTTGAGCGCGGTCATGGACTCCTCATGCTTCTTCATGTTTTCCTCATGATTTTTCATGACCTCCTCATGGTGCCTCGCGCTCTCTCTTTCCCGAAACTCCGAGGCGCGTTCCATCTGCCTCAGGCCCTTCCAAATCATAAGACATTGTACGCTCCCAACCATGAGGGTGATGGCGCTCTGGATGCCTGCCGCCCAGAGGGTCGCGATTTGAAAGGTCGTCATTTCTCTTCCTCTCGGGTCTCTTGTTTTCACTCAGCGAACGCCATCGCCTCGCGTCCCATGGCCCGCAATCCTGGATGAAACACTAAGCTCTTTCACACCCGACCGCAAGATTCCGGTTCGGCACTCAACAAAGAACCAACTTGCTACCTCTTGGAAGAGTAGAGAAATGAACGATACAAAAAAGCCCCCGTCCCGGAGGAGGGAGGCGGGATAGTTGATTGTAAGCGGGATTATTTTCCCGTTCGTTCGATGAGCGCCTTGAGCGCGGTCATGGACTCCTCGTGATTTTTCATGACCTCCTCATGGCGTCTCGCGCTCTCTCTTTCCCGAAACTCCGAAGCGCGTTCCATCTGCCTCAGGCCCTTCCAGATCATAAGACATTGTACGCTCCCTACTACGAGGGTGATGGCGCTTTGGATGCCTGCCGCCCAGAGCGTCGCGATTTGAAACGTCGTCATTCCAATTCCTCTCGGGTCTTTGGTTTTCACCCTGCGAACGCCACGGCCTCGCGTTCCATGGCCCGCAACCCAGTATAAAACACTATCTCCTTTCGAGACCGACGGCAAGATTCGGGCTTCCAGTGCGATAACGAACCGACTCGCCGCCCCGTGAAAGAGTTACGGAGGATCGACGAAAAAAACCCGTCCCGGAGGAGGGAGGCGGGATAGTTGATTGTAAGCGGGATTATTTTCCCGTTCGTTCGATGAGCGCCCTGAGTGCGGTCATGGACTCCTCATGTCGCCTCGCGCTCTCCCTTTCCCGAAACTCCGAAGCGCGCTCCATCTGCCTCAGGCCTTTCCAAATCATAAGACATTGCACGCTCCCTACCATGAGGGTTATGGCGCTTTGGATGCCTGCCGCCCAGAGCGTCGCGATTTGAAAGGTCGTCATTTCTCTTCCTCTCGGGTCTCTTGTTTTCACTCAGCGAACGCCATCGCCTCGCGTCCCATGGCCCGCAACCTTGGATGAAACACTACGCTCTTTCACACCCGGCCGCAAGATTCCAGCTTGCTCCCGACTTACGGCTTCAGCACCACCTTAAGCGACTCCCCCGCTTCGGCGACGAGGCGAAAACCCTCCTGCGCCTGCGCGATCGGGAGCCTGTGGGTGATCATCTCCTCGACCTCGACCCGCCCGGCGCGGATGAGCGCGAGCGCTTCTTCGAGATCGAGCGGAGCCGCACCGTAAGTGGTGGTGACGGCGATCTGCTCGCTCCATATCCGGTTCAGGTCCATCTCGGGGCGATGCCCCGGCGGGGTGGGGGCGAAAAGCTGCAAGACGCCGCAAGTCGCTACGCACGCGAGGGCCGTCTCCAATGCCTCGGGCGCCCCCGCGCACAGGACGACGCGATCCGCCAGGCGGCCGTCGTTCGCCCTCCGGAGAGCCCCCGCCATATCTTCGCACGGGGGCAGCGCATGCGCGCCGAAGCGCCCGGCGGCTTTCAGACGGTAAGGAGAGATGTCCGCCGCGAAAACGGCTCCCGCCCCCAGGATGCGCGCCGCCTGTACGTGCAGCAGGCCGGACATGCCGCTTCCCACCACGAGGACGCTCAGGCCCGGCATCATCCGGAAGCGCCGCCAGCCGCGAAGGACGCAGCCCAGCGGCTCGACGAACACGCCCGCGTCGTCGGATACCTCATCGGGCAGGTGGAACGTCCCCCGCTCCACGTTGACGGCGGGCACCCGGATGAACTCGGCGAAACCGCCCGGGTCGAAATTCGTGCTTTTGAGCGTCTCGCAAGCCGTGTGGTCGCCGCGCAGGCACAGCGCGCAGCGGTTGCACGGCACGTGATGGGTGACGCATACGCGATCGCCCACGCGGAAGCCGGACGCCCCCTCGCCTACTTCCGCGACGACGCCCGTTACCTCATGGCCCAGCACGCGCGGCGCGCTCTTCACCCGGTACCACTCCATGACGTCGCTGCCGCAGATGCCGCTCGCGCGCGTCTCGACCAAGAGCTCGCCCACTCCAGCGCGGGGCTTGGCTACCTCCTCGATCCGCACGTCGTCGTTCCGGTAATACAACACCGCTCGCATGGTTTCCGCCATTTTAATACTTCCAGTGTTGCGCGCAGGCCTTATTCCGTGAGGGGGATCGCGCTCAAGTCCTCGAACATCTCATACGCCGCGTCGGGGCTTAAGCCGTCATGCACGACGGCGCGCACCGCCCGGATCATGGCGACCGGATGCGCGCTCTGGAAGATGTTCCGGCCCATGTCCACGCCCACCGCGCCCTCGTCAATCGCCCGGCGGCAGAACGCGAGCGCCTCGCGCTCAGGCACCTTCTTGCCGCCCGCGATGACGATAGGCGCGAAACAACCGCGCACCACCCGCTCGAAACCCTCGCAAAAGTAAGTCTTCACGACGTCCGCCCCGTGTTCGGCCGCGATGCGCGTCGCCAGCCCCAGATAGCGCGCGTCGCGCGTCATCTCCTTGCCCACCGCCGTGATGCCCAAGACGATCAAACCCTCCCGGCGGCCCTCGTCGCTCATGCGGGCCAGGTTCAGGATGGATTCCTTCTGATAGCGCGCGCCCACGTAGACCGACACCGATACGCCCGCCACGCCCAGGTGAGCCGCCTCCGCCGCCGAGACGGTGATGGACTCGTTCGATAGCTCTCGGTTCACGATTTCATCGGCGATTCGCTCCCGCAGCGCCTCGCGCGCCGCCTCATCATCTATGCCCGCCCCCCGGATGCCGAGTTCACGCTCCAGCTCCACGGGGTCCGAATAGACGATGGCGTTTCCGCCCGAGGCCCTTAGGATCACCGGTGTCTTGCTATCCGGCGGCATGCAGTGCAGGAAGACGCCCTTCGTGGGACTCACCGCGTCGCAATAGCCCAGTAGGGGTTCGATGGTCTTCCCCGGTTCTTCGAGACCCGAGGTCGGCCCCTGGAAATAGCCGTGGTCCACCGCCAGCATGACGATGCGCCCCGTCTCCTCGTTCGTTATCTCTTTAATATGGTCAGACATTCCTTCCATCCTCAGAAGACGGGGCGGGTCTGGCACCCGCCGAATGCGTCAAGGAAACGAGATTCACCTCACGCTCGGACATACTATAAATTCTCCGGCGGGAGCGGCGGGCCGCCCTTGTAGAAGGGGCGCGCCATGATCTGGTTTCTCGCCGTGAAATCCTCATCCCCTTTGTCTTCGGCCACCGCGCGCTTCAGGATGTTGAACTTCGCGTCCATATCGTCCGCGTAGTGGAGCAGGAGCGCCTCTGCCGACATGGGCACCTTCACCGTGCCCCAATCGGGCTGGCCCTGATGCGAGAGGATGAGGTGTTCGAGATGCAGCAGGAAATCCCCGGGCAGCGCCTCGCCTTCCGCGAATACGCCATCGCGCCCCGCCCACTCGCGCGCGATGTCGCGCCCCAGAACGATGTGGCCGAGGAGGCGGCCGGCAGGGGTGTAGTGCGTCGCGCCCTCGGTGGAGAGTTCCTCCAGCTTCCCGATGTCGTGCAAGAGCGCGCCCGCGACGAGGAGGTCCTTCGAGACGTCGTATTTATCCGCCAGGTAGAGGCACGTTTTCGTGACCGAGAGGGTGTGCTCGAGCAGTCCGCCCAGGTAGGGATGGTGAATGCGCTGGGCGGCGGGCCACTCGCGGAATTTCTCCTCATAGGCGTCAAGAATCGCGGTGAGATACGCCGCCACGAGCGGGTGGCAGCCGCCCGCGATGCGCTTCGCCTCCTCCCACATGACGTCGATGTCATAGGGCGTGCGCTGCACGCAGTCCTCGGGTCTGAAGCCGCTCTCGTAGTCCTGCTCGTTCACCCGGCGGACGCGCTCCACCCGGAGCTGCAGTCGGCCCTGGTAGTTCTCCGCTATGGCGCGCACCTTGATGAAATCGCCCGCCCCGATTTCGCCCTGCACCTGCGTCGCGGGCTCCCAGACCTTGGCGGGGACTTCGCCCGTGGCGTCTTCCAGGGTCAAATCGAGATACGCCCGGCCCGCGCGGCTCTGGCGCGCCTCGCATTCGCGGATTTTGAAGAAAGAATCGAACCGCTCGCCCTCTTTCAGCGTCCCTATGTCAGCCATGATTCGTCGAACCCGCCCTGTGTGGAGAAAAATAAAACCGCCGCAGTATGAACGCGAGCCTCTATTCTAGGGGCAAGGAGCGTGAGCCGCAATGAAAGGGGTTGTTGAAAAAGCCGCCCGCTCGTCATTCCCCTGCCC
>CAYTSP010000068.1:0-29539 GCA_964440505.1 uncultured Nitrospinaceae bacterium
CCCGCCGTCTCCCTGATGGAAGACATCCGCATCGAGGGCGCGCGGGAACACAATCTA
The DNA here is from genome assembly GCA_964440505.1 of uncultured Nitrospinaceae bacterium. Lineage (GTDB taxonomy): Bacteria > UBA8248 > UBA8248 > UBA8248 > UBA8248 > Bin107. The sequence goes on from CAYTSP010000068.1 coordinate 58, forward strand.
AAAGACATCTCCCTCAAGCTCCCGAGGGAGCACTTCATCGTCGTCACCGGACCGAGCGGTTCGGGCAAATCCTCCCTCGCCTTCGACACCATCTACGCCGAGGGCCACCGCCGGTACGTGGAGAGCCTCTCCACCTACGCGCGGCAGTTTCTGGAGCGCGTGGACAAGCCCGACGTGGACTACATCGAGGGCATCAGCCCCGCCATCGCGATCGAGCAGTACAACCCGGTGAACCATTCGCGCTCCACGGTGGGCACGGCTTCTGAGATATACGACTACCTGCGGCTTCTCTTCGCCAAGGCGGGGAAGATCCATTGCCCCGATTGCGGGAGCGAGGTCGCGCCCGCCACGGTCGACGGCACCGTGGCGCTCCTGTTGAACGCCTATGCGGATGCGAGGGGGTTCATACTTTTCCCGATGGGAGAACTCGAAGCGGAGGATTTGCCGGGAGAACTCGAATCCCTCATGGGGCAGGGCTACGTCCGCGTGATGTTGGACGATGAGATAGTGAACATCGGCCCTCCGCTTTTCGAGAGACTGAAAAAAGAAGCCGAACCGCCGCCCGAAGCGAGGAAGCGGGGCCGTCCCCGCAAAAAAGAGCCTCGAGATGAGAACCCCGCCGTGCGGAACCATCATGCCGTTCGGGTGGTGGTGGATCGCCTGAAGCTCTCGTCCAGAAACCGCGCGCGCCTGGGCGAGTCGCTGGAGACGGCGTTCCGCGAAGGCGGCGGCGTCGCCGAGGTGCAGTTCGTGGACGGGCCGAGGCTTCGCTTCAGCCAGAAGCTCGAATGCTGCGGCCATACGTTCGAGGAACCCGTCCCGCACACGTTCAGCTTCAACAATCCCAACGGGGCCTGTCAGGAGTGCGGGGGATTCGGCAACACGCTGCGTTTCGATGAGGAGCTCATCATCCCCGAGCCCAGGAAGACACTCGCCCAGGGGGCGGTGGAGCCTTGGGCGCGGCCGCGCTACCGCCGCTATTTCGGCGAACAGCTCCAGGATGCCGCTCGGGACGAGGGCCTCGACATCCACACCCCCTGGGCGGAGATGCCCGAAGACCAGAAGAAAATGGTGTTCGAGGGCTCGGGGTCGTTTCTGGGCGTGTACAGGTTCTTCGAGAGGCTCAAGCGAAGGAAATACAAGGTCTGGGTGCGCGTGATGATCAGGCGCTACCAGAGCCTTCAGAAATGCGCCTCCTGCGGGGGCACGCGCCTGCGGCCCGAGGCGCTCTGGATACGGCTTGGCGATCGCACCATCGCCGACGTCTGCGCCATGTCGGTGAGCGATCTGAGGGAATACTTCGAGGCGCCGCCGCTCACGCCCGAACAATACGAGCGCGCGGGCGACGTTTTGAAGCAGGTGCGCGAGCGCCTCGATTTCCTGCACAAGGTGGGTCTCGAATACCTGACGCTGGACAGGGAGACCAGGACCCTGAGCGGGGGCGAGCACCAGCGGATCAACCTGGCGAACCAGCTCGGCGCGCATCTCACGGGCACGCTCTACATTCTGGACGAGCCGACCATCGGCCTGCATCCCAGGGACAACGCGCGCCTCGTGAGCATCCTGAAGGACCTGGTCGAGCGGGGGAACACCCTCCTCGTGGTGGAGCACGACCGCGACGTCATCGACGAGGCGGATCACGTGGTGGACCTGGGCCCCGGCGCGGGCGAGCGCGGGGGAGAGGTGGTTTTCTCCGGTCCCAGGGAAGAACTCGACTGGTGCGAGAGGTCGGCGACGGCGAAGTTCCTGAGCGGCGAGCGCGAGATCAACCCCAGGAAGATCAAAAGAGGAGAGAACGGCAGCTTCTCCTGTCTTTCCCTGTTCGGGGCGCAGGAGAACAATCTGAAAAAGGTGAATCTCCACGTTCCCCTGGGGCGTCTGGTGGCGATAACGGGCGTTTCCGGCTCGGGCAAGAGCACGCTGGTGCACGACACGCTCTACCCGGCCCTGGCGCGGATCCTCCACGACGGCAAGGGCGCCATCGGCCGCTTCGAGCGGATAGAGGGATTCGATGAGCTTGATTCCGTGGTGCTGCTCGACCAGAGTCCCATCGGCAAAAGCCCCCGGAGCAACCCCATCACCTACCTCAAGGCCTACGACGCGATCCGCCGCCTCTTCGCCGAGACGCCGCTGGCGCGGAACATGGGCTACGGCCCCGGACATTTTTCCTTCAACACCACAGGGGGGCGGTGCGAGTCCTGCACCGGAAGCGGCATCCAGAAGATAGAGATGCACTTCATGGCCGACATCTTCATCCGCTGTCCCGATTGCGAGGGCAGGCGCTTCAAGCCCCAGGCCATGGAAATCCAGTACAAGGGCAGGAACATCCACGACGTGCTGAACCTGACGGTGGATGAGGCCAGCCTGTTTTTCGATCACGTGCCCTCGGTGCTGAACAAGCTGCTTATTTTGAGAGACGTAGGACTCAACTACCTCCGGATCGGCCAGCCCGTGAACACGCTCTCGGGCGGCGAGGCGCAGCGCCTGAAGATCGCGGGCCAGTTGGCCGCCAAGCCGCCCCGCGGCGTCATGTACCTCATGGACGAGCCGACGACGGGTCTTCACTTCCAGGACGTGGAGCGGTTGCTGAACGTACTCACGCGCCTCGTAGGGCTGGGGAACACGGTCGTCGTCGTCGAGCACAATATGGACGTCATCCGCAACGCGGAATGGGTGATCGACTTAGGACCCGAGGGAGGCGAGCGGGGAGGCCGCATCGTCGCCGAGGGCACGCCCGAGGAGGTGGCGCGGAACCCCCGCTCGCACACGGGCGGGTTCTTGAAGAAGTATTTCGAAGAAGCGGTGGTGGGCTGATCATCTTAAGACGCCTCGTCACTCTCCGGCGCCTTGCGCTGGCCGCTTCGTTTCTCCTGGTCCTGTTGTTCGCCGGGTCGCGTTTTTCGCCGGGGCTCCGCCACCCGGTGGATTCCCTCCTCATGGCACAGGGGCTTATCGACGTACGGAGCGGCGGCTGGCTCTCGCTTCTCACGAAAAAGCCGGTAAGAGCCGAGGTTTCGTTCGCCGGCGTTTTGGCGGATTCCTATTCGCCGGGTGATTCCGTCGGCTGGGGCGATGCGCCCGCGCGCGGGTGCGTCGTCCTCGTGCACGGAATGACCACGATGGGCAAGGCGGATCATCGCCTCGTGGCGTTTGCGGAGTCGCTCGTGAGGCTGGGGTTCACGGCGCTCGTTCCCGATCTGCCCGGCATGAAGCGGTTCCGCCCCGAAGAAGCGGACGTTGTGCGAATCGAACGGGCGTTCTCGTGGATGACGCGGGGCGGCGCGGGTTCATTCGAGAGGTGCAGCCTTCTGGCGTTTTCGTTCGCCGCCGGCCCGGCCCTTCGCGCGGCGGCGGGTCCGGCGGTGGGCGGGAAGTTGGCCGCGTTCATCGGCGTGGGCGCCTATTACGATCTCAAAAACGTGCTGAAACACCTCACCACGAGCGGCGGGCAGAACCGGCCCGCCTTCCCGGGGGGGCTGCCCATACGCCACGGGAAATGGCTCTTCCTGCACTACAACACGGAACTTCTGGGCCTGGAGGCCCATCGGGATCGCATCGCGACCATCGTTTCGAGAAAGCGAAAAGACGAGGCGGCAGATATCGGCGATTTGCTCACGGGCTTGCCGGGGGGTGCGCGCGCGATCATCGCCTTGATGGAGAACAAATCTCCCGAGCGCTTCGAGGCGCTTTTTGCGCGGCAGGGAGCCGCGCAGCGCGATCGCCTGCGGGAATGGGGGATGCGCGACGTCGTTCCCGGGGTCGGGGGGAAAAAATTTTTTCTGCACGGGCGTGCGGATCCCTTCATCCCGGCGTCCGAGAGCATCCTGCTGGCGAATCGCGCGCGGGAGACCCCGGGCGCTGCGGCCGCAGCCTTTGTCTTCGGCGGTTTTCGCCACGTGGGCATCGAGGCGGACTTCTTTTCTTTCGCCAGGATTCTGGAAGGCGCGCGTTTTCTTGGATTCATATCCGCCGTCCTGAGCGCCATGGAGGAGGGATGAGAGGCTGCACGCGCACCCGATCCGCATGGCGCGGCGGGGGAGCGATGTAGTAATCTTGGGGCGGTTTCCTCCTTATAACGGAGAGGGTATTGACTTGACCGAGCAGAAAACCATCACCCGGGTGGCGAACGCGCAATGGGTGGGGGAGTTGCGCGCTCGGATACAGGCGCGCGATTGCCCGGAGTTTTCGAGCGACGAGCCCGTGGAGCGCGGCGGGCTGTTCGAGCATCCCACCCCCGCCGAGTACATGCTCGGCGCGTTGACGGGCTGCGGCGCCGCGCACGTGGAGTTGTTCGCAAACGAAGTCGGCATGCCGCTCGATGATTGCGCGATCGAGGGAAGGCTCACCATGGAGCGCTTCGAACCCGGAGATCCGCACGCGGAGAACGGAGGCGTCACAGGCGTGGAACTGGAGATAGAGGTGACCTCGGCGGGCTCCGCCGAGCAGCTCGATGAGGTGAAGGAGAAGTTTCGCGCGGGCTGCATCCTGTATCTGTTCATGAATTCGGCAACGCGCGTGAACGACAACTGGACGCTGAAGCGGCCCGGATAGCGGCCGTTCGGGAAACCCTTACGAACACCAGAAAGTGGTTATGAACCTGTCTACCCATGTCGTGGGCCTGCTGTTCGCCGCCTCGGCGCTTCTGAGCTGGACGAGCCTTTCCTTTTTCGTGCGCCTGGCGATGAAGAACGCGCCGCTCCTGCGGACGACGGCATGCATGTCGACCATGAACGGCGTCTTCGTCTCCGTGCTGGTCTTCTTCACGCTCCCGGCTTCGGCCTTTCAGCCCGGCTCGACGAGAACCTGGATCCTGTTGCCGATCACCGCCTTTTTCATGATCACCATCTCACGGCTCACCTACTATTACGCCATCAGGCGCATCGGGCCGAGCCGCACCATTCCCATCGCCGCGAGCACGCCCGCCGTCACCGCGCTTTTGGCCACTATATTCCTCGGCGAGCCGTTCACGATTCTCATCATCCTGGGGCTGTTGTGCCTCATCCTGGGACTCAACATGGTGGTGCGCTCGGCACCCGCGCAGCCGAACCTCGAAATGGGCCACACGAGAAAGGACGTCGTCAAGGGCTATATCTCGGCGGGCCTTACCACGCTGAACTGGAGCGTGTCCGGCGTCATGGTAAGGACGATCACGCTCGACATGAACGCGCTGGCCGCATCGGCGCTGCTCATCTGGATAGGACTTGGCTTCGCCTGGGTACTGGCGGTCGGCTTCGCACACAGGGAGACGGCGGGGAATATCCCCCGGGCGAGCTGGAAGTGGATGCTCCTGGCCGCTGTCTGCCAGACGATAGCAGTGCCCTCGTTCAGCAACGCCATGGCGCGCACCTACGCGGTGGGCGTCACCTCCATCACGTCGGTCCAGCCCCTTCTGGTGATCATGGTGTCGCACCTGTTCCTGAGGGAGAGCGAGAACATCACGGGCAAGCTCGTGCTGGGCGCGGTGATGACGGTGCTGGGGACGATCCTGATCCTGATCCGCCTCTAGGGTTTCCTGATGCGCTCCACGCTCTTTCGCGAGAAGACGGCCTCATGGCCGAAGCGATCGCGGATTTTGTCCAGACTCTCCACGAGGCGCTCTTCTTTCTCACGCCCGGTATCCTCGAACAGCATCGGCTGCGTACCGTCTTCGTCGAGCCCTGAGAGGTAGACCCCCAGCAGGCGGAATTTCCGGTTCCTGCCCTCTTTCGCGCATGTGCGCCTAAGGAGTTCGAGCGCGGGTTCGATGATCTCCTTGTCGAGGTGGGTGGGTTTTTCGAGCGTGAACGAGCGCGTGAGCGTCGTGAAGTCCGAAAACCGGATTTTGAGGGTGATGTGTCTGGCGCTAAGACCCCGTCGGCGCACGCGGGCGCTCGCCTCCTCGGCCAGGCCCGTGAGTATGGCTTCGAGCTTCGCGGGGTCGGCGGTGTCTTCAGCGAAGGTGGTCTCCTTGCCGATGCTCTTGGGACGGCTTTCGAGTTCGAGTTCGGAATCATCCAGCCCCCTCGCCTTGCGGTAGAGCTCGGGGCCCAGGTTCTTGAATTGCGCCTCCAAAAAGGGCAGCGACTGCGCGGCGAGATCGCCGACCGTCGAAATGCCCAGGCGGTTCAGTTTCTTGACCATCACCTTGCCCACGCCCGGTATTTTGCTCACCTTGAGCGGACGCAGAAAAGCCGCCTCCCCGCCGGGGTAGACGCGCAGGATGCCTGCGGGTTTCGAGAGGCCGGACGCGATTTTGGACACCAGGCGGCTCGACGCCAGCCCGATGGACGCCGAGCAGTTGGTCTCGCGCAAGACGGCTTCGCGGATTCTCGCGGCCGTCTGGATCGGGGGGCCGTGCAGGCGCTCGGTTCCGCTCAGATCGAGATACGCTTCATCCACCGAGACGGCTTGAACGGCAGGCGTGAAGTCTCCGAGCACCCGCATCACCCGCCTGGAGGCTTCTCCGTATTTCTTGTGGTTCGCCTGGATGTAGACGGCGTGGGGGCAGAGTTCCCTGGCCCTCGCCATGGGCATGGCCGAGTGGACGCCGAACGCGCGCGCCTCATAAGAAGCGGCGGAGACCACCCCGCGCTTGCCCACGCTGCCGCCGACGATGACCGGCTGGTTCTCCAGGTCGGGCCGGTCCATGCGCTCCACGGACACGAAAAAGGCGTCCATGTCCACGTGCGCGATGAGCCTGTCCCCGCGCGGCGGCTCCGGCTCTTCTTTTTCGAGGCGCTTCGGCATGGTCGTTTCTCTCACGCGAAACGCGGGGGCGTCAATACTTCCTGAGCACGCCCACGACGACGCCCTGGATACGGAGGTCCGCTTCGTTCACCATGATGGGCGCCATCGCCTCGTTCGCGGGCTGGAGCCGGATTTGCGCGCCCTCTCTGTAAAACCGCTTGAGCGTAGCGGAATCTCCGTTCACGAGCGCCACCACGGTCTCGCCGTTCAGCGCATTGTTCCGGCTCTCCACGATCACGTAGTCCCCGTCCCGGATGTGGTCTTCGATCATCGAATCGCCCTTGACTTTCAAGACGTAGAGGTTGCCGTCCCCGGACGACCAGGGGAGGGGGATGGTTTCGGTGTCCTCTATCGCCTCGAGCGGCATGCCCGCCGCGATCATGCCGCGCAGGGGAAGTTCCACCCGCGCCGGTTCTGCGCTCGCGGCGATGGTGTCCGAACCCGGGATGAGTTCGATGGCCCGGCTTCTGTTCCAGCTTCTCTTGATGAGGCCTTTTTCCGCGATGTTCTGTAAGTGCTTGTGCACCGTGGCGGGCGAGGTGAGGTGAAAGTGCTTGCCGATCTCCACGATGGAGGGCGCGTAGCCGTTCGCCCCGATGAACTCCTTGATGAACTCGTAAATTTCCCGTTGCCTGCGCGTGAGGAACATGAGGGATCTCCCTTTCAGAATCGTTGGGTCGGACCGGGAGCGTTCTTCCGGGTCCACGATATGAGCATTTCCAGATGAGCGGTATGGGGGAACATGTCGAACACGTAAGCGGCCCTTGCGCGATAGCCGCTCGATGCGAGTTCGCGGGCGTCGCGCGCGAGAGTAGCCGGGTTGCAGGAGACGTAGACGACCCGATCGGGCGTGAGCGCCGCAACGAGGGGCATGGCGTCGAGCGCGCCTTTTCGGGGCGGGTCGAGTACGATGACGCCGGGCCTTTTGCCGCCGAGTTTGGAGACGACATCTTCTTTCGTGAGCTTATGGACGCTTGACTGAAGAAACTCCGCGTTGGCGACTCCGTTCTCCTCCCGGTTGAGCCCGGCGTCGGCCACGGCGTAGGGGTTTTCCTCGACCCCCAGTACGCGTCTCGCCCTCATCGCCAGGGGGAATGAGAAATTCCCCGCCCCGCAGTAGAGGTCCAGAACGAGGGCCTCGTCGTTCAACCGGCACTCTTCGGTCACGCTTTTCACCAGCAGCTTATTGAGCGCGCGGTTGGGCTGAATGAAGGATTCGGGCGATACGCCCAGACATAATTCGGGGTGCTCCATGTCGGGCCGGTATTGCGCCAGCCAGCGGGGCGGATCACCGGGTTCGCGTCTGCCGGCCGTGGCCCGCTGAAAGTGGTTTTCTTCCGCGAATTTCTTCCAGGCGCTCAGGGTCCTGGGGTCGATTTTGCAGTTTCCGCGGTCCCGGTGCCCCGCCGCATGGAGATGAAGGCCCACGGACGCTCCCTCCTCTTCTCCGAGGGAGGTAATCTCCACGGCCTCGATTCTCCTCGTCCTGGGTTCCGCCTGAAGGAGATGCCTGATCTGTCCGAGCGCGTTCGCGATGGGTCGTTCGACCAGCAGGCAGTCTTCGACCTCGACCAGACGCCGAGCGCCCGGGGCGAAAAAGCCGATCGCGGAGCGTCGTATCTGAAACCGCGCGCGCATGCGGTAGCGCTCCTCGTTTCCGGGGAGCGCGACGGTTTGTACGGGAACCCCCAGGTCGATTTTTCCGATGCGGGCGAGGGCGTCGAGAAAGATTCGCTTCTTGGCCTCCACCTGGGCCCGGGGCGCGACGTGCTGCAGGGCGCATCCCCCGCAGTCGCTCCAGTGCGCGCATGGAGGCGCGGTTCGCGCCGGACCCGCCCGGATGATTTCCGCGAGTTCGCCGATCAGGTACTTCCCCTTCTCCTTGACGACGCGGAAGCGGACGGTGTCTCCGGGGGCCGTCTTAGGGATGAATACGGCGCGGCCATCCAGGCGGGCGACGCCCGCCCCGCCCGTGGCGATGCTCTCCACCCGCGCTTCATGGACGGCCTCGTTTTGATGGAGAAGAAGGGTATTCACGGCAAGCGGGCCCTCATGACATATATTTCACGAAAATAAAACATTTCTAATACAAACAAATTACGAATAATTTTGCAAGCCTTTTCTCGTTTTTACTTTTCGGAAGATTTCAGGCGATAATCCCTGCAATTTCAGGGCAATAGGTGTATTTCAGAAGATGTCCGGGCATTTGCGGAATCCGGCTTCTGCTTCGGGAGGGTATGAAAATGGCGTCTGTTCGGTATGAAAAGGAAAACACTCTCGGCCGCGTCACGCTCGCGCGCGCCTCTGCGGCGAACCGCCTGACGTTCGAGATGATGGGAGAACTCACGGAAGCTCTCCTCCAGGCGGGTGAGGAGTGCGACGTCATCCTGCTGAGCGGAGAGGGCGAGGATTTTTGCGCGGGCAGGGAGAGCGTGCGCGGCGGCGCCGGGCTGCCGCCGGTGAACGTGATAAGAGAGCGCTTCCGGGCAATCGTGAAGATGAACGACGCCCTGGAATTCTCTCCCGCCGTGACGGTGGCGGCCTTGAGAGGCCGCGCCTACGGGCCGGGGGCGGGGCTGATCAGCCGCGCGGACATCGTGCTGGCTTCCGAGACCGTGCGGATCGCCTTTCCCGAGATCAGGGAGGGGTTTCCCCCCACGGTGGTCATCAGCCACCTGGCGAGAAAGCTGGATCGTCGCCACGGCTTCGAGATGGTCATCACGGGCCGTGAGATCGACGCCGGAGAGGGCAGGCGTATCGGCATGGTGAATCATGTGGTGGCGGACTCGGAACTGGATGCGCAAGCCGAGCGCCTGTGCGCGGAGTTGTGCGATCTGGGCGGCGATTCGCTGAGGCCGACCAAGAGTTTCTATCGCTTCGCGGAGACGGCGAGGCCCGAGGCGAACGCGGATCACGCGGTGAACCTCATCGCCAACGCCATACACGCGAAAGGGAACGTCGGATAGCCCGAGGCCTTTGACGAATCGCGCGCGCGGGCCTAATCTCTGCGGACCAAATTCATACAAAAATGAAGCGCGGCGGGTCGCGCCTCCTGGTTATTTTTTTTGTTGTTTTCAAGGAGACCGGATTGATGGTGAGCATGACGGCTGGACACGCGGTGGCGGATGCGCTCGCGAAACTGGGGGTGAAGCACGTAATCGGCATGGCGGGTTCGTGCATGATCGAGATTTTAGACGGCATGTACGGGCGCGAGGACATTTCCTTCCTCACGGTGCGCCACGAGCAAAGCGCCGCCCTCATGGCGGACGCCTACGCGCGGCTCACGGGAGAGGTGGGCGTGTGCATGGCGACCAACGGCCCCGGGGCCACGAACCTCGTCACCGGCGTGGCGCATTCGATGATGGCGCAGAGCCCGGTGCTCGTCATCACCGGCGCTCCCATGATGAAGGACACCTTCCGCGAGTCCACCCAGGAACTCGACCAGATCGCCATGTTCGCCCCCATGGTGAAGTGGTCGGTTCAGGTGAGAAAACCCGAGCGCGCTTTCGATGTCATCAACGAGGCGTATCACGTGGCGACCTCCGGCGTACCGGGACCCGTGCACGTCGACCTGCCGCGCGACGTGCTGAACGAGACGGCGGAGTATCCGGAAGGAAACGGCGCGGCCCCCATGAGCCGTGCGCGGCTCGCCCCCGACCCCGAGGCGGTCGCGCGTGCGGCGGCGCTGCTCGGCTCCGCCGAGCGGCCCCTGCTCATCGGCGGCGGCGGCGTGCTCTGGGACGAGGCGAGCGGCGATCTGACAGCGCTGGCCGAAGCGCTCGACGCTCCCATCATGACCTCCACGGGCAGGGACGACGTGGTTCCGAACGGACATCCCCTGTTCCTGGGTTCGATTGGGCGTGGAACGCTTCCCGAGGCGCGCGCGCTGTTTGAGACGGCCGACGTCGTGTTCGCCGTCGGCACCAGGCTCGCGCACTCGACCACGTTCCTGCGCCCCGGTTTCTTCGGGGGAGCAAAGCTCATTCACGCGGCCGTGGACCCGCATAACATCGGCAGAAATTTCGCCACCGAGGTGGGGATGAACGCGGAGGCGGGGCTTGCGCTCCGGGCTGTGCTCGGCGCGCTGGGCGAGAAGACGGCGCGCCCTGCGTGGCGCGCGGAAACCGCCGCTGTGCGCGACGCGCAGGAAAAACACCGCGAGCGCGCCCTGGAATACGGCGGAAAGCCCATCGACCCCAGGCGCGCGCAGATGGCCTTGGCGAAAGTCCTGCCCGGGAACACCATCATCACGAACGACGCGGGCAGCGCCGCGGGCTATATCTATGAATACCAGAGGTTCGATCAGGCCAGGAGTTTCGTGGCCCCGCAGGATCTGGCGGCCATCGGCATCGGCTATCCCCTGGGGCTGGGAGCCAAGCTGGCGCGCCCGCATCAGAAGGTCGTCACCATCAGCGGCGACGGCGCGTTCCTGTGCAACGGAGCGGAACTCGAGACCGCGATGCGCGAGAACCTGCCGACCGTCTGCGTCATCCTGAACAACTTCAACCTGGGTTCCGAGCGCGCCTACCAGAAGCATTTCTACGACGGGCGCTACATCGCCGACGCCATCGGGAACCCCAGGTTCGACGAATACGCGCGCGTCTTCGGAGCGGCGGGCTACCGCGTGGAGGATCCCGAAGACCTGGAGGACGTCTACGCGCAGGCCCTCAAGGAAGAAGGCCCCGCCGTCGTCGACGTGATCATCGATCAGGACGTCTTCCCCGAACCGAGACGCAAGGACGCGGTGAAGAAGTAGGGAGTGGGCGGTTAGGCGTCATTTTCCTCGGTCGGGATTGCTTTAATTCTGTAGCGACAACCCCCCGTGGTTGTCCTTTCCGGGGACAGGCGCAGGGGCCTGTCCCTACAGACGATCCAGCAATCGGAGTCGTGCGCGAAAACCATTCGAAACGCTCTTGAAGAGTGTTTCGGGAAAATCCGGCGGCAGGTCGTTCTCCACGCTCGAGATCGCCGCTTCTCCTCGTTCGAGAAGCTCTTCGAATACCTCCTGTACGACACTTTCTCCCATGTTGCAGGCCGCCGCCGTTTGCAGAAAATGGCGAGGCATGATCTCGTTCACGACGTAGTGACGATTCTTGCCGACCGCCATGGCCATCTTTAACTGACGCTGCCGGAGTTGGCCCGCATCGAAGTTCGGCTGAAGCGATAGCACGTCATAAAAGGGGGTCAGTGAAAACCCGCCGTGCGGATAAAGAAACAGACTGAAGTTCTTGGCATGACCGTCGATGGCGGCGAGAAGCCAGAAGACGATGACCGCCTTCATGATCATCTTGCGATCATGTTCCGGTCTATCGCTGCCCATGAATAAATCGAGCAGGCCGGGAAGCCCCGGCCCGCCGTCGCTCTCGTATTTTTTGGCCGAGGGCACGGAAAGCGCCTGGCAGCAATCTTCCTGCGGCAGGCGCAATAGTCGTCCGTCTTTCGCCCAGAGCCGGTCGAATCGTTCCACGATCAGTGTTTTCTTATCGCCGAACATCTCCATCCGGGTGTCGGCCACTGGCAGGCCGAGCATGGCGATGAGCCGCATGCAAAGATGCTCATTCTCGACGGAAAGCGAGAGGTCGACGCCGTCGTCGCGCCGCCCTATTTCCGGTTTGAGGATGTGGGTCGTCGCGGTCGTTCCGTGCGGGATGCGCCACTCATTTTTCCAGTACAGGAGGGCGGTTTTTTCCTGTGCACCCGCGAGTGAAATGCGGAACTCCCTGTTTTCGCCGACACCGAGCGGGGTAGTACCCAGGTTGGCGAGTATCTTGCTAATCCCGTCATCATTGACAGTGCGGCCATCGATCGATCCTGCCGGGCCGGGCTCTTCTCCTTCCGGCAGAAACTGCATGGCGCCGACGCAGTCTCGGCCGACGGCACTTAACATACTGAAGGTGTCAGACCCATTCGCCTGGGTCCGCGCGGCCATTTTGTCTCGGATGTCGAAATTGTCCGGGAGAAGATTGTCGAAGACGGCGATTACCGGGGAGCCGACATAGGGGTCTTCACGCATCGGCATGGAGAGCGAAACCGGAAAACCGTGTTCCCAGGCGAGCCAACTCTCATCGTAGCGAAAATCGATGGCTCCGCTCGACACCTTGCGCAGCCACCCGACGAGGCGGCCGTTCATATAGACGGCAAGCGGTATATGGGCGCGTCGTCTGGCTATTGGAACAGCCCCTCAATCTCGTTACTCACGCTCCTGCTGCGAGGTCGCACGACCAGTTCCAGATCCAGAGCGGCAAGAGACGCCATCAGGGTGTGGAGCCGGCTGGTCGACGAGCCACCCTCCAGCTTGGAGATGGTGGCTTGGCGCATGTGGATTTTTTCGCCGAGTCCAGCCTGCGTGATACCATGCTGTTTGCGGACCCGTCGCAGAACCGCTCCCAATTGCTTTTCCGATCGGGTAACATGCTCACTCATCTTCTTTACCTCCTCAAAATTTAATATACGTTAAGACGTATAATATGTCAATATACGTTTAATAGTATATTTTATTTTTATACGCTATATAGCATAAATAATAAATATACGTGATAACGTATAGTATTTTCTTTGCTACGATCAATCGGGTGAAGGAAAGCCTAACCTCTCCCCCGGAATACCCAGGCGCTCGCTCCGTAGAACCCCCCGCCCAGGACCGCCGCGCCCAGGACGAGCCAGCCGAGCGCCTCGAAGCCGCCCCACTGTATGGCGAACCCGCCCAGGGAGGCTCCCAGGAAGAGGCCTACCTGGTTGCTCGTCGAATAGAAGCCGATAATGGCGCCGCGCGCCTGCGGGGCGATGGATATGAGGTCGTCCATCACGGCGGGCCTGCTGAGATGGCTGAAGAACGAGAAGAGAAAGCCCGCCGCGATCGTAAGCGTGAGAAAACGTAAGCCCGAGAAGTGAAACGCCAGAAGTTCTCCCTGCAGCAGAACCAGGGCGGTGATGATGAGAAAGCGCCTTCTTACGCCCGCGAGCGCACCGCCCAGCAGACCGCCGATGAGCGCGCCGACGGACATCGCGGTGATCATACTGCCCGCGGTGGAGAGAGAAATCTCGTAGGTGCGTATCAGGAAAACGGATACGTAGGTCAGAAAAGTGGAAGTCATGAGCCGCTCGGTGACGTTGCCGCTCATCAGGAGCCATGAGGTCCCCTGGCGCATCCAGGTGAAGCTGGCCAGATAGGAGGCCGGTACGTCGGCCCGCCTCCCGGAAGGCAGTGAGCGGAGCGTGTAGAGGGAAAGCGTCAGGCCGAACGCGCCCGATATCCAAAGCGCGTTGCGCCAGCCCAGATAATCCGTCAGAAAGGCCACGCTCGGGACTCCGACGAGCAGGCCCATGGCCACGCCCGCCGTCGCGAAACCGATGGCGAGGCCGCGTGCGCGGCCCGTGAAGTTGTCCCCGATCGCCGCCACCGCCGTGGGCGGAACGAGCGCGCCGCTCAGCCCCGCGATGAAGCGCCAGAACGCCACCGCGAGATAGCCGTCCGCGAAAGAAGTGGCGATGCTGGAGAGCGAAAGGCCCGCCACCCCGGCGAGGATGACGTACTTTCGTCCGTAGCGATCCGATATGGGCGCCAGCAGGGGCGCGCCTATCCCCCAGGGAATGAAGGTGATGGCCGCCAACTGCCCCATGGCGGAGAGCGAAAGGCCCAGGTCGCCGCCCATGACGTCGAGCATGGGCCCCAGGATGAAGGCCGTGGTGTAGGCGGTGAATATGGTCAGGAAACAGGCAAGGATGATCGGCCAGCCTTCCCGGATGCCGGCCGCATCCTTGCTCGTAGAAAAATCCATGCGCGCTCCTGGGCTCGGGATGCGAGATTAAGGCTTATCCTTCATAGCGGGCCGTCCCGCAACCCCGGGAGGTGGAGCGCGCGATTCTACCCGTTCAGCCTCGGCCCCTGCTCAGCAGTTCTTCCAAACGGGTTTTCGCTTCTCCATGAACGCGTTCTTGCCCTCGCGGTAGTCTTCCGTCTTGTAGAAGCGGTTCATGATGGGCCGGCACAGGCGATAGCCCTCGTACATCGACACGTTGGCGGCCACGGCGATCTCCTCCTTGGTGTGCTGCACCGTCATGGGCGAGCACTCGATGATCTGCTCGGCCATGGCGGTCGCGGTGTCGAGGAGTTCCCCGTTCCTGGCGATCTTCACCACGAGGCCCAGGCGGTAGGCTTCTTCCGCGTCGATGAGTTCGCCGGAGAACATGTACCATCTGGCGAGGCCTGGAATCGCCGCAGGCATGCGCATGGCTCCGCCGATGCTGATGATGCCGATCTTGGGCTGTGAATAGCCGACCTTGGCGTCTTCCGAGACCACGCGGACGTCAGCACCCAGGAACAGGCTCATCCCCCCGCCGATGGCGTAGCCCTGCGCCGCGCAGATGATCGGCTTCTTGATCCAGTCCAGATCGCAGTAGAGCACTCCCTTGGGGCGGACGGCGCCCAACTTGAGTTCATCTTCTTCCAGGTTCTGATCCCACCCGGAGCAAAACGATTTCCCCTCGCCCGCGAGAATCGCCACCCACACCTCCTTGTCGTCGTTCACGTCCTCCCAGCACTGGAGGAGTTCCGTCACCGTGGCGAAGCTCAAGGGATTCAGCTTGTCGGGCCGGTTCAGGGTGACGTAGGCGATCTTGTTTTCCTTGCGGTATTTCACGGTCTTGAGTCCGAACTCTTGCGTCAGGTCCATTGGCGTCTCTCCCCTCTCGGAAAATGGTCGTTCCAGTGTTCGACGATGAAAGCGGCAGGCCTCTAGTTCACCCGCCGCGTTCTTCCTGCCCAGTGTTTTTCTCGAATCTCGCGCCTTAAGACTTTTCCTTGCGCGTTCTTTGGAATTTCGCTCAGAAACTCGATGTGCCTCGGCTTCTTGTAGCCGGCGACCTCTTGCTGCGTGAAGTCGATGAGGTCCGAAGGCTTGGGCGTTTCCCCCGGGCGCAGCACCACCATGGCCTTGACGGCCTCGCCCCACTGTGCGTCTGGCACGCCAATCACCAGCGCTTCCAGGACGGCGGGGTGGCGGCACAGGGCACGCTCGACTTCCGAGGGATAGACGTTGAACCCGCCCGTGATGATCATCTCCTTCTTGCGATCGACGATGTAGAGATACCCCTCCTCGTCGGAAACGGCGAGGTCCCCGGTGTGCACCCAGCCGTTTCGCATGGTCTCCGCCGTGGCTTCGGGGTTGTTCCAGTAGCGCGCCATGGCGTAATCCCCCCGGACGCAGATTTCCCCCATTCCGCCGGTGGCGACGGGGCGGTCATCATCGTCCAGGAGTTCGAGTTCCACGCCCGCAGCGACTCTCCCGCAGGAGGCGAGGCGCGCGCGCTCCCCGGGTGTTCCTTCGACCATGTGATCCCAAGGGTCGAGAATTGCGATGGGCTGGCGCGCTTCGGTCAGCCCGTAGGTTTGCCGGAAGATGGGGCCGAGGTGTTCGATGGCGAGACTCAAGTTTTCCTCCGAAATAGGCGCGGCCCCGTAGGTGATCGTGTGCAGGTTCGAGAGGTCGGCGCTAGCGAGTTTTCCGCATTCGATGAGCCGCTGCACCATCGTGGATACGAGGTAGCTGGTCGTGGCTCCCTCTTTTTCCGCCGTTTCGAGAAACAACTCCGGCTCGAACGTAGGCATGATGACGTTCCGCGCGCCTCTCAGAAACGTGGGTTCGATGAAATTGAATGACGCGTGCGTCATGGGACCCGCGTGGAGCATGGAGTCGAGCGTGTTGAAACGATAGTCCAAGTTTCTGAAAAACTTCGCCAGCCACGCGACGTGCGTGCGGTGCGTGTTGACGACCGCCTTGGGGATTCCGGTCGTGCCCGAGGTGTAGTGAAGGTGGAACAGAGAATCCGGCCCGAGGACGACGCCGGGCTCTCGGCTCGAGCTTTTTTGCAGCCACTCCTCGTATGGGGTAACGCCTGCGCCCGCCCACCCCACGGCGATGATGCCGCGCAGACCTGGACATTCACTCATGATGCCTTCGGCATATTCCTTGTGGACCTCGTCCAGGAGGAGGAACGCGGATTCTGAGTCGTTCAGCATGTGGACGTGTTCTTTTAAGACGTTGCGCCCGTGGAGATTGAGCGATGCCCCGCCCGCCATCGCGACGCCGAAGTTGATCTCGATGATCTCGGCGCGGTTTCGCATCAGCTTGGCGACGCGATCATCCGGCTCGAGGCCGTGCGCTGCGAGCGCGTTCGCGACTCGCTTGCTGCGATCGTAGACGTCGGAAAAACGCAGGCGGCGCTCGCCGTCCACCACGGCTTCACGCGGGCCGTATCTCTTCGCCGCCCAGGCGATGTTCGCGCCCGGGTGTATGGCTTGTTCGTTCTCTCGGCTCATGGGTAGGGGATTATAGAGCCGTATGAACCTGAATTCTATGCGAGGGCCGGGTTTTTCGAGGTTGTAAGTCGGGCGAGAACGGGCTGGACGTCCGCGCAGTCCTCAAGTGTTGAGAACTCCTCGAAAGCGCGCTCCACGTCTTCGGGTTCGAGCCTCACCGCGGCGGCCTCGGCGCAGGAGAAGAATTTCTCCTTGCGTTCTTGTCCGGTCATGGCCCATTCGGGAGAGCCCTTGATCCTGTCGTGCGTGACGTCGGCCTCTCTCCCGTCCTTGAGCTTGACATGGATGCGCACGGGCACGAGCAGCAGACTCCCTTCTTCCCAGATGTGGACCCTGGTTTTCCGTGCGAGCTCAATCACTTCCGCGCCTGAGACGATGAGATCCGGCTCGAAGTGCGCGATGCGCGGCACTCCCTTCAAGAGGGAGAACGCCGTCGTCCACTGCGCGCTGAACTGCGCGTCCACCTGGGGGTTTTCCCTGATCCGAAACGGCTGGCCGATCATCGAGTGGCCGATGGGGGTGGCCCATACCTCCACGCTTTCGACGTCTTGCTCACCGAAGGAACCGAGCCGCTCGCGCGCCTCCAGAGCGGCGCTGATGTGGGGATGGGATACCCGGCAGCTCGGGTAGGGCTTCATGCCGACACGGGTGACGTGGAAGGTGTCGCCCAGTTCTTTCGTCAGCGCGTTCGGGTCGCCCTCGCCTCCGCCGAAGAGCTCGATTATGCCGTCCGCTCCCTCGACGATGCGCCTCGGACCGGTGGCGCCGGTTTGCGCCAATACGGCCGAATGCACGCCCGCGCGTGCGCTGAAGGCAGGCTGCAGCCGCTTGGCGACCGTGCCGTCGAGAAGCGCCTGGCGGTTGCCGTGCGATTGCGCGTAGCCGAAGCCCGCCGAATTGGCGAGGCCCTCTTCATCGAGCCCCAAAGCCCGCGCGGCGGCCATGGAGGCCGAGACCGCGCCGAACACCGTGGTGGGCAGCCAGCCCGGATGAATGCTCTGATGCACGACGGCGTTCAGCCGCAAAGTCACGTCCGCAGCCCCCGCCAGAGCGGCGATGACTTCGCGGCCCGGCATGGCCCGTCCTCGGCTCTCGCCCGCGGCGAGGAGAGCGGGAAGAATCGTGACGAAGATGTGGTTCTGGGTGACGTCTTCGGTGTCGTCGAAATCGTTCGAGTGAATCATGGCGGCGTTCAGCCATGCCGCCGTCGGCGCGGGCAGCCGGCCCCCGTAGACCAGGACCGTGGCTTCGGGCGCGCCGCCCCAGCGGATGTGGCGCTCGATGATTTCCGGGTTCAGCGGTGCAGACGAGCCTGCCAGGGCGCAGGCGAGCGCATCGAGGATGAGGTTTCTGGCGGCGTATACGGCCTCTTCGGGCAGATCCTCGAAGCGGAGATTCGCGTAATGCGCGATGATTTTCTGCATGGGGTCCATCTTCGTCTCCAGACGTAGCCTCATCTTCTCCGTTGGGAGGAAGGTGCGGCCTTATTCGCGGCCCGGCTGGAAGATGGCCACCAGCCTCACGTCTTCCTCACCCACGCAGTGATTGCAGTGGCGCGTGCCCTTGGGCATGAAGATGAACTGTCCGGGGCCGTAGTTGATCTCGCCGTCATCGAGGTCGTATCTGCCCCTGCCGCTCACGCAGAATATGACCTCATCCTCCTCGTGATGATGCCAGTCGTGCGTCTGTCCCGGCTGTATGAGCGAGTAGTAGACGGTGAGGTCGGTGCCCTCGCCCTCTTTCGATACGATGGCCTTGTGGCTCGCGCCGCCCGCCATGCCTTCTGATTCACGATCATCGGGCCGTATGAGCCGGGCTTTTCTTTCTCTCGTCGTCATCTGGGTTTCTCCTTGGGAGTTTCGGTGATTGCTTTCTCGAGGCATGCGCTTTACGCGTCCCTCGAGTCAGGATGAGAATTCGCCGATATGGGAAGAATAATCCGCTTCCCGGAAATGTCAAAGCGCAACTGGCGGATCGTGCTTTCGGGTGCCCGGAGGCGTGGACACATCTCTTGAAGGCGGTGCGCGGCGGGTGCTACTCTTACGGGTAACCAGCCTTCCGGGGTCTGGCCGGCCGCCGGGTTTCATATCGATGCCGAGGGTGATTTCCATGATAATGCGTTTCGGCCGAATCTGTGTTCTTGTTTTCCTGGCGATGACGCTCCTGGGAGCCGGAAGCGTATTCGCGGCTTCGGCGGATTCGGACGGCCCCGTCGAGAAAAGGCCCGAGGGTTTCGATACGCCCGAACTCAGCCGCTCCCGTTTTCTCGGATGGATCCGGCGGGACCTCAGCAGGCGCATCCCCGGAGAGGAGACCCTGATCAAGCAATATCTCGATGAGTGGGAATTCCAGTTCGAAACACTCACCATCAACAACAGGATTTTCGCGATCAACATCGATGTGGACAACAAGTATCCATACGACATCACGCTGCTCGATGTCGATTGCGACGGAATCTACGAGACCAAGGTGGAGGAAAAACCGGGTCAGCAGCGTGTGGACATGGCGATTCCCGAATGCGTGTTCCGGGTTTCGGCGGAATCTGCGCGCTGAGAGAAACCCTCTGATTTGATGGGCGTGGACGAAATGATCAGGAATCGAAGTCATGCGGCTTAAAAGGGTGTTTTCCGCCTTTCTTTTCGTTCTTGTCGCTTTCATCGCTCATGCGCACTCGGTGAACGCGGAGGCGGCCCTCTCCGCGCTTCGCAGGGTCGAGGTGAAAGACATCCTTGTCGATCAGAGGAACGACCAGCCCGTCTTGCTGCTGCAGGAGAAAAAGGGGGGCAAGCTGCTGCCCATCTGGATCGGCCCGGCGGAGGCGCGGGCGATTTTGATGGAGCTTGAGAAAGCTGTTCCGCACCGGCCGATGACGCACGACTTGATGCGCAATTTGCTGAAAACCCTCCAGGCGGAAGTTCTCCGGGTGGTCATCACGGAGGTGAAAGGAGGCACATATTTCGCCTTCATCGATATGAAGGCCGGGGACAGGCGTATTTCGATCGACAGCCGCCCCTCGGACGCCGTTGCGTTGGCGTTGCGGATGAAATCGCCGATATACGTGAAGCCTGTCGTGATGGAACACGGCTTCCATATGAGGCGCGATTATAAGCACCCCAGAAAGCTGGGGCTCGTTCTCCAGAAGCTCACGCCGGCATTGGCGCGCTTCTTCGGTGGGGGAGAAGCGAGCGGGCTGTTGGTTTCTTCGGTTCGGGAAGGCGCCCCGGCGGCGCGCGCGGGTCTTAGGCGTGGAGACATCATATTCGAGGCAGGGGGAAAGAAGATTGAGACGGTGGATTTTTTCGAAAAAATTTTTCTGGAGAATCCACTGGAGATAGAGGTTTCCATACGCAGGGGTCCGGTTGGGAAAAAATGGCGCCTGAAGTTGGGGGAGGAGCAATAGGGCAATGGCTGAATACTCACCAGGTGCGCAAGACGGCCTCATTGTCGTCGATCTGCAAGTGGATTTTTGTCCGGGCGGGGCACTCGCCGTCACCGAGGGAGACGAGGTTGTCTCGCCGGTGAACGGGCTTCTGGAAATTCCGGGCTGGATGAAGGTGGCGACGCGCGACTGGCATCCCGCCGACCATATGTCGTTTCAGGCGCAGGGCGGAATCTGGCCCGTTCACTGCGTGGCCGAGACTGCGGGCGCCGCATTTCATCCGCGCATGAACGCCCCGGATGTGGAGATGGTGGTATCGAAAGCCACGACCCGGGACGCCGAGGCGTATTCGGGGTTCGACGGCACCACGCTGGCCGATGACCTGAGAGCAGCAGGGATAGGGCGTCTTTTCGTTTGCGGCCTGGCGACGGATTATTGCGTGAAGGCCACGGCGCTCGACGCCAGGCGTGAGGGGTTCGAGGTCGTTGTGTTGGAAGACGCCATCCGTGCCGTGAACGTCGACCCAAAAGACGGTGAAAACGCCATCGAGGAGATGCGCGCGGCGGGCTGCGCCTTCGCTCACTCCTCGGATATCCGCTCGGTATAAGCTCGTTTCAAGGAGGTCCTCTTGGCTCTGGTGCGCGTGCAGGTTCCGGCGAGTACGACGAATCTGGGTCCTGGTTTCGATGCCCTGGGCGTCGCGCTCCGGATTTATAACCGTATTGAACTCGACAGCCTCCCCTGGGGCGTTGCGCTCGAAGTCGAAGGAGAGGGCCGCGACGTCATCCCCAAGGATGAATCGAACGTCTGCGTGCAGGCCGTCAAGCGCGTGTACGATCGGGTCGGCCGGCCCTTCAGCGGCTTGTGGATGAAGCAGCGCAACCACATTCCGCTGGCGCGCGGGCTGGGGAGCAGTTCGGCCGCCATCGTGGGCGGAATCGTGGGGGCGAACATCCTGCTCGGCAGCCCGTTGGGCATGGACGAACTCGTGCAAATCGCCGTGGAGATGGAAGGGCACCCCGACAACGTCGTGCCCGCGCTGATAGGGGGTTTCTGCATCTCGGCGACCGCCACGGATGGACAGACCATCTACACGCGCATGCCCGTGGTGGAGGATTACCGCTGGGTCATCGTTATCCCCGACTTCGAAGTGAGCACGCATGCGGCGAGACAAAAACTGCCTGGGGAGGTTTCCCTGAGCGACGCGATCTTCAACGTCCAGAGGGTAGGTGCGCTCATGGCGGCGTTCGCCACCGGGCGTGACGAGTTGTTCCGCGAAGCCATGCAGGACAGGCTGCACCAGCCCTATCGGGCGGAGTTGATGGGTCCTCTCGATGAAGTCTTTGAAGCCGCTTATGAAGCCGGCGCGCTGGGGGCGTGTATCAGCGGTGCGGGGCCTTGCATCCTTGCAATCTGCCGGCGCCATCCCGGCAGGGTGGGCAACGCAATGCGCGAGGTGTACCAGTCACGCGGCATCGGATGCCGGATGCACGTGCTCAGAATCGACCCGCGCGGCGCGCATGAAATCGACGCGGGCGCCGTTTACGGGCCGAAGTCCTCCTCGCTGGCCGGAACCTCAGCCTGAGGCGGGGCGGGAATCTTTCGACCGCCACTTTCGCCAAAGATATTTCCCCCCCACCCAGACGGCCACAGCAACTACGAGGAGGATGAATACGGCCTTGCCCGTTCCCACCATCCTGCGAAAATCGTCGATGTGATCCCCGAAATACCAGGCCGCCGCGAGCAGCAGCGGCACGCTCAGGAGTGCGGCGGCCAGATCCATGCCGAAGAATACCCGAATCGGAAGACGGGTGATCCCCGCCGCGAGAAACAGCGGCGCGCGCAGACCAGCGACGAACCGCCCGAAGAAGATGGCCTTTCTCCCGTGACGATCGAAGAAACTATGCACTTTCTCCATGCGCTCGTGCGTTATGACGGAGCGAAGCAGACGGTGCTCGAGCGCCTTGGGTCCCATCCAGTAGCCGAAGCCGTAGATCATCAGGTCGCCGAGCATGATACCGAGAAGGTTCACGGTGAGCGCGGGCCAGAAGGACATGGTGCCCAGGTGCACGAGATAGCCCGAGGTGATGATGGGGATGTCTTCGGGCACAGGGAGACCCAGGCCGCAAAGCAAAAGAACAAGAAATACCCCGCCATAGGCGAATTCCACCAGATATTCCTGGAGAAACTCGTACATCTCGATACTCCAGCTACACGGTAGGGTTATTGCTCCGAGGCGCGCGTACGTCGTATTTCAAGGTTGGCGAAATGTCCGCGCGCATCAAACTTATCTGGGGCCGACGCACTCCAGCATGTTTCCGTCGGGGTCCTGAAAGAAGATGATGAAACGGCCCGGCACGACCTCGGTGATCTCGCCCATCATCTTCACGCCCGCCGCCGCTAGGGCGTCGTGCGCTTCTTGCACGCTCTCGACGGTGAACGTCAGGTAGCGGAATCCGGTCGAGGCGTCCACGATTCCGCCGCCCGCGGGGGGGTCAGAGTCCGCCTGGACGACCTTGAGCTGCACCTCGCCGGCCTGGAACGCCTTGAACTCGAATCTGCCCGATGCGCAGCCGGCCCGTGAGGCCTTATCCGACGTAATCTCGACTTCGCGCACGACCGGAAGGCCCAGTATGCCGCCGTAGAATTTCTCGGCGACGTCCAGATCTTTCACCACGATGCCGATGTCGATGGATTCTTTCGCCATTTTGATCAGAGACATTTCATGCTCCTGTCGTTTTGAGGGACATTCTTGTGATGCCCGCAGTTGATCTGTATAGGATTTCGAAACGGGGGGAGAATACCATTCTCCCCGTGCGGGGGAAACTCCCGAGGTCGAGTTTCAGGCGTTGGGGCCAGGAGATACTCACCCCGTTCGAATCTTGCTAGAATCGGCGGACATCGCGCTTCAAGAACGGAAATCATTTTTCGGCCTCGAAAGATGCGTGAGCGTTTTTTGCCCGGTGCAATGAGTAGAGGCGTCTTTCATGGAGGGAGTCGAATGCGTCTGGAAGGAAAATCAGCGGTCGTCACTGGAGGCGGCGGCGGAATCGGCCGTGGAATCATCCGCGCTTTCGCCCGCGAGGGCGCGCGGATTTGCGTGGTCGACATCAATGAGGAAGTGACTCAGCAGGGGCTCGATGACGCCGGCGAGGGGGAGCATTTCTCCTTGGCGGCGGACGTGACGAGCGAGGCGGACGCCGAGAACATCATCCGCACGGCCATCGAGCGGATGGGGCGGGTCGACATTCTCGTGAATTGCCACGGCAGAGCTTCGGCGCTGATGGGAAACCCGATTGACAGGATAACGCTGGATGAGTGGAACGCTGTCTTCAATGTGAACGCGACGGGCGTGTTCCTGATGTGCCGGGCGATCGCATCTCATATGCGCGAGCGCAGGTACGGGAAGATCATCAACCTGGCTTCGCTCGCCTCGAGACGCGCGAACGAGAACGTGCCGCATTATTGCGCCTCCAAGGCGGCGTGCATGAACTTCACGATGAGCCTTGCCAAGGAGATGGCCCCCTACAACGTGAACGTGAACGCGATCAACCCGGGTCTTTTGTGGACCAACCTCTGGGAGAAGGGTCACGGTGTCATCATCGGGGCGGAGACGGACAGGCCCGCGAGGCGCGTGTTCGACGAGTTCGTGCAGGCGGCGGTCCCCCTGGGCCGCGAGCAGACCCCCGACGACGTGGGCCACATGGCGGTTTATCTCGCGAGCGATGAGAGCAAAAACGTCACGGGGCAGGGCCTGCTCCTCGCCGGTGGGGCCTGGATGGTTTAGAGAAGGTCTTTTCACCTGAAAACATGGCTGGGTGGTTTTGACCAGGTGTAATGGGGCAAGGCTTGTTTCAAGGGGCAATGCGAATGCGTCTGGAAGGGAAAAAGGCGGTCGTTACGGGTGGCGGCGGTGGAATCGGCCGGGCCATCGTCCGTGCTTTCTCCCGGGAGGGCGCGCAAGTTTGCGTGGTCGACTTGGGCGATGAGATTTGCCGAAGAGGGCTCGACGACGCGGGTGAGGGGGCGCATTTCGCCCTGGCGGCAGATGTGGCGAGTGAGTCAGAAGCGGAAAACATCATAAGCACGGCTATCGAGCGGATGGGGCATGTCGACATTCTGGTGAACTGCCACGGCCGGGGGGCTGCGCTGATGGGAAGGCCCATTGACCGGATAACGCTGGATGAGTGGAACGCCGTTTTCGCAGTCAACGCGGCGGGTGTTTTTCTAATGTGCCGGGCAGTCGCTCCCCACATGCGCGAACGGGGATACGGGAAGATCATCAATCTGGCCTCTCTCGCCGCGAGACGCGCGAACGCGGACGTGCCGCATTATTCTGCGTCCAAAGCGGCGTGCATGAATTTCACCATGAGTCTCGCCAGGGAGATGGCCCCCTGCAACGTGAACGTGAACGCGATCAACCCGGGTCTTTTGTGGACGAACATCTGGGAGAAGGGACACGGCGTCATCGTCGGCGCGGAGACGGGCAGACCCGCAAGAAGGGTGTTCGACGAGTACGTCGAGGCGACGGTTCCGCTGGGCCGCGAGCAGACGCCGGACGACGTGGGCCACATGGCGGTCTATCTCGCGAGCGATGAGAGCCGGAACGTCACGGGACAGGGGATGGTCGTCGCGGGCGGTGCCTGGATGGTATAGCGGAGGTTGAAAATGCGAGCAGTCGTACTTACAGAGTTTGGCGGCGTGGAGAATTTCGAGGATGCCGATTGGCCCGAGAGAGAACCCGATGCCGATCAGGTGAAGATCCGGGCGAAGGCGGTCTCGGTGAATCCGACCGATTTCAAGGCCAGACGTGGAGGCAACCAGGGCGCGGTTCCCATCATCCTGGGCCGTGATACCGCGGGCGTGGTCGAATCGGTGGGCGCGAGCGTGTCGGAGTTCTCCCCCGGTGATGAGGTGATGGCCTATCTCCCGAGGTTCGGCGACAGCGGCGGAGACGGATACGCGCAGTTCGTGTGCATCCACCAGGCATTCGTCGTGAAAAAACCCGAGAACGCCACTTTCGCGCAGGCGGCCGCGTTGCCGCTCGTGTCGCTGACCGCCCATGAGGCGGTGATCATGAAGGCGCGGGTGGAATCGGGAGAGGCGGTTTTCTTGGCGGGCGGATCGGGCGGCGTGGGAACCATGGGACTTCAGATGCTCGCGCGCATCGGCGCGTCTCCCATCGTCGTGACGGCGGGAAGCGATGAGAGCGCGAAATACATAGAGGATTTGATCGCTCCCGCCCCTGTCGCCGTGTTGCTGTATTCAGGGCTCTCGCTCGATGAGTTGTCCCGCCGGGCGGTGGAGATGAACGGAGGCCGTCTTTTCCCCGCCACGTTTGATTTCGTGGGCCGCGAGATGAAGAAACTCTGCTGCGAGGTGGTGGACTACTGGGGGCGAATCTCCTCCATCGCGCCCGAGCCGGGTGCGCCCATCGATGAGTTTTTCTCATCCCAGGAAGGCCCCTTGTTCACAAAATCGGCTTCGTTTCACGGCACCTTCCTGCGCGCCCCCGTGCGTGGAGGCGGGCCCGCCTAATACGGCGTCTACAAGAAGGCGCTCGAGGAGATTCGCGACTGGGTGGAGGCCGGTGAGATCAAGGCGCCGGAGGTCACCGATATGGGGGTCATGAACGCGCAGAACATCGCCGCCGCCCACACGTTACTGGAAGGGGGCCACGTGCGCGGCAAGCTGGTCTTGCGCGTAGACGGATAGAGACGGATTCGAAGGGGTTGATTCGGTGATGGTAGAGCCTCGCATGAAGTATGGGAAGAAATTCGCGCAAGTCCTGGGCAGGAAGATGGCCTACGTGGAGGCGGGCGAGGGGGACCCGATTGTCTTTTTTCACGGCAACATCACTTCCTCCTACATGTGGCGCAACGTGATCCCGCACGTCGAGGGGCTGGGCCGCTGCATCGCGATAGACAACATCGGCCAGGGAGATTCCGAAAAACTCCCAGGCTCCATGTATCGCCTGGTCGATCACCAGCCGTTCACGAACGCGCTGATGGATACGCTGGAGATCAAGGAGAACGTCACCATCGTGACCCACGACTGGGGCGCGCAACTGGGTTTCACGTGGGCGTCGGACAGGCAAGATGCGCTCAAGGGCGTCGTGATCTGCCAGGGGGTGGTCGGCAATTTCGAGTGGAGCCACTGGCCGCCCGAAGTACAAGCGCTTTTCAGGAGGTTCAGGAGCGAGGAGGGTGAAAAACTCGTCCTGGAGCAGAATTTCTTCGTGGAGAAGATTCTGCCCGCCATGGTCATCCGCGAGGTTTCAGAAGAAATTCACGACGAGTACCGGAGGCCCTACCGCAATCCCGGCGAGGACAGAAGGCCCACGCTTACCTGGCCGCGCGAGATTCCCATCGAGGGCGAGCCTGCGGACGTTCTCGAAATCATCGAGCGGAACAACGCCTGGCTCGAAAAACATCCGGCGCCGAAACTGTTCATCAATTCAGACCCCGGGGCCGTGCTGGTGGGTGAGCACCGCAGGATGATTCGCAGTTGGCCGAACGTGAAGGAGGCGACGGTGGCCGGGCTTCACTACTGCCATGAGGACTCGCCCGCTGATATGGGCCGGGCGATTGCGGAGTGGTATGCGTCTTTGGGCTGATATACTTCTTCCTGAGCCTGTAGGCAGTCTGAAACCGCCGCCGCGTGGGTTGCGATGAAACCGAAAATCGGCAGACGGAAATTTCTCAAGCGCGCCGGTCTCGTTGGGCTCGGCGCGTTGGGGCTGGCGGGAGGGTGCGCGAAGATGGGTCTGGGCATCAAGGGGCCGGCGGCACCGCCTCCCGAAGCGCAGGGCCTCGTCTCGCGCGAGGCGGAATCCCTCTACTGGCCGCACGGCGAGCCGGGGAGGTGGTTCAACCCCTGGTGGCCGAACCCGGGCTCGCGGGTCAATCTGTACAAATGGAAATTCCTGTACCGCAACGAGTTCGCAGAAATCAAAAACGCCAAAACCCCAAAAATTCCAATCGTTTCCAACGATGGCGCGTATTTGTCGAAACCGCAGAGTGAACCCTCGATCACCTCGATCGGGCATTGCGGCTTCATCATTCAGGACGGCCCGAACGTCATCCTGGCGGACCCGCATTTCGGCGCGGGGGCTTTCTGGCATGGACGCCATCAGCCGCCGGGCGTGCCTGCGGCAATGGTTCCGAAGGGCGCCGCCGCGCTGATCTCCCACAACCATTATGATCATCTCGATTCGTGGACGATAGAGAACCTCCCCGAAGACGTCACGTGGTTCGTGCCGGTGGGGCTGGGCGCTTTCGTGGAATCGCTCGGCAGGCGCGCCGTGGAGCTCGACTGGTGGCGGAGTGCTGAGCACCGCGGCGTGCGCGTAACCTGCCTGCCCGCGCAGCACTGGTCGAACCGCTTCGGCATGGCCAGGGACTCGACGCTCTGGTGCGCCTGGCTGGTCGAAACCGGCGGGCGGAAGTATTTCCACGGCGGCGACAGCGGCTATTTTCAAGGGTTTAGGGAGTTCGGCCGCAAATTCGGCGCCATCGACGTGGCGATGCTCCCCATCGGCGCATATGAGCCCCGGTGGATGATGCGCTACTCCCACATGAACCCCGCCGAGGGGCTCCGGGCGTTTCATGATCTGGGCGCGCGCTGGATGATCCCCATGCACTGGGGTACGTTCGACCTGACGGACGAACCGCTCGACCATCCGCCTGAAGTCCTTAAGGCGCACATGGCCGAGACGGGCGCCGACGCCTCCCGCGTCAAGGTCATGGCGGTGGGCGAGAGGTGGCGAATCGGGTAAACTACTGACTTTGCTTGCGAAAGAAGAGGAGAGAGGCCATGAAGAAACCGAGAAATGACGCCGAAGACGAAGAGGTCGCGCGCAACAACCTGAACCGCCTGTTCGGCAGGCTCGCCTTCGAGAAAGGCAACGCCTACGGGCGCGGGGATGAGGAGGAAGACCCCATCGCGCGGCTCAAGGATGATCCCATCGTCTCCAGAAGGCGAATAAAATCAAAGAGATCGCCGGACGACACCAGGCCGCCCGAGGCCTATCCCGGACCTTAGACGCCGCGATCCGGTACGCGCACGCCGGGCGGACACCCCGGGCGGGGGGTAGTTCCCCGCAAATCCGCGCAGATGCCGTCACCGCAGAAGACGCTGTCCATCGCAGAATCCCCCTGCGCTGCGGCCCGGCGGCGTCAAAGCCTAAGAAAATAATTTGTACTTATTTACAGAAAAACCCCGTGAATTTATCTGAATTTATCGAATTTTACGGAAATTATTACTTGCATTTTACACTCTCCGCGTCTCGCCCGAGCGGTGGCCCGGTTTCTGCGGGCAGCGCCCTTTCCGCTGCCTGAAAACCGAAGGCCGACGGGCGGCCTTCCGGGCATGCCCCATCCCGACGAAAACCCCGCGACGGCAAATGCGAGGATATGCGCTGGTGGGGCCGGGGCCGAACCCGTCCGGGAAAGGCCGAACTTCCCCGCCGAGGGGGAGTCCGCTCTTTCTCAGGGGCGGCTCGTGAACCGCTCGCTCACCTGATTTTTCACCCAATCCGATTGCCGCGATTCGGGCAGCGGTGCTATTTTTACCCGCAACGGCTCGCACGTATAACCCGCTGTTCACCGCCCGTTCACACCGCCGTCATTCGTATTCCAGGAGATCACCCACATGAAAGTTCTCATAAAAAGCCCCTGGGGGTCGGACGAATCCACCAAGGCGTCCTTCGCCTTTTTACACGCGAACGCCTTCGCGGAGGCGGGCCACGAGGTGCGGCTGTTCCTGCTCGGCGAGGCGGTGAACCTGATGAAGGACGCGGTGTTGAACGCGGTGACGCCCGTGGGCTGGCCGCCCCTCAGGGAGACGTTCGCGCAGACGATGGAACACGGAATTCCCGTCAATATATGAACGGCGTGTTCGCGGGCCCGTGCGGTCACCGAAGCCGACCTCGAAGGCAAGAACGCGCGTTTCGTGACGCCGCCGGACCTGGTGGCCCTGGTCGAATGGGCCGACAAGGTCCTGAGCGAGTAATCGAACCGGACCGGGGAGGGGTTGTTGAAAAAGCCCCGCAATTACCG
>CAYTSP010000069.1:0-9763 GCA_964440505.1 uncultured Nitrospinaceae bacterium
AAGGTGTCGGTGATCCAGAGCGATTCGCCTTTCGCCAGTTCGTTCACGCGCGTCTGACCTGTGCTCTCCGATTTGGTCTTCAAGTCGGCCCAGACCTGCACGTTCGAGATGTCGCTCCCCTCGATGAGCGCTTGTGCGGCTTTTTTTGCCTCCGCCTTTGTCTCCCGGCAAAGGATGTGCATCCGGACGCCGAATTTTATCTGCTCTTCGCGGCCGACCTCCGCGGCGCGCCGCTTCATGTCGAGCGCGTCCTTGGCGATGGTCTCCACATCCACGGCGTACATCATGTGCACGTCGGAGAATTTCGCCCCCACCCGGCGGCCGGGCTCCGAGCTTCCGCCTAGATAGATGGGCGGCCAGGGTTTTGAGACGTGGATCGGGAAAAAGGCGGCTTCTCTGATGTCGAAATACTTCCCTTGGTAGGTGATGGGAGCGTCGGCGCTCCAGATACGGGTGACGATTTCCAGAAACTCCTCCGTCCTGTCGTAGCGCTCATCGTGTACGAGGTGGTCGCCGTAGCGCATCTGCTCCACGTGGCTCGAGCCGGTGACGACGTTGAGCGTCAAGCGTCCGCCAGTGAGCGTATCGAGCGTGCTCGCCGTCTGGGCGGCGAATACGGGGCTGGTGAGGCCGGGGCGGAACGCCACGCAGAATTTGATTCTTTCGGTATGCTGGGCCACGCCCGCTGCCACGAGCCAGGCGTCCAGGCAGTGGGTGCCGGTGGGCACCAGAAGGTTCACGAAACCGGCCCGCTCGGCGGCGCTCGCAACGCGCGAGAGATACTCGATGGTGGGTTTTCGCTCAGGCACTTTGGTGTTGATCTTGTGGCCGTCACCCGCCCTGGCCGACGGGAGAAACCAGGCGTATTCTGTCCCCATAATCCGAAAACCTCTATGTTGGTAGATGCAACCAGTATAGCCCCAAATAGCCGCATGTATTGGCTGCGCTTTTTTTGAAAATACAAACAAGGCGAATGCGCGTCAATCTCGACATCGAGGCCGCGAGGTTCAGACAGGCATCTGTCTGTCCAGTTGGCGGTACTGAACCGCCTCCGCCACATACTGGGGGGAGATGTCTCTTTCCCCGGCCAGATCGCTTATGGTCCGCGCCACTTTCAGTACGCGATGATAAGCGCGCGCCGATAGACCCAGTTTCTCCACCGCCAGCTTGAGCAGGCGCCTGCCCTCGGCGTCGAGTTTGCAGTGCTCGTTGATGAGGGCAGGGCCCATGTGGGCGTTGGCGTAGACGCCGGGGTGGTCCTTGAAGCGCTCTTTCTGGATTTTCTGCGCCGCGAGAACGCGGCCTCTGATCGTCGCCGAACTCTCGCCCTCTGGGTCTTCGGCGAGTTCTTTCCAGGGGACTCTCGGCACGTTGATGTGAATGTCGATGCGATCGAGAATCGGCCCCGAGATGCGGGAGCGATACCGCGCCACCTGCTTGGGCGTGCAGGTGCATGCGCCGTCCGTCCGCAGTCCGCAAACGCAGGGGTTCATCGCGGCGGTGAGCATGAACCGTGCCGGAAACGAGAGGCTCGCCTGCGCTCTGCTGATGGTGATCTTCCCGTCCTCGATCGGGCCACGTAGGGATTCGAGCACATTTTTCCGAAACTCGGGCAGTTCATCGAGGAACAACACGCCGTTGTGCGCGAGGGAGGCCTCGCCGGGCAGCGGCAGCGCGCCTCCGCCCACCAGGCCTGCGTCGCTGATGGTGTGGTGCGGGGCGCGGAAGGGTCGTTCCTGGATCAGGGAATTATGTTTCGTGAGTTTGCCGAGCACGCTCCACACCTGGCTGGTCTCGATGGCCTCATCGAGAGAGAGCGGGGGCAGTATGGTGGGGAATCTTTTCGCCAGCATGCTTTTTCCGCTGCCTGGCGGGCCTATCATCAACAGATTGTGCGAGCCCGCGGCCGCGACCTCGACGGAACGCTTGGCCTGGTGCTGTCCCCGGATGTCCGAGAAATCGATTCTTTCGGTCAGTTTTTTCTCTATACCGTTTTTCTGGCAATATGCCGGGGGAACCTCGATTTCCTCCCGGATGAATCCCACCACCTGGGGAAGCGTGTGCACGGGATAAACTTCGAGCTTATCGACCACGGCGGCCTCAGGAGCGTTCTCTGCCGGGAGGACGAGGCCACGCTTGCCCATCTTCTTGGCGAGAACGGCGATGTTGAGCGCCCCCCGGATAGGCCGCAGGGAACCATCCAGAGCCAGCTCACCCAGAAACAGCAGGGAATCCTCCCTTTGAGAGCGCGAATGAAACACGCCGTTCGCGCGCAACAATGCGAGCGCGATGGGCAAGTCGAAGGCGCTGCCCTCCTTACGCACATCCGCCGGCGAGAGGCTGACGGTAATGCGCCCCATCGGATAGATGAAGCCCGTGTTGACGATGGCGGCGCGAATCCGGTCCTTGCTCTCCTTGACTGCGGCGTCGGGCAGGCCGACGGTGGCGTAATAGGGGAGACCCGACGCGAGGTCGACCTCCACTTCGACGGGGTAGGCGTCTACGCCCAATACGGCTGCGGCTTGGGTTTTGGCCAGCATGGTATTTCTCCGGGTTGTCTCGTGGAGAAGCAAAGATAAAGCGAAATATACAACGAATATAAAACGAAATCAAGTCCAGATCAGTAACATTCCACGAAATTCTGCTATTATCCGGACTTCCGCCGGGAGTGTTTTCGATAGGGAAGGAGGGAAGTGAGGGATTTTAAGTTCGATGACTGCGCCGGAGATGACGGGCGCGGCTTATTTCCTGGGAACTTCGGAGCCTGCAGCCATAACGACATTCGATTCGATGAGTGCGTGAATTTGCTCATCCCTATAAAGAAGAAGATCGCGGAGGATCGCCTCGGTGTCACCCCCGTGAAGGGGAGCGGGTTCGGGGTCGGGGTTTCCGCTTCCCGTTCGGTTCAAAATGGGGTTGCCCACGATTTTTACTGTTCCGACTTCTGGGTATTCATATTCGCGGATGAGGCGCCTTGCCTCGACCTGTTCGTTGTCAAGCGCGCGATCGAGCGGGTTCACGGGTGCGGAGGGAACCCCCGCCGCCTCGAAGAGTTCAATCCACTCCTCGCCTGAGCGAGTCATCAGTATCTTTTCCATGATGGGGAGAAGGACCTCCCTGTTCTCGGAGCGCAGGTCGTTTGTCTTGAAGCGCGGGTCGTCCGCCAGTTCATCGATTCCCATGACCTCGCACATTTTTTTCCAGAAACGCTCCTCGCGCGGAGAGAGAACAATGTAGATCGTGGCCGTCGGGAACGCTTGGTATGGCACCATGTACTCATGGGCGTTGCCGGGCGGCTCGGGTATGTCTCCGTTGTTGAGATACATGGTCGAGATATAGCCGAGCATGGCGAGTTGAACGTCGAACATCGGCACTTCAAGGTGCGCTCCGCTTCTTCCTTTTGCCTTGGCCAACAAGCCCGCCATGCAGGCGATGGCGGTATAGAGGGCGGTGGAGATATCCGCCGTGGGCGATCCGTTTCTGGCGGGCGGGCGGTTCGGCTCACCTGTGATGGCCATGTGGCCACTTACGGCCTGCTCCACCAGATCGAAGGCGGGTTTATCGCGCCAGGGGCCTTGTTCTCCGTATCCGCTCGAATCGACGAACACGATATCGGGGTTCCTCCGCTTCATGACGTCGTATCCAAGACCCAGCCGCTTCATCGTACCGGGCCGGAAGTTCACCATTACGGCGTCTGATTTTTCCACCAGGTCCAAAAACACTTCCTTGCCCTCGGGTTTTTTCAGGTCGATGACGATGCCCTTTTTCCCACGGTTGAAGGTGAGAAAGATGCTCGAAACGGGGCCGATGCCCGCAATGGCGGGGTTGCGCCCGATGTCTCCCTGGGGAGATTCGACTTTGATGACTTCGGCACCCATGTCGGCGAGGATCATGCTGCCTATGGTACCTGCGATGACCTGTCCGAGATCGAGGATTCGGTAGCCTGCCAGCATTAGTGTAGTCCTTGAATTAAGCTCGGGGAGCGGCTGTCGCCGTCGCCTTGATGAGTACGTCGCCGCGCTGGTTCTCGGCGCTCGCCTCGATTTCCACCAACCGTTTCCCTTCCTCTTCATATTGACGTACGACCCTGGCCTTGCAAATCACCATGTCGCCCGGCCACGCCTGCGCGCTGAAGCGAATTTTCAAGTTCTTGAAAGAATCAGGCCCCAACCATTCGCTGAGAAGGCGGGCGAGATATCCGCCCTGGAGCATTCCGTGGGCGAAGGGTTTGTCGAACCCGGCCCTGATGGCGTAAATCTCATCGTGGTGGTTGGGGTTGAAATCTCCGCTTGCGCCCGCGTAGCGGACGAGGTCCGTCCGGGTGATGGGGCCTACCGTCAACTCGCGCTCGGCGTCTTCGGTGAGTTCTTCCCATTTCGCGTATTCAGAAACAGTCGTCATATGAAAGCTCCATCAGGCCTCTTTTGGAGGGGCCGCGGTTTCGATGAGGGTGCGCCTCGCCACCTGAACCAGTTCGCCCGCCTCGTCCACGAACCTCGTTTCGATGACGACGAAGGTCATCATCCCGCCCCGGCGCCCTTCTTTCTCACGTGTGGAGACGATGACGTTTCTTCCCTTTAGGTTCATGCCGGCGACCAGGGGCTTGTGGTATTCGAATTCCTGCTCCCCGTGGAGGCGGCGCTTGGGGTCGTAGCCCAGATGCGGCATTGGGTCGTTCCCGGGATTTTCGTGCCAGAACTGGCGCACGAACGTGGGCGGAGCGAGCAGATCGGCAAAGCCCGCGGCTTTGGCGGCTTCCAGGTCCGTGTACACCGAGTCGGTCAGCCCCAGGGCGAGGGCGTATTCCCTGATTTTTCCGCGCTCGACCCGGAACTCGAATTCGGGAAAGGTTCTCTCCAGAACGCTTTTATCCAGCGGCATGAAATCGTTTCCTTATGAATATCGTTTCATCTTTCGGATTGCTGTCAGTTTCGGACCTTTCGGCGAAATCATCAAGCGGGGGAAGGGTTAAAGTCCCAGCGCCTTGGCGATGATGTTTCTCTGCACCTCGCTCGTGCCCGCGCCGATGGTGGCCAGCCGCGCGTCTCGGTA
Source organism: uncultured Nitrospinaceae bacterium (assembly GCA_964440505.1). Taxonomy (GTDB): domain Bacteria; phylum UBA8248; class UBA8248; order UBA8248; family UBA8248; genus Bin107. The sequence goes on from CAYTSP010000069.1 coordinate 5,053, forward strand.
GTGGCGTTCCATCGCGTATTCTCCGCTGTAGCCGTACCCGCCCATCACCTGCACGCCCAGGTCGGCCACCCGCTTGTAAGCTTCGCCGGCATAGAGCTTGAGCGTCGCCGCTTCGATTCGCCCCGCCTTACCCTGCGAGACCAGCCAGGCGAACCGGTAGACCTGCAGTCTCGCCGTATCGACGAGCATGTGCATTTCGGTGAGCATGTGGCTGACGGCCTGGAACTTGCCGATGGGGCGGCCGAACTGCTTTCTCTCCTTTGCGTGATTGAGAGCCAGTTCGAGCGCAGCCGCTGCAGCCCCCGTGCGCGCTGCGGACAGGCACAGGCGCTCGGTGGTGATGTAGGCCATGAGGCCCTGCCAACCGTCTCCCACTTCTCCCAGAACATCGGCTTCACTCGCCTCCACGGCGTCATAATGCACCACGCACGTCCCCATCGCCCGGTGGCCGAGCAAGTCGAGCTTCGACCAGGTGACGCCCTCGGCGTCGGCGGGGATGATGAAGTTCGTGATGCCCTCGTGTTTAGCGCCTGAATTGTCAGTTCTCGCGGCGACAAGGATATGCGTGGCCGTGGGCATGCCGGAAGTGAAATTTTTGGTGCCCGTGAGACGAAAGCTGTCTTCTTCCCGGTCCGCGCGGGCGATGATGGCCGCCGCGTCCGAGCCGGCGTCCGGTTCAGTGAGGCTGAACGCGAAATACTTCGCCCCCTGGATGGTGGCGGGGATGAAATCTTTTTTCTGAGCGTTCGTTCCGCTGACGAGGAGGGCGTCCACACCGTAGCAGACGTTTCTGAAGATCATGGTGGCGAGGTCCAGGTAGTGCATGCCTGCGGTTTCGAGGACGAGGGCCAGGTCGAGCGCGTCGCCCCCCATGCCGCCGTATTCCTCAGGCGTGGATACGCCTATCCAGCCATCATCAGCCAGGGCCTTGTACGCCTCGACGGGGGCATCGCCTCTCTTGTCGCATTCCATTGCGTAATCAGGCGGGCATACTCTCTCCAGAAGCTCATGCAGCGTGCGGCGCATGAGTTCCTGTCGCTCGTTGAAAGCAAAATCCAAGTTGGTGGACCTCAAACGTTAAGGGGATTTCCTGATTCCGGGAGGCGATTGAACACCGCCTTGCGCAAAAAATCAAGCCGAATGCAGGATCGGCACGATATAATCCTCACTCCAGGACTTCCGGGTTATGGATATTTATTGGGTTTCCGTCGGCGAAAGCGTTGATTTGATCGAAGGCGAGCCCGAAATATGTCTCGAACGTATCACGCGTGACGTAGCCCAAATGCGGTGTGCAAATCGCGTTCTCCAGGCCCAGGAGTGGATGTTCGGCTCCCCGGACCGGCTCTTTTTCATACACGTCCACGGCGGCGAATCCGGGCCTTCCAGCCTTGAGCGCCGATTCAAGCGCGCCTTCTTCAATCAGCCCGGCGCGGCTTGTGTTCACCAAAAGGGCGTTTGGCTTCATGAGGTTCAAATCCTTCGCTGTTACGATGCCTCTCGTCTCAGGCGTCAGGCGGATGTGGAGGCTCACGATGTCGCACTCAGCGAAGAGCGCCTCCTTGCTGTCCGCCATCGGGATGCCGTCCGCCCGGGCGCGCTCGGCGGAGCCCTCTCTTCCGTAAGTAGTGACGTTCATGCCGAACGTTTTAGCCACCGCGGCCACTTGGCTGCCGATGTTGCCGTAGGAATAAACGCCTAGCGATTTTCCGTAGAGATCCTCACCCAGTGTGGTTTGCCAGCCGCCCTTCGCCAGATTATTGATTTCCCGAGGGATGGAGCGCATGGCGCAGTGGATGAGGCCCCAGGTGAGCTCACACGTCGAGTGCGTGCCCGAACCGCCTGCGGCCACGGCCACCTTGTGGCGCGTGCAGGCTTCCAGGTCGACGTGACCGCCGAAGCCCGCTCCCGTCTGACTAACGATTTTGAGATTGGGAAGTCTTGAGAGCAGTGCTTCGGTGATATGAGTGCGTTCCCTGATCAGGACAATGGCTTCCGCGTCACGGTACCGTTCTGCGAGGGCGTCGATGTCGTCGAGCGTGTCGTTGTGGATGGTGACGTCGTGTCCCGCCATCTTGGAGAAACACTCGAGGCGGCGGATGCAGTCTTGGTAATCGTCTGAAATCACGACTTTCATTCAGGAGTCCTTTCTGTCGCATTCATTAGGAACAGGGGAAACAAATCGGTTTTTTGTCTATCCTCTAGAGATGTATTATTATCCCCCCGGACGGGAATTTTCCCAAGCCGCGTCGTGGTTTTCAGGGAGAAGGAATGGCGACTGCATCGGAGAGAAAAGTACAGCTTACCCGGATGGTCAAGGCGGGCGGGTGAGGCTCGAAACTGGGTCCGGAGGACCTGCGAGAGGCATTGAGTCAGTTTGAGCCGTTTTCGGACCCGAACCTTCTCTACGGAACGAACGCCGGGGACGACACGGGCGTGTATCGGCTCAGAGAGGATCTGGCTATTGTCCAGACGGTGGATTTCTTCACCCCTATCGTGGACGACCCTTACGCCTATGGCCAGATAGCCGCAGCCAACGCGCTGAGCGATTGCTTCACCATGGGTGCGCAGCCGATCACCGGGCTCAATCTTGTGGGATTCCCCTGCCATATCGGTCTGGACGTGCTGGGAAGAATCCTGGCCGGCGGCGCGGACAAGATGCGCGAGGCAGGCGGCGTCATCGTGGGCGGTCACAGCGTGGACGACGTGGAGCCCAAATACGGCATTGCTGTCACGGGAACCGTCGACCCCAGGAAGATGGTAACGAACCAGGGGGCGAAACCCGGCGATAAACTCGTTTTGACGAAAAAAATCGGCACCGGCGTCGTCACCAACGTGACGAAACAGGTGAACCCGGTGCTTAAGGCTGCGCGCGGCATTTTCGGGAAAAACGGAAAACTCCGCGAAGGCGTTTTCGAAGAGGCGGTGGCTTCGATGCAGGCTCTGAATAAAATGGCGAGCGAATGCATGATGCGCGTGGGCGTGAACGCCTGTACGGACGTGACCGGGTTCGGTCTCCTGGGCCATCTGCACAACGTGATGGAGGCCAGCGGCGCGCGCGCGCGAGTCGTTTTCTCCGATGTGCCCAGGTTCGAAGACTTGCTTCCTCACGCCATTGCGGGCACGGCGGGTGGGGGTGATCGCAACCGCCTATGGACAAAACCTTTCGTCGACCCTAAACCGGGCGTCGATGAGGAGATGCTCGCCTTGCTCAACGACGCGCAGACCTCCGGCGGACTCATCATCGCGGTGGATGCGGAGAAGGCGGGGGCGCTATTGGACGAATTGCATTGCGCGGGCGTGGCTCCCGCCGCCGTATTCGGCGAAGTGGTAGGAGGCCCGCCCGGAAGCGTGGAGATAGAGCCGTAACTCTTGTCTTTCAGCGAGGGAGCGTTTATGGAAAAGGCCATGTTCGGCGCAGGTTGTTTCTGGGGAGTGGAGGCGGCGTTCCGCAAAGTGGAAGGCGTGGCGTACACTGCGGTGGGTTATTCGGGCGGCGCGAAGGACGAACCCACTTACCGGGAAGTGTGTACGGGCCGCACGGGACATGCGGAAGTCGTCTACCTGGAGTTCGAGCCTGAAAAGGTCTCTTATCAGGAACTTTTGGATTTGTTCTGGCGAATTCACGACCCGTGTACGCTGAACCGCCAGGGGCCCGACGTGGGCACCCAGTACCGCTCGGCGGTTTATTTCTTCTCGCCCGAGCAGGAGGCCGCGGCGCAGGCCTCCAGGCAGGAACAAGACGAATCGGGGCGTCATTGGGGCCCGATAGTGACCGAGATTACACAGGCGTCACGATTCTGGATGGGTGAGGACTACCACCAGCAGTATGCGGAGAAACACGGGATCATCTGCCACTAGCCGCATCCAAACACATAAGCCCCCGGCGGGCCTCAGCCAACCGGGGGCTTTTTCTTTAGCTTAGCCGTATTGCGCCACGACGCCGGCCAAATCGTCGAGTTTCGGCAAGATAACGTCTTCCTCCGCCGAGGGCAGGGGGAAAAGGCACCTCCCCACGCCGAGATCCTCAAAGGCGCGCAACTGCTCGAGGTCGGGGGGCGCGAAGAATATGGTGACCGGAATGGGCGCGCGTCCCGCCTTGGCGGCCAGATCCTGAAGCTCCCGGATTCGCGGCGAGAGGTCCAGGCCCCCGCGCGGCAGCGGCATCCACTCATCCCCGTAGCGAACTACGCGTTCGAGCGTCCTCGCCCCGTTGCCGCCCACGAATATCGGCGGGTGCGGTTCCTGGATCGGCTTGGGCCAGGACCAGATGCGCTCGAAATCCACGAAATCCCCCTGATAGCTGGCCTCATCCTGTGTCCAGATGGCTTTCATGGCCTCGATGCGCTCACGCAGGATGATCCAGCGCTTCTCATAGTTCGTCCCGTGGTTTTCCATCTCCTCGCGGTTCCATCCGCCGCCCACGCCGAAAAGCACGCGGCCGTTCGATATGTGATCGAGCGTGGCCACCTCGTTGGCGAGGGTGATGGGGTCGCGCTCGATGACGAGGCAGATGCCCGTGCCCAGCATGATGTTTTCCGTCGCCGCCGCCGCGGCGCCTAACGCCACGAAAAGATCGAGCGAGTGGGAGTATTCCTTCGGGAGTTCCGCGCCGCCCGGCCAGGGGGTTTTTCTGCTCGCCGGAATATGGGTGTGCTCCGGGAAGAAGATGGACTCGAAGCCCCGGTCTTCCGCCTCCTTGGCGACCCGGTGC
>CAYTSP010000070.1:0-51994 GCA_964440505.1 uncultured Nitrospinaceae bacterium
GTCCTGCGCGAGATGTCCGACCCGCAGCCGGTGGAAAAAGAGCCCGCGTTCCGGCACTACCTCATGCGGTATCTTGAATCCGACGACCCGAACTACGAGCCGGTGCTCCGGGACATACTCGAACACGAACACGAGGCCTACGACGCCATCACGGCGAGCGAAGAAACGGATTTTCAGCGCGGCGACCACGGTACGCTCGCCTGGCAGGCGGTCCATGGCCAACTCTCGAAAGTCGCCTCACCCGAGCAGATCAAAAAGCTTTTCGAAAAGCTGGAAAGGGATTTCTCGGCCACATGCGCGCTTTTCCACGAGATGGCCGAGGCGGAAAAACTCATACAGGAAGAAGAAGGCGGGCCCGGCTAGGCCTGGTTTCAAGCCCCTTGCCACTCCCGGCCTCAATCCTTACAATCCAAGGCTAATCAAGCCAATAGACAACCATACACGTCATCAAACCCGAGGTTCACTTCTTATCGAGAGGGGATTCCCGCATGGCCAAATATTCATACGACCATCTTCACTTCAGAAGCGAAGACCCGCACGCCGCCCGCGATTTCTGGATCGACATGTTCGGCGCCACCGTCCTGGAGGAAAGAAAGCTGGGTGGCGCGCCCTCGTTCAACATGGACCTGAACGGCATGGTGTTCCTCGTCTCGGGCCGAGCGGAGGGAGAAGACCCCGTGCGCACGGGCTCGGACCCCCGCTACGGGCTGGATCATTTCGGGCTCCTGGTCGACGACATGGATGAGGCGCAAAAAGAGCTGACCGAAAAGGGTGCGGAGTGGATTTGCGAACCCTGGGAAATACGCCCGGGAGTGAAAATCGCCTTCATCAAGGGACCCGACAACATCAGCATCGAGATGGCCCAGCGCGGCTGATTTCGTTTTCTCCGCAATGAGGCGCGCCGGGGAAGTGAATGTGCCGGAAAGCCTGTATTTTCAAGCACTCTCGCGCCAGCGGTGAGGTAACGCTCTGGCAGGTATATGGCGCGTGAATTTCCAGCGCTGGAACCTTCCTGCCCTGAAATGGTAATCTTTTCCAAGAAGCTTCGCCCCGCCGCCAGAGAATTTCGCCATGAGAAAATGGAACAGACGAGAACTGCTGAAAAACTCCCTGCTCGGCCTGACCGCGCTCGGCACGGGGGCCTTCGCGCTTCGGGAAACCCTCGCCCCCACACCCGCATATGGAGAGTTGGGGGAATTCGGGAAATTCCTGATCGCGCAAGGCGAAACACCGGATGAGGCGCCGTCCAATGCGCGTAAGCCGACCGCTTCGGACTCCATGGGACCCTTCTACAAGGAAGGGGCTCCTTATCGCGGCTATTTGATGCCCAGGGATGCACAGGGCACGCCGATGCTCATCCGCGGCCGCGTCTATGGGCATGACACCCGGAAAACGCTCGAGGGCGCGACTATCGACGTATGGCAGGCGGATGACAGCGGCAGCTACCACGGCATGGACGAGAAGGAGAATTATCTCTACAGAGCGCGTATGCGCACCTCACGGCGCGGCCTTTATCAGTTCGAAACCGTGCATCCGGGACGTTACGGCTTCGGCATCTGGGCGAGGCCGTCACACATTCATTTCTACATCCGCCATCCCGATTACCAGCCCCTGGTGACGCAACTATATTTTCAGGGCGACCCCAGATTGGGCGACCATGAACGCGCCAGACCCTCTTTGATCATTGCGCTCAAAAAGGTTTCCTGGGGAAAAACGTATGAGTTGGGTAATTTCAATATCGTTTTGGTACGGAAATCATAAAAACCCGAAAGGTTCGGCACTCAGTCATAGAGCGCCGTTTGAAGCTGCTCACGCATTTTTTCAGGCGCCACTCCGAAGGCGCGCAGTGTGTCCTCCGCCTCCTGAATAACCCGGTCGATATCCTCATAGATTTTATACGTCTTCGTGTAGTCGGGATACTCGAAACCCATGGCTTGCCCTAGAATCGTCATGAAATTCTCGATTTCAAAAAATTCACCCTTTTCCAGACCGCATAGTTCACGGTGACAACTGTGATAAACGGTTAGTAAAGAGTCGACCCGAGCGCGGCGCGCCGAGTCGAAAAGTTTCTCGCGCATCGCCGCTTTCGCCTCCGGAATGACGAGCGTGGGGCACTGATAGGCATGATCCGATAGCTGTTCAATCTCCACGAACTCGAGCCCGGGAACCGCCCGGAGAATTTTCAATACGTTTTCCTCTACGCCATCTGTCCCGCCGTGTAGATGCACGGCCACGCGCTTTTCCACTTTTTGCGTGAATTCTCCCCGCAAGGTTTCCAGATTATCCGCCAGATATTGCGTGATGTGGACAAACGGCAGGATTTCCTCCTCGCTATTTTTCGAATCACCCGCCATGGGGAGAACCGGCTTTCCGGTGTAGAGGTGTTGATATTCGGAGTACTGCATCTGGCAAGTGGGGCAAAATGTAATGACTTTCTCAGGCGCATATGATTTGAAATACTCCAGGGATCGCGCGCCCATCGCCGCTCCTGCATCCAGATCCCCACGCCTGATGTGGTTGATGCCGCAACAATGGCCCACGCCGCCGGCGACCTCATAGTCCAGACCAAGACGGTCGAAAACATCGATGCAGGAGAGCAGGATGTGAGGCGTCTGGAGAATGTTGCATCCAAAGTAAAACACCGCATCTGCTTTGTTTGCCTCCGAGCCCCGAACGGCGGTGAGATTCCTGAACAGCTCGGGCTCGAGCTGGAGTGCGGCCATGAAGCGAATCTTCCGGCTTAGTTCCTGAAAATACGACCTGCCGGCCTCTTGAATCTCAGACTCTTCTATTTCGATATTCTGAAGCTTGAGCTTGGCGTAGGAGAGCATTTCACGCGGGTTGACGTCCTCCGGGCAGGCCTCGATGCAAATTCCGCTTTTTTGACAGGCTTTGGCCCAAAGCGCCCCTTCCGGCTCATGAGGACGATCGTTGATGATGTCCACAACGGATTTCGTCACCCGTTCGGGCTCCGCACCTTTGGCTTGTGAATACTCGACCATCGGGCAGACTTCATAACATTTCCCGCAATGCGTACAGGCTTCGGTGATATGAGAGATTCTCTCTTCCATAAAACTCTGGTAGGCCGTAGTTTCCATGGTTCTCCTTAATGAAAGTGAGGAGAAAATTCTATGGGAGCCGACCGGCATGGTCAACCAATCAGATGTCGGCAGGATACACGTTTCCGGAAGTAGCACGATGCCGTGAATAGCCGTCTTATCCCGGGAGTTTTTGACCCGGCCCCGTCATTATGCTAGTTAAGAGCCAGTTTTCCTGACTTTCGGATTTGATGGATAACCCCCGTGGAATTGGCCTCATCCCTAAATCCGTACAAGCGCGAGTCGCCTGGAACAGACGGCTTCGAGGAGGTTTTGAGAAATGTCGAATGCCACAGATAAATACGATGTCGTCGTCGTGGGCTGCGGAAACGCTGCACTTTGCGCATCGCTTGCGGCGAGAGATCAGGGGGCGAAGGTTCTGGTGCTCGAAAAAGCGCCCGAGGCATGGCGCGGCGGCAATTCGGCTTTTTCAGGCGGTCTTTTTCGCTTCGCCTTCCATAGCATCGAGGACATCTACTCACTCGTGCCCGATCTTTCCGACGCCGAGAAAGAAAACATCGAGATCGACCCCTATACATCGGAAAAATTCTTTGACGACCTCGCCCTGTTGACCGAATACCAGACGGACGGCGACCTCGCTTCCGTCCTCATCCACGAGTCGTTTCCGACACTGAAATGGATGCAGTCAAAGGGTTTGCGACTGATCCTGGCAAGCGGCCGACAAGCATTCAAGGTAGACGGCAAGATGCGATTCTGGGGTGGTCTGGTTCTCGAGATTGTCGGCGGCGGGCGCGGCCTCATCGATTCACTCCTTGATGCCGCAAACAATGCCGGAGTCGAGATTCGCTACGCATCGAAGGCGATGCGCCTGCTCACGGACCCCATGGGCGGCGTAACGGGTGTCGAAGTCAAAGGTCCTGATGGGCCTTACGAAGTCGAGACGCACGGAGTCGTTCTGGCATCTGGTGGCTTCGAGGCGAACGCCGAGATGCGCTGCCGGTACCTGGGTCCGGGCTGGGAACTCGCAAAAGTCCGCGGCACCCCTTACAACACGGGGGACGGCATCAAGATGGCGCTCGATATCGGTGCGCAGCCATACGGGAACTGGAGCGGCTGTCACGCGGTCGCCTGGGATTTGAACGCCCCCCCCTTCGGCGACCTCACGGTTGGAGAATCCTACCAGAAACACTCTTATCCGTTCGGCATCATCGTGAACATAGAGGGCAATCGCTTCGTGGATGAGGGTGCCGATTTCAGAAACTACACTTACGCCAAATACGGCCGGAACATCCTCCAGCAACCCCAGCGGGCCGCCTTTCAGATATTCGATCAGAAAACGGTCCATATGCTGCGCGACGAATATCGCATCCGTGAAGTCACCAAGGCCGAGGCCAGCACGCTGGAAGAACTAGCAAAACAACTCGAGATCGATGTCGATGAATTCGTCAAAACCGTTCAGGAATACAACGCCGCCGTTCAGCCGGGCGAATACAATCCGGCCATCAAAGACGGCAAATGCACGAAGGGCATCGACCCCCCGAAATCGAACTGGGCGCTGCCCATCGACGAACCGCCCTACCTCGGCTTCGCCGTCACTACGGGAATCACTTTCACCTTCGGCGGCATCCGTGTGACGCCCAAAGCGGAAGTCATGAACACCGAAAACGAAATCATCCCCGGGTTGTTCGCTGCGGGCGAACTTGTGGGCGGCGTCTACTATTTCAACTACCCGGGAGGCGCAGGGCTGACTTTGGGCTCCGTCTACGGCAAGCTGGCGGGTACTGCCGCAGGGCAGCGCGCCGCTCAGGCGAAGACTGCATCCGCCTGATTCTTCCATTTCAGGGAAGACGTGGTAGTCCAATCAGGTTCAAGTGACTAGCACGCACAAACCGCAGCGGTGATGGCCTGTCTCAAGTCGTGAACAAGGCGTTTCATGCCGTAACGCCGCTCAAAGAGATCGATTCGCCGTTCAGGCTCACGGTGCTTTTCAGAGGAACGGCGGCCGTCACCATTTGTTCGGCGAAGCATCCTTGCTTCGCATTCCTGATGACCGCCAGAATTTTCTCCGCCGATTCATCGGATTCCACCTCGAAATGCGTGCGAACCTCGTTGCAGCCGGCATTCACCGTGCCCTTGAGAACGGAGCCCCCTAAAAAGTAATCGAAATCCACGTGCACCCTGGCGTGCGTGAAGGACACTTTCATCATGTGCGCGTACCGCGCAAGCTGGGTGAGGAGTCAGAATCCGACTCCCATGGCAATGTAGCAAAGCGGTTGGGGGTAGGAATCCTCCCCGCCGATGCGGGGCGGCTCATCACAATACACCTCGAAGTGTCTGTGCGTCCCCAGCTTGAGCTGGCCTTTTCCCTCTATCGTTTCGGTGTCGGCGGACATGGTGAAAGCATAGCCCTGCTTGGGGAGTTCGGGCTTGTCAATGGCACGCTCACCGGGAATGACGCTGTCTTTACGCGGGTCGAGAGGTTCCACTTGTCTTGTCTCCTTTGGTGTCATAAGAATGGCATAAGAAAAACGCTATTATGCACGCAGGGGCGGTGCAAGAGAACCGCCGGGCATTCATTTTCTCGTGATCAAAAGGGGCTATTTCGTGAACCGAATCGCCGTACCAGATGACTACCCTTCCGTTTTCATGGGCAGCGCTGCTGAAACCCGGCTACGCGAAATCGGGGATGCGGAAATCCATACCTCGAACCCGCAAACGTCCGAAGAACTGCTGAGACGCGTTTCCGGAGCCGATGGAATCATCAACATCCGGGCTTTTTGCAAATTCGACGCGGATTTTTTCTCGAATTGCTGCGATCTCAAGGTACTTTCGATCTGGGGCACAGGGACGGACCACGTCGATTTGAAGGCAGCCGAGAATGCAGGCGTCATCGTATCGAACACGCCGGGCGTGGCCGCCGTCTCCGTCGCTGAACACACCCTGGCCCTGATGATGGCGGCGGCGCGCCAGATACCCGGAAACGATTCCGCCATGCGGGCGGGCGAGTGGCCTCGGGGACAGATGACGCAATTGAACGGAAAAACGCTCGGCCTCATCGGTCTTGGCGCCATCGGCCGCCAGACGGCCCGCATCGCCGCCGGCATCGGAATGAAGCTCATCGCCTGGACGTTTCATCCGGACAATGATTTCGCTGCGGAAGTAGGACTTGAGTTCGTCGATTTGAACACTTTGTATGAACGGGCCGATGTCGTCTCGATACACGTACGGCAATCGGCGGACACAATCGGCATGGTCGGTGCCGAGGCGTTCTCCCAAATGGGTCCAAACACAATTTTGGTGAACACCGCCCGTGGACCCATAGTAGATGAAGCGGCGCTCTTATCGGCTTTGGAAGATGGCGCCCTGGCTGCAGCTGGTCTCGACGTATTCGATCAGGAGCCTTTGCCCCCGAACCATCCGATCGGAAAACTGAACAACGTGGTTCTCTCCCCGCATAATGCGGGTATCACGCCCGAGGTCACGGAAGCAGGACTTCTGATGTCGGTGGAAAACATTGCCGCCGCACTCTCGGGCAATCCGCAAAATGTGGTGCATCCATCATGATTTGCTATAATGAGGCATATAGATAGACTGTTATTTTCGCTTGGAGTCCTTCAAATCGCATCAATAGCGGCATGAATTTTCCTCCAATTCTTTCGCCCGAACGAATAAGGAGAAGAAAATGAGTCCTACAGGAAGGGCCTGCGTAGCGGAAGCCATCGGCACGTTTGCGCTGTGCTTTATCGGCGCGGGCGCCATCATCTTGAATCAGAAAACGGGCGGAGCCGTGGGCCTCATTGGCATCGCCCTGGCCCATGGGCTGATCCTCTCGGTCATGATTTCCGCGATGGGACACGTCTCGGGAGGTCATTTCAATCCGGCCGTGACTATCGGCTTTATGGTGACCAAGAAGACAGACGGCGGTACGGGAATTTCCTACATCATCAGCCAACTCGTGGGTGGAACCGTGGCCGGTATCCTGTTGAGAATTATCTTTGCCGCCGACGTCTGGCAAAAGGTGAATCTGGGAACACCGACCCTGGCGAGTGACGTGAGCTTCGGCATGGGGATACTGATCGAAATCATCCTCACGTTCTTCCTCGTCACCGCTATCTGGGGCTCCGCCGTGGATGACAGACACCCCGACGTAGGCGGTTTCGCGATCGGCCTCACCATTGCTGCAGATATTTTGATGGGAGGTCCACTCACGGGAGCATCCATGAATCCGGCGCGAACATTCGGCCCAGCCCTGGCCGGAGGCGGTTTCGACGGCATCAACCATCTCGTCTACTGGATAGGGCCCATCATCGGCGCCGTGGCGGCGGCCCTGGTGTACAACAACATATTGATCAAAAAAGAATAAGTCTAAAAAATAGCCTCGGTACGTGTAGACGGCCGGGGCTATTTCGCGTGGTTGCTTACGCGTTTTCTTTGACGATATTCGTAGGCGCACCCCTCAAAAACGCTTCGACGTTCGCTACCGGCACGTCGCGGAACCTCGCATACGTGCCGTCTGTAATCCACGCTGAATGCGGCGTGATGATGACGTTATCCAGAGAACGGTATATCGATTCCTTCGGCAAGGGCTCGAAAGGTTCGAAAACATCGAGGCCGGCACCGGCGATGCGCCGGTTTCTCAAGGCGTCCAGCAGCGCATCCTCATCCACAATCTGAGCGCGCGCCGTGTTGATGAAAAACGCCGTCTCTTTCATCTGCGCGAATTTCTCTCTCGTCATGAAGGGTGCTGCGCCCGCCGGTAAATGAAGATGAAGCGACACCACGTCGGACGCGAGACATTCCTCGACGGAGGCCGCTGCCGCCCCATCCGCCTGCGCGCGTTCGGGCGTCATCGAACGAGAGCATGTGATGACCCGCATACCGAAACCCAAGGCCATGCGGCAAACCAGGCGAGCTATGTGGCCGAAACCGATGAGTCCCAGAGTCTTCCCGGCAAGTTCGACCCCTAGATCCTGTGGCCAGCCGCCCTCTTTCATGGCGGGGAACATGAGCGGCACTCTTTTCGCCAGAGCGAGAATCAGCATCATCGTGTGCTCGGCCACCGAAGAGGCGCTCGCCGCAGGCGTAATGCTCACCACGATCCCGCGTTCGCTGGCGCGATCCATGTCGATCATGCGCGGGCGCGTTCCCATCACGGAAATCATCTTGAGGTGAGGAATGTGATCCAGCAAATCGGTTGCCTTGAAGTCGGTCTGATATCTGGTCGTCAGGATGATTTCCGCGTCTTTCAGGCGCTCGCGGAGCAATTCTTCGCTTTCGGCGTTTTCGGTGTAGTAATGCACGTCGCCCAGGGCGCGCAATCGCCCAAGGGCTTCTGAATCTTCAAACAAACGGAAACAATCGTCTGGAATAACGATTTGCATCGATGAGGCTTTAACTGTCGCTCACGAGAATGACCGCCGCTTTGTCGATGGTCAACCGGACCTTGCTGCCCACGCCAAAGAACTGGTGCGGGTCGCCGATGACACGAAGCGGCTCTTCCAGGCCCGGCACCTTAACGAGATAATCGACCGTGCTGCCGAAATAATATCCGCGCGTCACCTCGCCATCGAGCACGTTCTGGGCATCGGAGCCACCAACGTCGGCATTCTCGGAATGAACATGAATGCGGTGGGGCCTTATTGATACCAGTTCTCCCGTTTTCCCGCCGTCTGCGTTCATCATGAATTTTGCGCCGTCGTTGGCCTCGAAAAGTTCCGGAGAACTAATCTTTCCTGGAATCGAGTTCGTCACGCCGACGAATTCGGCCACGAACTTCGTCGCAGGGATATCGTATATATCAGACGGCTTGCCCACTTGCTCGATCTTCCCGCTGTTCATGACGCAGATTCTGTCACTGGTGACCATGGCCTCTGCCTGATCGTGGGTAACGTAAATGCTCGTAATGTTGAATTCATCGTGCAGACGCCTGATCTCGAAACGCATTTCCTCGCGCAGGTTGGCGTCGAGGTTCGAGAGCGGCTCATCCAGCAGCAATACGGCAGGCTCGACCACGAGTGCGCGGGCCAAGGCTACGCGCTGCTGCTGGCCGCCTGAGAGTTCTGCCGGATAGCGGGCCCCAAGATGATCCATTTGCACGACGGAAAGCAGGCTTTTCACGCGCTTATCCGCCTCAGCGCCCGTAATCCCGCGGAATTTCAACCCGTAGCCGACATTCTGGGACACCGTCTTGTGCGGCCAGATGGCGTAGCTCTGAAAAATCATGCTCATGTTGCGACGCTCGGGCGGAATGACGCTGTTGGCGTTCGATACGACATCCCCATCCATGACGATTTCCCCGGCGTTCGGATCGATGAAACCCGCTACGAGGCGCAATGTGGTTGTCTTGCCGCAACCAGAAGGCCCCAAAAGAGAAATCAACTCTCCATGTTCGATATGCAGATCGATTTCATCCACTGCCCGAACGTCGGTGCCGAATATCTTCAACAGGCCTTTTAAGTCTAAAACAGCCAACGTGAATCTCCCTTAACTATCCAGCGGAACGCATGAAGTCCCTACCCACCAGGCGGAAACCGACCGCAATCGCCACCAAAGTGATGAGCAAGAGCAAAACTCCCAGGGCCGATATGGGGCCCAACAGCGTTTCTTCATAGAAATCGACGATGACCACCGAGATGACCTTCGTGTTCGTCGTCCAAAGCAGAACCGAGGCGCTCAATTCCCTGAGTGAGGGCATGAACACCAATATCCATGACGCGATAACGGCCGTTTTGAACAAGGGCACCGTCACGTCCTTGAAAACCTGAAGCCGATTCGCCCCCATGATGCGGCAACTCTCCTCGAGTTCGGGATGAATGCTCGAGAGACCCGCATTCGACGTCTGATACGCAAGGGGCAGGTATTTGGTGAGATAGGCCAGGAACATGATCCAAAGCGTCCCGTACAGCACGAAGGGCTGTTTCGTATAGGCCGCGAAGAGACCCACCGCCAGGACGATACCGGGAATTCCGATGGGCGCGGTCGCCATGAATCCAATATATTCATGGCCCTTGATGAGCTTGCGCTGTGCGATGAAAGCGGAAATCGCGGCCACGATCGTGGCGCCGGTCGCCGCCATGATGGCCAGGAGAATCGTATTGTATATCGACACTCTTACCGCATCATTCGTCAAAATGAAATGATAATTCCATAAGGTGAGGTTTGACCATTCCAATCCGCCGCCCAGGTTCTTCATGAACGACGTGGTCAGCAAAGCGAGCGCAGGCAACACGATAGCGCAAACGAGCGGAATCATGCAGAGCACGAATATCGGGAGCCGCCAAACGCCCAGCTTTTGCGGCCGCCTCTGTCCTCCCTTTCCGCCGACGGTGGCGTAACCCCTGCGTCCCAGCACAATGCCTCGAGTCCAGACCATGCCGATCGCCAGAATGAGCATGGGCATCGCGTAGGCGGAGGCCAAACCGAGCAGGTCGTCTTCCGATACCATGAAAGCGCGGAGTTGGGTCGTCATCGTATGCTGGCCCGCAGGTATCGCCAATACGGCCGGGATTCCGAAAAGAATCATCGCTTCGAGCGCCGCCAGAATGAAACCCGCGAACAGGGAGGGCGCCACGAGCGGCAAAGTGATGCTGAACATGGTGTGGAACGTTCCGCCGCCCGCCACATTGGCCGCGTCTTCCACGTCCGAGGAAATATTGTTCAGGCCTGCTAAAACGACGATGAAAACGAGTGGAAACGTGTAGAGCGACATGGCGAACACGACGCCCTTCATTGTAAATATATCGAACAGATAAAACTCATCACTCAACTGAAAAATCCCGCGAATCCATTTATTCAGCCACCCCTCGTTTCTTCCCGCCAGGAATATCCAGGCGATGGCTCCCAGAAAAGGAGGCGTCACGAAAGAGGCCAGGATGCCGTTCCTGATTAAATTCGGAAAAGGGATGTCCGTTCGGCTGACCACCCAGGCCATCACGGCCCCCACCACCAGCGATATGGAGCCCACGGAGATGGCAAGCATCATCGTGATGTACATCGGCTTGTAGTATTCATCGGTTTCGAAAGCGTCGATATAGTTCTTGAAGGTGAATCCGCCGGCCTCATCTTCGGAAACGAAAAAGCTCTCCTTGAATAGCTGGAAGATGGGATTCGCCACCAGGATGACCAGCAGGATAAACAGCACTACCCAGACGATGACCGTATAGTCGAATTTCTTGGTGGCTGAGGGCTCGCCTCCCGAGATCGCTCCGGGAAGCTGTTGTGCATCTTGCGTCATATCCGCATGTGTCCTTCTAGGCGCTAAGTGATTCTCAGGCCAATACAACCAACAAAACAACGAAGCGGGAGCGATTCCTCGATATCAAGCAAGAAACCGCTCCCGCTCATACTTGATTTACACGCCGAAGAGCTTCTTGAACATCTTGCGCGTCGGCTTGTTTTTCTTCTTCAGTTCCGCACCGCCAATAGCCATCAAGTTGATTTTGTTGAGTGGCGGCAACGCCTTGGGATACTTCACATCGGGATTGCCCACGTAGAGGAAGTAATCCGCCAGAAGCTGCATGGTTTCCATGCTGAACAGGTAATCGGTGAACACGCGCGCGGCGTTGGGGTTCGGCGCTTTCGTGAATACGCCGTTCGGCGAAGTCACCAATGCCAGGCCTGCCGGAGGAACGATGGGCTTGAGCGGCTCGCCTTTCTCGATTAGCTTGAGCAGCGAATATGAGGTCGTGCCCGCTCCCAGCCAAGCTTCCCCGCGCGCTACGAGAGGAATGCCGCCGGCCGCCGATTGCACGATTTTAGGCTTTTGCTTGGCCATTGCCTTATAATAATCCCAACCGAACTTGTTCACGATATTGATCATGCCGTTCGTGACGAACCCGCTGTAGCTCGGGTGCGAGTGAACGATTTTGCCCTTCCACTTGGGGTCGAGAAAATCCGCGTATGTCTTGGGCGCATCCTTCGCGCTGATTTTCTTGGTGTTGTAGAAAGGCATCAACACACCCGCGCGAAGAATCGTCCAGTAATTGTCCTTGGTCACGAACTTCTCGTTGAAGTTGTCCGTTCCGGCGGGTTTGTAGGGCGTGATGATTTTCTTGGCTTTGAGGTTCAGGAAATGTCCCAGGTTCGATGTGTGGACCACGTCGGCGACGTAAATGCCGCCCTTGCGCTCTTGCAGATAACGACGGTAGAGCTTTCCCGAGCCGTCACGGTGGAGGACACACTGAACGCCCATTTTTTTCTTGTTGAAACGGTTGCAAATATCTTGTGCGATATTCAGCGTGATAGAGGAATACCAGGTTACTTTCCCCTCTTTCTTGGCAGCGCGCATGGTCGCCTCGTCCGCCGCAAACACAGGTGCGCTCAGAAGAGCCACCGCCAACAGACCAGCAATAATTCCTTTCAGCATTTTGATTCTCCTCTGCTCGTTAAGTAGCAGTTCAAAATAGTTCGAAGAAACTATATTTCAAGTGTCTTCGGCGTACGTTCTATCCACGTGCCAGTTAAAATGTAAGATGCTTTCAAAAGATGAGGCAAATCATATCAAAATTGACCGCATCGTCAAGCAGACGAAACCGTAGGATAGAACCGCATGACGAGCGTATCGTATAGGGTCATGGCCGCGAAGTCTCTGCCCTATCTTCTTGCGAATATATCCCGGAGATAAAACGCCGTGCGACGAAAATTGTAGCAACCGCTCCCAGTATAGCTACGACTCCCGGCCCGATGAACGCCCAATCCCAGTTCACGGGTAGAGCGTCACCTGTCGAATCGTTGCTCATGTCCAGGAATTTCCCCACCACCATGGGCGCGAGTGATCCCAGCAGAAAGCCCAACCCCGATTGAATGCCCAATGCGGAACCGAGGTGGCGTCTGGGCGTGAGTTCCGTGGTCAAGACCACTAGCACGGGAGCGTCCACGTGCATCACGATCACCCAAATCAGGCAAAGTACCTGTAGAATAGAGAAAGGCGCCCCGAAAGCGAGCCCGATGGAAACTGAAATCAGTCCGCTCAGAAACAGGCTCGCGATAATCGTGGGCGGCCTGCCGATACGGTCGGCAAACCAGCCACCGATCAGCTTCGAGACGGCGCTCAAGCCGATGATCAGGGCGGCGGATGAGGATGCGACCTGGAGGGCGCTCTCACGCGTTTCCGCTCCCGTCATCACCAAAGACGCAGCCAGGAAGGTAACTATCCAGCCCCTGAATGCGAACACCTCCCACCTGTGCGCACCCACGACGCCCATGAGTACCCAAACGGGAGTTGGCAGCCTGGGGAATTCAAACCCGGCGTCTCTATCCCTCCTCGGCGAAGGCAGGGAGGGAAGGAGAAACACCATGGCCAGGAAACCGGCGGCAGGTCCCAGAGACGTCAACGCGAACGCCGTGCGCCACTCGAAGTTCGCAACGAGCACACCCGTCACATAGATTGATGTAGCGACGCCCACGGTATAAAAAAACGTATAAATCCCCACCATCCGGGCGCGTCTCCCCTCCGGGGCATACTCCGCCACCAGCCTCAAGGCGGGCGCATACGTGCCGGCCAGCCCCACGCCCGTGAGACCCCGAAACACCGATGCGCTGATGAAACCATCCGCCAGGAGCGGGAACATGAGATTCAGGAGAACCAGCCAGAGGCTCGAGGCCAGATATATTTTTTTCGCGCTCATGTAGTCCGTTGCGGTCGCCAGCACGGCCGAGGCGAGGATGTAGCCCACATAAAACGCCGTATAAATCGTGCCGGCCTGCACGTTCGTGAGGTTCCATTCAGCCTTGAACAGCGGAAGCGCCGCCACGTAATTCGCATAGACGAACATCATCGGCACCTGCGCTGCGCAAATCGCCCAAAGCCAACGGGTTGATGTTCCGTCGCGTTTCGCCATGGAAATTCCCCAGTCTAAAATGAAAATGAGGATAAAGGATTCGATTCCCTCTGGCGAGGGAGCGGGCGTTTTCTTCTCCTGACTATCCGAAAGCGACCATCCTGATATATTCTCCGCTTTGTGGTTCAAATTTTCTGGAGATTGCAAATGTCTACACCCATCGTTGATTTCAGGGTCTCATGCCCCATTCCCGAGGGTCTGGATAGATATCTGAAGCCGACCGGCCGCTTAGAGGATTACGCCAAACATTATGGGGGCAGGGTTTTTGGCAATACGGAAGAACACCGCTACATGAAGCCGGATGAGTTCGTCGCCTTTTTGGATGAACAAGGGGTGGATAAAGCCGTGATCAAGACTTCCGACATGTCGACGATCTCGGGCACGAAATTTCCCGCCGACGTTTTGCACGATTACATCAAGGATTATCCGGACCGCCTCATCGGAACGGCCGGGTGCGACCCTTTTCGCGGCATGGACGCGCTGCGTGATCTGGAGCGCGACGTGAAGGAGTATGGACTCCGGGGCGTCAACATGGGGCCATGGGAGCTCGGCCTTCACGCGAACGACAAGAAGTTCTATCCCGTTTACGCCAAATGCGTGGAGTTGGATATCCCCGTTTTGCTTCACACATCCATGAACCTCTCAAGCTCGAATCTGCTCGATTTCGGGCGTCCGATATACCTGGACGAAGTGGCGAGAGATTTTCCCGAGCTTCGCATCGTGGCGGTGCATGGAGGCTGGCCGTGGATATTGGAGATGATCGCCGTGAGTTGGCGGCACCCCAATCTATATATCGAAGTCAGCGGCACGATGCCCAAATACATCGCCACGCCCGACACAGGCTGGGAGCCCCTGATTCGCTACGGAAGCACGGTGCTCAAGAACAAGATTCTCTGGGCCTCGAACTGGCCGATGATCAGCCCCCAGGAAAGTCTGTCCGAGTTCGACAAGTTCCCGCTGAAAGACAACGTGAAACGACTCTGGTTCGGCGGAAACGCGCTCAAGGTCCTGGGGCTGGAATGACAAGCTTCTAAAAAAGAAAAAAGCGGGAGCTTTGGCCACTCCCGCTTTTTCATTCCGATGTTGCCGTTCTGTTTAGTTTTACGTCGCCGCCACCGCTTCTTCGACCAGACCGTATTCCCTTGCGAACGCCTCGAGCTTTCTCATGTTGGCGTCAGACGGCGCGCAAAGCGGCAGCCGGTATTCCAGCGCAATCCGCCCCATGATGGCCAGGGTCGCTTTCGCTGGAATCGGGTTCGTCTCGCAGAACATCATGTGGTTGAGTTCCCACATCTTGTAATGCAACGCTCTCGCCGCGGCGTAATCTCCATCGAGCTGGGCCTGACACATTTGAGCTACATCCGCGGGCGCCACGTTCGCCGTAACCGAAATCGTGCCCACGCCACCCATCGCCATCATCGGCAGCGTGACGAAATCATCTCCTGAAAGCACGATGAAATCGTCCGGCACGCGGGATATGATGTCGCAGCAATTCGCCAGATTCCCGGTCGCCTCCTTGATGCCCACGATGTTGGGAATCTCCGAGAGGCGCGCCACCGTGTCGGGCGCTATCTGCACCACCGTTCGGCCCGGCACGTTGTAGAGAACGATCGGGATGTCAGCGGATTCCGCAATTGCCCGGAAATGTTGATAAAGGCCTTCCTGCGTAGGCTTGTTGTAGTAAGGAGCCACGAGGAGCGCGCCATCCGCGCCGGCCCGCATGGCGTACTGGGTGCGCTGAACGGCCTCTGCGGTGCTGTTCGAACCGGAGCCCGCGATGACCGGAATCCTTCCGTTTACCTGCTCGATCACCAACTCTACGACCCGGTCGTGCTCTTCATGGCTCAGCGTGGCGGACTCTCCCGTGGTTCCACACGCCACAATCCCATGCGTTCCATTTTCAACATGAAATTCCACCAGAGAGCGAATGCCCTCTTCGTCGAGCTTTCCGTCGCGGAACGGCGTCACCATCGCGACATAAGAACCCTTAAACATGAGAAGACCTCCTTCTCCTTCCGCCTATGCGGCAAAAAAGAATGTCATACCCCATTTTCATACAGGGCACGCTTGACGTGTGTCTCCATTGTGAACCGAGGATTCGATTCCATACCCCTTTGGTAGCGCAAATCCTATCAGAGCAACCTAACAGACGCAAGAAATGGAATTTAAGGATGCCGCTCGAACTGAATAACCGCCATCAAAAGCTGAGATACACTCACATCATGGGACTTCCCTGGTACCCCGTCCTCTTTCCACTTTGACAAGCACATGGAAAACGTCTTTAATTGTTTCAAATTCAAGGGGATCATCTATTACCCTTGGAGCTTTTTCCAACCCACCCGCATCGCCTGGAATGTAAGGAAAGCGCATGTTGCTCGCTCTGGACCGTCGGCGGCGATTCCGCTTGTCCATCATCGTATTCCCGCTGCTTTTGTTCATATGTTTTCTGACGCTCGACGTCGATTCCGCTTCCGCGCGCCGAAAACGCTCCCGTAAAGCGGTCATCCCCTATCGCTCGACTCTGTTGATTGAAGCGAATACGGGCAGAGTCCTGAAAGCAAAAAACGAGCGGCTTCCCACCAAACCCGCCTCCATCGTGAAAATGATGACCGCTTTAATCGCCATGGAACAAATTAACAGAAACATCATCCATCTCGATGAGATCATCACCACCAGCAGACGCGCCTCCCGTATCGGAGGCCAGCAAGTCTATTTGAAGCAAGGAGAAAAATTCTCTCTGAGAGATTTGATGAAATCCATCATCATCAGTTCCGCAAACGACTCCTCTTACGCCGTGGCGGAACACATTGCCGGAGACGCCGAAGCCTTCGTCGAGTTGATGAACCAGCGCGCAAAAGAACTTGGCATGACGAACACCCGTTTCGTTAACGTCAACGGGCTTCCCCCCGGCAGAAACAAGCCGAACAACCAGATGAGTGCGCGAGATGCCGGCATTCTTGCCCGCGAGTTGATAAAATATCCACTCATCATGAAGTGGAGCGCCACCAAGAATGCCCCTTTCCGGAACGGGAGCTTCATCCTGACCAACACGAACACTCTTCTGGGGCGGTTTCGCGGAATGGATGGTCTGAAAACAGGCTACCACCGAAAAGCCGGGTTCAGCATCGTCGCCACGGCCAAACGCAAAAACCTAAGACTCATCGCCGTCGTGATGGGCTCGAGTCATTCCAGGCGCCGATTCAAAGAGGCCAAGCGCTTGCTCGCATGGGGGTTCACCCAATACCGCTGGGTTGATTTGGACCAAATCAAAAAACCGAAACGCCGCCAGATCAAGGTCCTGAACGGGCAGAAGCGGACAGTCCGCATCCGGCTGAAAGAAAGTGTCGAGGCATTGATAAGGAGGGGCGACGGAAAGCGTATATCCATGAAAGTAGAGCTGCCTCCGGAGATATCAGCACCCATCCGCAACGGTCAAAAAGTGGGCCGCATCACATATGAATTGAGAGGCGACAAACTCGGCGGGGTTGATCTCGTAGCCGCTGAGCCGGTCAAAAAATTAGGCTTTTTCCAATCCTTGATACGCTTCCGGTAAGCCTGCAACGCAAATCGAATTATCCCGAATGAACTTCGTTCGTCCCGCCTATGAATGGCAGAGCGATCACCATAAACATGAGCATCACTACCTCGGAATCACCGAAGTTGTATTCGAACATCCCGGCGCTTAAGAACCCTGCGGCTACGGCCAAACCGCCTATCATGCGAAACCGCGTCCCGAAAGGCGCGTCTCTCGAATCCCGAATTCGCTGAATCACCAGGACGAAATATCCGACCCAGGCCCAAATCCAAGCGCCCAGAGCAAAAACTCCCCGCTCGGCCGCCAAGTGAATGATATTGTTGTGCAAATGGGACGGAGGTTTCGAGGTCGCGTCGGGGTTCGCATAGTGAGCATAATTGTATTTGATTTGCCCGGGGCCAAAACCCAGAAGTTTTTTGTCCATGAACATTTTGATGCCGCCCTTCCACATGTTGATCCGCTCCACTGCCGTCTTGTCCCGGGGATTCATCATGCTCTTCACGCGCTGGCGGATGGCATGAGGCGCCATGAAAATCGCCAGCGCCACCGCCAGCGCCAAACACAAACTCGCTATCTTGCGCCTGCTCGCAACTGCGACAGCCGCCACCCCGATGACAAGGCCTACCCAGGCGCTGCGACTCAAAGTCGTGATCAACGCAGTGAGTATCAGGAGGGCCGACGCATAGACCCACTTGCTCTTGCGTTCCCGAGTCGGCACCAGGAGGTATGTGAACGCCAAAAGACCGACTACCAGCAGAAAACCGCCGAACGTCATGTATATGCTGAAAAAGCCCGACGGGCGATTCGCCAGAGATAATACTCCCTGCAGCGAAACTCCCAAGGCGTACAAAGCGGCCACGCTCGCGGCCACGAAGAGCGCTTTCACCAACCAAAGCGCTTCCCAGTCGTCCTGGACGACGTTCATGGCCAAATAAAAAATCATGATTTGCGTCAATTCCCTCGACTTGATCAGGCTGGTAAGCGAATCTGGCGCGTGAAAGGAGCTGGCGAGAGTAAACAGCGCGAAAAGGAGCCAGGCACCCCACAAAGGAAATTTCTGCGTCAGCAAGGGCGCCGCCTTGGTCATGGAAGCCAGCCATGCCACCACGGCGGTAAACACGCAAATTTGAGCGATTGATATCGAGAAAGGCGCACTGACGACAAAACCCAAAAGCCCGCCGAACGCCACCAGAGAGACAGTTGAGCGTCTCTTGAGGCGCCCGCCCAATTCTATGAAAGAGCCTTTTAACTCATTCATCAAGTTGCTCTCTCGCCTCAGCACCAAAAGAACCTGGCCGCTTTTTCCGGGCAAAACAATACCCGCTTTCTTTGGGATAATATATGGAATCAAGGCGAGCAGGTAGAAATTCAGAATAAGGATGCATAGCTGATGTCTAAATAGAACTTTTCAGCCCAAAAGCCAGTTTGGGACGTGGGAGATTTTTTCACCCGATTACATGAACCACCGTGCAAACGACTTACGATATATTCCCACCATTCGTTGCACTGTTGATTTCACCGGAAAGGGACATTTCCTCATTCGCGAACTGCATTTCGTAGAGTCTATGGTACAAGCCTCCCCTCTTCATCAACTCATCGTGCGTCCCCCTTTCCACAATTCGTCCCCCATCAAGTACGACGATTAAATCAGCGTTTCGGACGGTGGAGAGCCTGTGAGCCACCACGAACGTGGTGCGGCCCTTCATCAAAGGCTCCAGAGCCTCCTGAATCAACTGCTCGCTTTCCGTGTCGAGCGCGCTCGTGGCTTCATCGAGCAGCAAAATAGAAGGATCCCTCAAAATCGCGCGTGCAATGGCGATGCGCTGGCGCTCACCGCCGGAAAGGCGTACTCCCTCTTCACCCAGCATGGTCTCATACCCATTTTCAAGCTCCATAATAAAATCATGGGCATTGGCCGCTTTGGCCGCCGAGATTACTTCTTCTCGGCTGACAGGACTCTTCACACCATAGGCGATATTGTTTTCCGCCGTATCATTAAACAAAATTACCTGCTGGGTTACCACGGCGATCTGGGCGCGCAAGCTGCTCAGTGAATATTCAGACGCTTCTTTCCCATCGAAGGAAATACTTCCCCGGCTGGGCAAATAAAAGCGCGGAATCAAATCCAGCATCGTACTTTTTCCCGCACCACTCATTCCTACAACGGCCAGGATGCAACCTGCCGGCACCTCGACATCGATTTCCTCCAGCGTAACTTCATCCGTGTAGGAAAAGTGCACACCCTCGAATCGAACATGCTGGGAAAGCCGCTCCATCTTTTCGCCATCGGGATTCTTGTTCTCTGGAACATGCTCGTCCATGATCTCAAAAACCGACTGGCCGCCCGCAATCCCTTCCACCAGGTTATGAAACACTCGAGTGAAGGATTTCAGCGGGCCATAGGCCATGCCAAGAGCGACCGCGAAACTCGTGAGTTTGCCCGGATCCATACTCCCCTGGATGACTGCCCTTGCCCCGAACCACAAAATTCCCGCACCCAGAATACCGCTGATGATCTCCACCATCGGAGGTGCGAGCGAGCGAACCCGCATGGCCCGCATTACAGTGTCAAAAAAGGAGCGTGTGGCCTGCGCAAAACGGCTTCTTTCCTCACTTTCCGTTCCAAACGCTTTGACGACGCGAATGCCCACATAGGTTTCTTTCATCAAGTTGCTCATGTCGCCCATCCGCTCCTGGCTTCTCCGCGTGATTCGGCGAATCTTCTCTCCCATCGTCAAGACCAAAAACGCCACCAGGGGAACGATCAGGATGAATACCACCGCCATTTTGGGACTCTGGTAAATGGCCACGCCAAGCAAAGCGATAAAGGTAAAGCCATACCGGAGCAAATCCCGCACGGAGTCTGTCGCCGCATGTTGCATCAAAGAGATGTCATAAATGACTTTCGACATCAGTTCCCCGGTTGTCTTCACCTCAAAAAACCGAAGCGGCAAATTAAGAAGATGCCGATGAAGCTCATTCCGGATATCCATCACCACATGTTGACCAACCCAGTGCATGAAATAAGTCTGGAAATAAGCCGCAATACCTTTTGCCAGATAAACGACAACGAGAGACAGACAAATCAACAGGACGATGTCGGCTCGTTTCGAAATCAGAATATCATTGATGACATGCTGAACGAGGTACGCGGGATAAGCATTCAGACCGCCCATAACGATTGTGCAGGCGACTGCGATGCCGAACCGAAAACGGTACGGACGCAAATATTTCAGGAGCCTAAGATAAACCCGGGTGCGACTCATCCCGGATTCCCTTCAAGATAGAACTCTGGTGTCGTCCAAGCCGGCTCAAAAGCCACACCTGCTTCAGTGGTCTTTAATTCGCCGTTCGGCCTCCCGGTTGGCAGAACCTTGCGCCCGCATTCGATATGAGCAGTGGGCCCCAAGAGAATTCTTTTCCCCCTTCCGCCCATTACCGGGGAGGCTTCTGTATCCGCAACACTAAGAGCGTTCACGTTCCCGACATAACTCCCATAAAAAGGCGGCGCGCATGAACACATAACAGGCGGAGCCGGCTGATACCCAGAATCCGTTCATACCATCCCGAAGGCCCATTCTCAGGATATAGCTCTTGAAAAAACGCCAAAGTGGACGGATGACAAAATCACCTATTCCAGGCCTCGCTCCCCTGGAAAACAGGTCTTCCGCCGATAACCTGGCGTATTTCACCTGTCTTTGGAAAAAATCGAAAAGTGAATCATAGCTGTAGTGTTCCAGGGGGGATGAAAATACATCGACTCGCCCTTGAACCACCACGGACTCGTGAACGCTTTTCTCTCTGAACACTCCCGCATCGCGCCGGAACAATCGTATCTGATAGTCCGGCCAAAGATCGCCATGGCGGAGCCAGCGGCCGAAGAATATGTTTTTCCGGGGTATCCGATACCCCGAAACAGGAGCATCGTCAGACAAAACGGAGAGAATTTCTTTTGCAAGCTCAGGACTTACGCATTCATCCGCATCCAGACTCAATATCCAGGAATGACTCGCTTTCGAGATAGCGAAATTTTTTTGTGCCGCATAGCCTTGCCAGGGATGTTGAAGGACCAACGCTCCACGTTTTTGGCATATCTCCCGAGTACCATCCGTACTACCTGCATCTATCACAATAATTTCATCCGCCCAGGAAACGCTGTCGATGCATGCACGGATGCGTTTCGCTTCATTGTGGGCAACAACCGTGACGCTAACCGGTTTCCTTGTCGATCCAGAGGCAAGCTTCCTTTCCGTGCCGGCTTCGGCAGATGTTTCCGCCAAGCCAGACATCTTTCTAACCTTTCCCTTGGGCTTTCTCCCACTCATCGAGCGGGATGGCTTCGTCCACCAGCATGATGGGGATGCCATCTTCGATTTTGTAAACCAAACCCGATTCCCGGGCGATTAAAAAATTTCCATCTCCGCTTAATTCAAGCGGGGTCTTGGTGACAGGACACGCCAAAATCTCCAACAACTCTTTATCCACGCTCATCTTACGCTTATCTCCAATTTTCAAACGAACTCCAGAAACGACATCCACGCCTCGAAGTCGTTGGTTACATCACTACGAAAACTGATACACCGACCGCTTCTTTCAATAAACTCGGTTAGTTTCGCATATCTCGCCATGTTTTTCATGGGCCAGGCATAGTCGGTTTAGCCCGTCTACCGCCTCTACGATTCTCACGCGTTCCAGACACTCGATATCAGGACATTTTCTCGCATAACAACCACTACAAGCGAGTCGATGATGTAAAACCAAATGCCCTGCGCCCCATGGGCCGTTTCTCACAGGTTCCGTTGGCCCCATGATCGCCAGACACCGAACCCCCATAGCGGCAGCCAGGTGCAAGGGACCCGAGTCGCCTCCCACAAAACAAGAACCACGCCGAATCAAGGCCATCATTTCACGAATGCCCGTCGCAGGCGAAACATGAGGCTGCGTTTTCATGGCATCCATCACCTCTTCCACAATCTTTTCCTCTCCCGGGCCCCATATCAGCAGAACGTCCCCCTTGCCATTCACATGCCAATCATCGGCGAGTTGCGCGAAACGAGCCGGGTCCCAGCGTTTTGTCACCCACCCGCCCCCGGGATGGATCACCAGAAGCTGACACCCGTCCCGCTGGCCCACGCTCTCAAAATACTTTTCCGCCTGCTCCCTCTCCTGCTGCGTTTCATGAAGAGGAAAGCGGTATTGCTCTTTCAACGGAATCGGCAAATCCAATGGATCGAGAAGAGATAAATTCTTCTCCACCACGTGGTGGGGGTTTTGCGGGGGCAGCACCTGATGCGTCGTGAATAGAACGTTCATTCCTTCTTTGCAAAAACGATGCTCAAATCCTATGCGAACGGGCGCTCCCGACGCCCATGCCAGAAAACCGCTTTTCAGCAGCCCCTGGGCATCCAGCGCTACGTCGGCGCCTGCATTCCTTACGGCGAGCAGGTCGCGTCTAAGAGCGGAGAATCCGCCGGAAAACAGGTTTTTCCGCCACCTCTTTGTGTCAATGGTCAAGATTTCATCTATATCCGGATTTCCGAGCAGAACCTCTCGCGGGGCCGGCTCGACCGCCCATGTGATATGGGAATCAGGCCGCGCATCCTTGATGGCCGACGCCAGGGGCAGCGTATGGACGATATCACCAATTGCGCCCAAGCGAATGATGAGGATTCGCTCACCCATCCGCGACCGCTCTCCCGATGCGCCTGCCGTTTTCGCTCCATTTCTCCGAAACCGGGCTCAGGAAATTCACCCGCATCCATTTCCGCCGACAAGCCTTTTCCCGGATGCTCACGCGCCCCCCCTCTCGAACGTCGCCAGAAGCTCCCGGGGTTCCACGACCGTCGTTCCCGCCTTCATCACCACCAACCCCGCCGCTCGATTCGCGAGTTCCGCCGCCTCGCGCATCGAGGCGCCCGCAGCCAGGGAGAGTGTGAACGTCGCGATCACCGTATCCCCCGCCCCGGTCACGTCGAGTACCTGATCCGACCCGTAGACAGGAATATCCGTCCTTGGAGTATCTCTTTCAAAGAGACTCATGCCCTCGTCTCCCCGGGTGAGCAATATCGCCCGGGCCCCCGTTTTTTCGAGTAAAGATGCTCCCGCTTCATCGAGACGCTCTTCATCGGGCCAATAACCCAGAAGACCTGCCATTTCCTCCTCATTGGGCGTAACAGCCGTGACCCCCGGAAACGAATCTCCCGCATAGCGGCTGTCCACCGTGACGATGAGTTCGGTGGATAATTCCCGAATCGCCTCTTTGACCCCTTTCGTAATGACGCCCAGGCCGTAGTCTGAAATCAACAGAGCATCCAGGCCGTCTTTCGCCAACCTCTCGATTTCACGGATGAACTGGGATTCGAGCGTCTCGCTCGAATCCAGCTTCATTTCGTGATCCACCCGAATCACCTGCTGGCGCTTGGTGTTTCTGCCTCCCGCCATCACACGCGTCTTCGTGGGCGTGACACGCTCGGAATCTTCAAATAACAGTCTGGTATCTATTCCGTGTTTCCTCATCGTACGGCGGAGTTCCTCGCCCGCTTCATCGGTCCCCAACGCGCCGATGGCCGTAACGTTTCCGCCCAGGGCCGCCGCGTTCATCGCCGCATTGCCCCCGCCGCCGGGAACGACCTCACGACGGATGAAATCCAGAACAAGAACCGGCGCTTCCCGGCTGATGCGAGAAGTAGCGCCGTGAATGAATTCATCCGCGATGAAATCGCCAATCACCGCCACATGGACAGACGAGAATCCTTGAATATATTTCTCCAGCGATGAATTCATATTAGTGCTTCCCGCTCTCGTTCAAGATGATTTCCACCGCATGATAGGCGTCTTGCGCCACGAAATCGGGCTGGCGGGGCCACTGTTCTCCACGAAGCTCTCTTTCTCCCCGCCCGTACCCTGTGAGCACAAGGCCCGCCCTGCAACCCGCACGCCAGCCCGCTTCCAAGTCGGAATACTTGTCTCCCAGCAAGACGGATTTTCCCAAATCGACGCTGTGCTCCGCCGCCGCCTTCAGAATCATGCCGGGAAAGGGTTTCCGCATCTTGCAGTCAATCGCATATTCGGGATTGTCTCCGTTCGGAACGTGCGGACAATAGTAGATGGCGTCGAGGCGCGCGCCTTTGCCGCCCAGTTCATCCTGAAGCTTGCGATGCACCTTTTCCAGCATGGATTCCGGGAAATAGCCCCTGGCCACCCCTGCTTGGTTCGTGATCAGGATGGCGAGCCACCCGGCTTCGTTCACCTTGCGGACGGCCGCCGCCGCCCTGGGAAGGAGCTCATACACGTCGAGGTGAGTGACATAGCCCACGTCACGATTCAGGGTTCCGTCCCTGTCAAAAAATACCGCCGGCCTCTTCGCGGCGCTTTTCTCAGTTTCCATTTTTGCCGATCCCCGGTTTTTTGTTCAGCAACTCAATGACTTCGCTTACCACTTCTTCGGGCGTAATCTGCTTCATGCAGTTGTGATGACGGAGAGGACACTTTCTCGCGAAGCACGGGCTGCAATCGAGATCCTTATGAACAGTCCGGTTCCAAGGGCCTCTTGGCGCCGTTCGACGATAGTCAGTGGAACCGAACAGCGCAATCGTCGCGGTCCCGGCGAGCGCCGCTATATGAAGCGGACCCGTATCGCCGGAGATGAAAACATCCAGCCGGGACAGCAAGGCGGGCAGCGTCTCCAAAGTATCTTTTCCGGCCAGATTCACCGCTCGTCCCCCGGACATCTGAGCCAATTTCCCCGTCAGCGCCAGTTCATGCGGCCCGCCCAATATGAAAACCTGTGCCCCCTCGCGACCCGCGAGCCGGTGAATGAGTTTTTTGAAGTATTCCAGCGGCCACGTCTTGGATTCACCGAAAAAGGCCCCGGGATGAACTCCCACCAAAGGCGCATTTTTCCTCGCGTGATGCGCTATCAATAAATTCTCCGCGAATTGTTGCGCCTCTGGTCTGATGAAGTAATCATCAACCCGAACCCGGGTTTGATGTCCTTCCGCCTGAAGAAGGTAAAGATACCGATCCACCAGATGAGAAACATCTCTCGGAAGAGCCACACGGTTGCTCAAAAGCCAGCCCCGGCTATCGCTCCCATATCCGACTTGCCGCCTTGCTCCTATCCATTTCGCCATGAGGGCCGCACGAAAACTGTTGGGCAGAATCCACGCATAATCTACCGACTCGTTTCTTAACATTCTCCTCAAAGAAAAGAAGCTGCTCCATTTCCCCGCATCGAGAGACAAGACCCGATCGATCCAGGGAAAACTGCGGAGCAGCCCGGAAGTCCAGGGACCTGCCGCCGCCATCACTCTCGCCCCAGGGTGTGCTCGCCTCAAGGATGAAAAAAAAGGAGCGGACATCGCCGTATCACCTATCCATGTGGGCGCCACTACAAGGTGCAACTCCTCTCGATCGGCATCGCCGGACAAATTCCATTCCTCCCCGATGCGTCTCCGCACCTTGAGTCACGGGGAAAAGCAACCAAAACCGCCCTTTTTTCAACGCTATCAACCGATGTCATGGGCGTCAATGAGCATGAAAACACGTTTTGCAATCCAGCAAACCCTCATATAGTGTGATGCAAGAGCATTGAGTACCCATCTCCCAGAGGATTACCCTTGAAAACTTTGCACCGATATATCCTGGGTGAATTGGTGTCCTATCTCCTCATCACCTTGTTTTTCCTTACATTCATACTCCTGCTTCATAAAATGCTCCAATTCACGGATTTGGTGGTTAACCGCGGAATTCCACTATCAATCGTGGCGCAATTTCTTTTCGCCGCCTTGCCCGTTCTTCTCCTTATTACCTTGCCGATGTCCACCCTGATTTCGAGCATCATGGTGTTCAGCCGCCTCTCGAGCGACAGCGAATCCTTGGCGATGACCGCTTCAGGCATGACCTTCTATTCTCAACTCATCCCCGTGGGAGTGGTGGCAGTAGCCACCGCCCTCCTGAGCGGTTTCCTCATGATGTTCGGGCTTCCCTGGAGTCAAAACACCACTTTGGAAGTCCGCCAACAGATGCTTCACAGTCGAGTCGCTACATTCGACCTTCAAGAGCAGGTTTTTCATGACGATTTCGATGGAATCATGTTCTATGTGCGTGAAATCGAATCGTCGGGCAAGGCAATGAAAGGCATCATGGTTTCAGACATGAGAGAGGCCGGGAATAACCGGGTCATCTTTGCCGATCGTGGCATGCTGATCAAATCCACCACATCCGCCAAAGTATGGCTGCGTCTCACCAGAGGAACCATCCACACGATCAGCGAGCCCGAGAAGGTCTCAACCAGGAAAACCGGCGGACATGACGACTCTTCTCCCTCCAGAAACAATTATCAAATCGCGCGCTTCGGAAACTACGATCTCAATTTTGATCTCACGAAAACCATCGGGAAAACGAAAGCGCTTCGGAGAAGCCTGCGGTCTTTCCCATTACATGAACTCAGAAACAAACTAAAAGAACACGAGCCGGGAACCAGCAGGTACAACGCCATTCTTGTGGAGTTATACAAGAAATTCGCGGTACCATTCACCTGCCTCATTTTAGCGTTTCTGGGGGCGCCTCTTGGCGTTCAGAACAAGCGCTCGGGACGTCACGGCGGCTTCGCCCTGAGCCTGGGCGTTCTGATCCTCTATTACCTGCTCGTTACCTTCACCGAGGGAATGGCGGAAAGCGGACAAATCAGCGTTGCCGTCGCCGTCTGGAGCCCGAACGTATTATTGGCCCTGCTTGCGGGATACCTGGTACGAACCGCAGGATTGCGCAACACCATCGACATCCGGGGTCTGTTCCTCAAACCTTTTTCCCCCTTCAGCCGAAGCAAATCATAAATTCCCGCCATGACCATACTGAGCCGCTATGTCCTGAAACAGTTTTTAAGAATGGTGTTTCTTTGTCAGTCGGGAGCCATCACCCTTTTTCTGATAGCGGAGTTTATCGAGCGAATTGATGATTTTCTCGAAGCGAACGCGACCCTGACCGACGCGGCCCTGTATTTTCTGTACAAGATACCCCATCTCGTTTTTCTCTCCATACCGCTCACCACTCTGCTTGCGAGCACGTTCACGCTGATTCTTTTCGCGAGAGAAAACCAGGTTCTCGCCATGCGCGCAGGGGGCCTGAGTCTCTACCGAATCATTGCGCCCATCCTCATCGCCAGCCTGGGAATCAGCATCCTCACCTTCTTGGCGAATGAATACATCGTTCCACTCGCCAACAAGCGCGGAGAATACATCCGGCGGGTCAAGATCCAAAAAATTGGTTTGCGAACGCATATCCAGAGAGACAAAGTCTGGTATCGCTCGGAAAACAACACCATCTGGCACATTACACACTATGACCCATCTTCAGAGAAAATGAGAGGCGTTACTCTGTACCGAATGGACCCGCACAACCGCTTAACGCAACGCATTGACGCGGTTGAGGTGGTTTGGGCGCCCTTGAACAAGCATTGGGAATTCCGCAAAGGCGTAATCCATGACTTTTCTGAAGAGGGGAAAATCAACCGTGAAATTTTTGAGAAAAAAATTTTTGCGCTTGAGGAAAAACCCAATGATTTCAAAAAAACAGGCAGAAACCCGGAGACGATGAATTACCAGGAACTCACTCGCTATATTAAAAGCCTGAGTAAAAATGGCGTGGACCCGACCCGCTACATCGTAGATATGTGGGCAAAAATTTCTGCTCCATTCATCAGTTTCGTATTGGCCTTCGTGGGTGTTTCTTTCTGCATTCGAAACAGCAGAAGCGGAGGAGTCGCTCTGGGAGTTGCCACCGCAATCGGAATCGGCGCCATATATCTCGTTTTCTTCCATGCAAGTCTTTCGTTCGGACATGCCGGACGCTTGCCACCCATCCTGGCGGCCTGGGGACCCAATGCGATTTTTCTCGCGGGAGGGACTTACTTTCTCGCCTCCATCAGGGGATAACGCGCCAACTCAAGACGAAAATGCTTTCTTTTCGATCAAACCAGCCAAATTCATCTCATCATCAATCTTCATCACCACGCGCAGGACGCGAAGCGGCGCTTTACTCAACAAAGGAGACAGCTTCGCCGCATCCTTCTCCGTAGTGAGAATGAAATCGGCCCCGGTCTTCTGCAGCGACGAAACGAGCCGCACGCCATCCGCCAAAGCGTAATGGGCATGATCCGGATACCCGTGATGCACAATGATCTCGACATCCAGCGATTCAAGCATTTTCTCGAAACCATGCGGATTGCCCAGGCCGCTGACAGCAACGACCCCGGCGCCTTTCAATTCATCCGGTGAGCCTATTTTCTCGCCCCGTGAATCCAGGAGCGCATCGGGCTCAAGGTGGCCTGTGGACACCGGAATATCCGGCACAAGAGACTGAATTTCCCGTCTCGTTCGGTCGGCGCATTCGCCCGTCACCAAAACGGCGTCGGCACGCTTCAGGGCCGAAACCGACTCCCTGAGGACACCCGCCGGGATCACCCGGCCATTTCCAAAAGGACAATCCCCGCGCAAGACCACCACATCCATATCCCGGTGAAGAGCCAGATGCTGAAACCCATCGTCGAGGACAACAACATCCGCTCCGAATTCCTCTACCGCCTTTTTCGCAACGAACGAACGGTCCGCACCGGTTAAAACGAGGAGGTCGGGATAGCGGCGGGCAAGCATCGCCGCCTCATCGGCGGCCGGCGGCGCGGCCATCAGGCTTCCCTTCCCGTCGCCCACAACCATCACATCCTTGGGCCTCCCGCCATAACCCCTGCTCACGACAGCGGGCTTCCGGCCTCCCAAGGTCAGTTTTTCCACGAGCCAGGCGACTGTGGGCGTCTTTCCCGTCCCCCCAAGCGTGAGGTTCCCGATCGAAATGACAGGTACTGGATTTTTCGAGACACCGGCCTTCCCGGATTCATAACGCCGGCGTCGATGCGCCATTGCAGCGCCATAGAGACTTCCCAGGGGACCGAGGCTCTTCGTCAATACACGAGACCATGCAGGAGATGAAGGATTGCCCTCCCAGGCCTGCAGGATTCCGCGCCGAAAACTCATGCGGCGCCCCTGTCCGAACCCGCCAGAACCTGGACGATGTATTCCGCGGTTCGCTCGGAGGCGCCCTGGTTGCTCTGCACTACCCGGCGGGCCGCTTCACCTGCCCTGCTCCGCGATTCCGGATCGTCCAGCCATTTCATGACGGCGCCCTCCAGATTCTCCCGCCCGTTCAGTTGAATCGCGCCGCCTTGTCTGACCATCTCGCACATGACCTCGGCGAAATTCTCCATGTGGGGGCCGCACAGGCATGGCACCGCCCAGCGCGCCGCTTCTATCGGGTTCTGACCGCCATGGGGAATGAAACTTCCACCGATGATCGCCATCGCCGCGCACCCATAGGCGTCCGCGAGCTCTCCCATCACATCCAGAATGACCACTTGATGCTCGCCGCCCGTATCTTGAATCTGGCTCCACCTCACGGGAGAAATGCCTGCGTTTCGCAAGTCCGCTTCTGCCTGGGCCACCCTCTCCATATGGCGGGGCGCGAGGAGGAGACCCACTTCCGGCATTTTCCGATGAATAGATGCCATCACCTCTCCAATCAGTTTCTCTTCTCCAGGGTGCGTGCTGCCGGCCACGATGACGTGCCGACACGCGCCCAGGCCATACGCCCCATACGGGGGTTCCTGAAGCGGCACAGGCGCGTCGAATTTGATGTTCCCTGCAACCCGCACGGAAGTCGCGCCCAAAGCCAGAAACCTTTCGGCGTCCGCTTCCCCACGCACCAGCACGTCCGTGAAACACCCGAGAACCGAAGAGAAAAAAAACTGAAAGCGTTTGTAACGATGATACGAACGCTCGGAGAGCCTCCCGTTGACAATGGATACCGGTATCTTCCCCCTTGCGGCCTCCGCCACGAGATTCGGCCATATCTCCGTCTCTATGAGCGCGATCATCGACGGCCGGATGCGCTTCAGGGCGGAACGGACTATCAAAGGGAAATCCAAGGGCAAGTAAATGAGATGCTCCAGGCCTGAGATTTTTCCGGCCTCGTTTCTGCCTGTCTGGGTCACCGTGGAAAGAACGATTTTGAGCTTCGGCTTCTTTTTCAAAAGCGCAGGTATCAAGACGGCAGCCACACCCACTTCCCCCACAGAGACGGCATGCAGCCAAAGACGCCCTCCCCCCGCATCGGGCAATTCGGGCAGAAACCCGAACCTTTCACGTACAGCCCTGAGATCAAACCCCCGAAACCACAGGCGAATCAAAAAATACACGAGCAATGCGGGCGAGATGAGAAGAATGACGACATTGTAGAAAAACAACATGAGCGGCTTATTTCCCCTCCATGTTCTTCAGGTAGTACTGCGCCTCCTCATTCGCATTGATGAGCCGCTTTTCGATTTCTGCGCGCTTTGCCTCCAATTCCCCCTTGTCCCGGGTTCGCGGCACTTCCAGAGGCTCTCCACAACAAACAGCGATTCTCCCGAACGGCAAAGGGAAAATCGTCTTGTCCCATGTGGGGATGGTGAAGAAGCGCGATGCCGAAAAGGCGACCGGGCAAATCGGATATCCTGTGAGGCTCGCCAAAGATATGATCCCCATCTTAACCCTCTGCGGAGGACCCTTCGGGCCGTCAGGCGTGATGACGAGTTGGTGCTCCCCTTGTTTCGCCACTCTGACCATCTGCCGAACCGCGGCGGCTCCGCCTTTATCCGTCCCATCAAAAGAAGAGGAAGAGCCTCTCACGCATCGGGTATTGAACCGCGACAACACCTGGGCGAGTAATTCTCCGTCACGGCTTCGACTCGCCATACACGTGAGGTGATAGTTATTCGGATTAATAAAGGCGGGCAGCCCCAAATGATGATGCCAGAGCGCCCAGATGAATTTTTCATGGAGCTTGCGGCTCATTTTTTCATTCGATTCCGTTTTCGGCACAATTGTCGACGAAGTGGCATAGACCGCTTTCAGATAACCCGCGATGACCACGCCGCCCAGCCACGCAGAAAGCGGCGCGTCGGGATTCCTGCCCCATTCATCATAAGCGATTGAATCTTCACTCATGCTACCCGTCCTGCGCTTCAAAACCGAGTTCCGCCGCGATGTGCGCCGCGGCGCATTCATAGGGGTTCATCCCTTCCAGGGCGTTTTGAATCCTCTCGAAAACACCGACCTGCCTCGCTCGCACCTCATCATTCAGAAGCACTTCCCTCAAGGCGTTTGCAACAGGCTGCGCGCGCACCTGGTTTTGACACAACTCGGGAACCGCCTCATGGCCGGACAATAAATTCACCAGGCTCGCATAATCCACCTGAATCAAAAAATACTTGATCAGCGTATACGAAAGAATATCCGCGGCATACAGAACAACCATCGGTACACCCAGGAGAGCCGTCTCGAGAGAAGCCGTGCCGCTCGCTACGACTACGGCGTCGGCTGCGCGAATCACTTTTTTTGAATCACCCCTGACAGGCCGTATTTCCAACCCAGATGGTTTCAAGCGGTTCGAAACGTACCCTTCAGGCAACGAAATCGCCTCTGAAATCAAAAAGCGCAATCCCGGCGTTTCCGCATGGATTATCTTTACCGCATCTATCATGGCATCCACGTGAGAGTCGATTTCCTTGAGGCGACTGCCCGGGAGAAGCGAAATCACCTTGTCGTCCATCGGTATGCCCAGCGTGCGTCTGGCCGTTTCTTTCGAAGGCGCATCTCGAAGTTCATAGGCGATGGGGTTACCAATGAACACGGCTTTCCCGCCCAAGTCGTTAAAAATACGAGGTTCGAACGGAAATATGTTCAAGGCCAGATCAAAATCATTCGCAATGGTACGAGCGCGGCCTTTCCACCAGGCCCATACCTGTGGCGTGATGAAATATATGCATTTTGGCGTTTGCGGCAGTTTGCGCACAGAACGCGCGCACGAAAGATTGAATCCCGGATAATCTACAAAAATGACTGCTTTCGGCTTTTGATTCGAGATCCTGCTCAGTAGATTTTTCTTGATTTTTCGCAGCTTGGGATAGATTCGGGGAATGCCGGCGAAACCAACGATAGATATATCACCGATGTCCTGAAATAACTCCACACCCGCCTCGGCCATCAATTGCCCACCCATTCCGGATAGTTGGAGGTCGGGTATCCTGGCGGCAAGCGCTTTCACTAAATTCGCGGCGTGAACATCTCCAGATGCCTCTCCGGCGACAACAATGACGTCGTTTGTCGAACGTTCATCCCTGTTCATTTTCCGACCAGCCGACAACGATGATGCCCGTTGCGTCGGCTTCCCGTATCAAGCGCTCGCGATCGATGAGAAATGTTCGCTCCGCTTCCAGAATCAATGCCGAAACGCCACCTTCGCGCATCACTTGCAGGGTCTCGGGTCCCACTGCAGGAACGTCATAGCGCATATCCTGCTTCGGACGGGCCACCTTGCAAACAACAACCCCTTTCCCGGCGAGAGCGCATCCCCTTCGAATCGCCTCATTCGTACCTTCGACACCTTCCACGGCAACCACCGTCCCCTTGTGGACCACCACGGTCTGGCCGATATCCAGCGCCGCAACGCTCCGGGCCATCTGAAACGCATATTCGGCGTCTTTTCGCTGATTCTGGCGCAACTTCTTTTTCGTTATACCCCCTGACGGGGTAATGAGATGCTCGAGATATTTTGTTTGGGCTATCACCTTCATTCCGTTTTCTTCCACAAACTCAATAACGGCATCCATGATCGTTGCATCGGCCGTATTCTTGGCGCTTTTCATGAAGCGCAAAACGGTCAAATCGAAGCGCAAAGATTGAAATAAAATGCTTTTCTCCACCTTTCCGACGAGCCCTATTTCTTCAACACCCTCATCACTGAAAAACCGGATGATTTTATTCGGCTGGGTGGGAGGGATGTGAATTACGGAATCCGCCTCAGATGACAGCGTTTCCTCGATTTCAGCGGACAACGCCACAACGGACACATGCTTGCCCTGTTTTTTCGCGCAGGAAACAAACTCGGAAGACAAACCGCCCGAACCTGCAACGAGGCCAATTCTCTCTGGGGAATCCGACATGGGAAGTGTTAGTGAGTCGAGGGCATCGTGCTTTTCAGCATCTCTACGACACGAAGGGCAACCTCCAAAGACCGTAATTCTTTTT
Source organism: uncultured Nitrospinaceae bacterium (assembly GCA_964440505.1). Lineage (GTDB taxonomy): Bacteria > UBA8248 > UBA8248 > UBA8248 > UBA8248 > Bin107. The sequence goes on from CAYTSP010000070.1 coordinate 33,551, forward strand.
CCGGATCAGAAACAACATCCAGGAGCTGCACCGATTGCAAGAAATGCCGCAATTCCAGCTTGAGCGGATTGCCTTTATGAACAAATACCCTTTCCACTTGAAATTGTTCGCGATATTTGAGTTCCTCACGGGTCAATTGGTGTTCGCTCATCGCTTGACGGTGAATTCTGAGTTCCTGGTCCGCATAATCAAGCGTAATAAACGCGTCCGGTTGAGATACGGAAAGCGTCCTGATCTTGTTCTGCGTCATCCGGCTTGCTGTCAGGTTCGCCAGACATCCATTGGCAAAGCAAATCTGCACATTCGCCACGTCATCCCGATCAGAGAAAACACTCGCGCCGGCTGCCGAGAGCAAATCGATCTCCTCATCCACCAGCCTTAAAACGATGTCGAGATCGTGAATCATCAAGTCGAGCACAACTCCATCTTCCCGTACTCTCGGCGAGAAGGGCCCTAACCTGCGGCATTCAATCAGGGTGGGAGCATCTACAATGTTACCCAACTCCTGAACGGCCCCGTTGAACCGTTCCACATGTCCGATATGAAGAACCAGATTGTTTTTGGTGGCCATGTCGAACAGTCTGCGAGCATCATCCATCGTTGTACAAATGGGCTTCTCTACCAATACATGAATGTGATTTTCAAGGAATATCCGGGACACCTCAAAATGCTGCAAGGTGGGAACAGCGATAGCAACCGCATCCACACGACCGATCAGATCGACGGGATCAGAAAACGCTTCCGCTCCATATCTATCAGCCAGTTCTCGGGCGCGACTGGGAACCAAGTCACAAACAGCCACCAAATTCACGTCCAACAGCTCGGAAAGCGCAGCCACATGATAGCTGCCCATATGGCCAACACCAACGACGCCAACTCGCAGAGAATCCAGCATGGGCTTTTAACCTCTTAAAAAACCTGCCCTTATACGCGACCTTGATAGATGCCGTTCTTCGAATTGCGCACGAATTCTACCACGGATTGAATTTCCGCTCCTAATGGCGCTTGCGCTTCTATTATTTCTATTTTTTGCGCCATTGTACCGGTTTCGTTGAAAAGGATTTTATACGCCCTCTTGATGTCCGCTCTCACTTCAGCCGAAACGCCTCTTCTGCGCAAACCGACCACATTCAGTCCAACCACACGAAAAGGAGTGCCCGCCATTTTAACGAACGGAGGCACGTCTTTCCTCACCGCAATGGGACCTACCAGAATCGAACCCTCACCGACCTGCATACGCTGATGCACGCCGATGAAATTGGATATGAAACATTTTTCCCCGACTTCCACATGCCCTCCCAGGGAGCAATGATTCACCAGGACCGTCTCATCACCCACGCGGCAATCGTGACCCACATGCGCACCGACCATGATGTAGCATTTTCCGCCTATTACCGTGTTTTGGCCCTGATACATAGAACGGTGGATTGTCGCCGTTTCACGGACAACCGTACCCGCTCCGATTTCGACCCCGCCTGAATCCTGTGGCAAATCGACAATTTGCGCTTCCAGGCCGATAACGGCATTCGGAAAAATCCGGCACCCCTCACCTATAACGGCAGGTCCTTGAATGGTCGCGTTCGGCCCGATTTCACATCCATCCCCAAGAATCACGTTTGCGCCCACAAAAGCCCCCGGAGCGATTTTCAAACCATTCCCGAGTTGTGCTTCCGGGTCGATATGAGAAGTGGGGGCTATAGCGTTCAATGTCTATCGAGGGCGGGGAGTAGCATAGGCGGTGAAAAGACCTTCGGCGGCGATTTGCTCCCCTACAAACGCCCGTCCTTCAAATTTCCATATAGCCCGTTTGTTTTTCAGGAGTTTTGCGTGCAGCTGCAACAAATCACCCGGGACAACCGGACGCCTGAATTTTACCTGCTCGATACCAGTGAAGAAAAAGTCACCGCCCGGATCAATCAATTTCAACTCGAACAGGCATATCAAACCGGTCTGCGCCAACGCTTCGATGAGCAATACACCCGGCATGATGGGATTGCCCGGGAAGTGACCATCCAGACATGGTTCATCTTTCGTGATTTTTTTCTGGGCTACAACAGAAATTTCTTCCGGGTCGAGTGCCGTCACCTGATCGACGAAAAGAAACGGGTCCCGGTGCGGGATTAACTCTTGTATTCGCCGGCTATCCATCATGATTCTAATTCACCAATCCTTTTTTCGAGTTCATTCACTCTCTCCGACAACCTCGGCAAATTCCTCAAAACCGCGATTCGCCTGCGCGCATCACGAATTTCCGTCGCAGGAGTGTGCAGATACATTTTCCCGCCCTCCAGACTCTTCAGCACGCCGGTATCGGCTCCCAGTTTCGCCCCATCACCAATTTCGAGATGATCCGCTACCCCGGCACGGCCGCCCATCATGACGCCCCGCCCAATTTTCACGCTACCCGAGATACCGACCTGGCTCGCTAATATACAATCCTCCCCAATCACAACATTGTGCGCAATTTGCACCAGATTGTCGATTTTCGTGCCGCGTCCGATTCTCGTTTCCCTCAACGTAGCGCGGTCAATCGTGCTGTTCGCGCCGATCTCCACGTCGTCTTCAATGACGACCCTGCCCGTTTGCGGGTATTTGAAAATACGTCCCTCCTCATCGGGAATATAACCAAACCCATCTGCTCCGACGACGACTCCCGCATGGAGGATCACCCGGGACCCTATCTCTACATCAGCGTACAAAACACAATTCGGGTATATATGACATTCAGAGCCTATCCTCACATTTTGGTCGATATGGACACCCGGCCCGACATAGGAACCGTCCCCTACCACAGCACCACCGGCAAGAGATGCAAATGGCCCTACATACACACCATCTCCCACACAGGCCGTTTCGGAGATACTGGCGCTGGCGTCAATTCCCGGCTGGAATTTTCGGGGTGGTCGAAACAGTGAAACCGCGCGAGCGAAAAACAAACGAGGATTTTTCGTAGAAATACCTGGACGGCCAATTTCCACACCCTGAGGAACGATGAGGGCGCCCGCATCAGAATGCGTGTTCAGTTTTTTCGCCGACTCCACATAACTCAAATCTGTCGGTGAGGCCTCTTCATAAGCAGCTACATCTTGCAGATCTACGTTCCCGTCACCGATCAATTCCCCGCCAAGCAGATTTGCGATGTCTGCGAGAAGCATTTTATTTCTTCTTCTGGTCGTATAGCTTGATCACCCTCTCTGTGAGATCTACTCTCGGGTTGACGAACAAAACGCCGCCGGATGCATTGTCCACAATGACATCCAAATCTTCTTTCTTCCCGATCTCCTCAACAATGCTGCGAACTTCTTTCAAAACCTTCTCCGTGGCTATTCTTCGGCGATCTTGCAGGTCTCGCTCGCTCTCTCGCACCAATCGCCTCAAATTGTCCTGCTCGCGCGCGAGCTCCCTTCTTTGGGAACGCAAATCGAACGACTTGCGCTCTTTTTCCTCCTGGCGCCAAACCCCGCTTTTCTGCTCGATCTCCACCTGCAAATCCCGCGCCTTGTTCGCAAGTATGCTCAATTCGTCGCGCCTTTTCCGAATCGCGCTTTGAAGCCTGTTCCTCTCCCTTTCCAAAGACGAGCTCGCGGCGCGTCCGCCTCTTGAAGTCTGTAATACGCGCTGAATATTGACGACGCCGTATTTCACACTTGCCGATTCCACATGGCCTACATGTGCAAATGTGAAAAATACCGAAAGGAGCAAAATAGATGGGCCATGCCGCCTCACGTCAAACATCCTCCATCCCTAAGACAATATCGACTCAAATGCTGCTAACTCGAATACTGCTAAAACGCAGCACCGATCCCCAGATGCGCTTCTCTTCTGCGCTCGTTCTCTTTTCTGTCCAGCTTGTATCCGATATCGAGCCGCATGGGGCCGATTGGCGTCACGATGCGCAAACCGATTCCGGCGCCGTATCTCAATTCTCCGAAATCGAAGGCCTTATCCTCATCCCAGATGTTTCCCATATCAAAGAAAACCGCGACTTGAGTCGGGCCGATGAAAGGATGCGTCAATTCAACAGAGCCGAGAGCGGCGGAAAATCCACCTATGGCTTCGCCCTGCATATCCTTCGGCCCCAGGTCGCTGGAAGTGAAACCCCGAACGGTATGCTTTCTGGTGGCGTACAAACGGCGGAACGCGGGAACTTCGCCCTTGAGTGAGTCGACGTAGCGGACAGTACCCCTCAAACTCAAAACCAAATCCCGTAAAATGCGGATCCGGAAACGCTCCCCGATGTTATGATATTGCCTGAACTCTGCTTCTGCGGTGAGAACGTCGACGTTTCCGCCCAACACCGACGAAGAAATCGTGGAGGCGATGCTCCAGTAAGTGCCATCCGTCGGGAAAACGGGTCTGTTCAGGCTATCGTAGACCAGCCTCGGAATGATGCTGCTTTCGAGAAAAGTTTCTCCTTCCTGCTCGAGAATCGTGGTTATCGCATTGTCGGAAACGTTGCTGATTTCCGATTCCGCAATCTCATAAGAGATGAATGCTCTCAAGAACTCCTGAAATTCCTTGCCAACCGTTATTCGGCCACCCTGTCTTTGGTTATCAAAAGTTTCATATTCCTGATCGACAAAAAACAGGCTTCCCCCAAGCGAGTATCCTGAATCCCTGAAATTGGGATCAAAGAATTCCGTTATCAAATCAAAGCGATCGGAAGAAATTCTGGTGAATATTGAAGCAACCAAACCCTTACCGAATAAATTCGACTCTCTTAATTCAGCTTGCCCGTAAACACCCTCGTCGCTGTTGATACCGACACCACCTGTAATGGAGCCGGTCGGTTTCTCCTTCACCTCAATCTCGACGTCGAGTATTTCATCGCTCCCAGGGCGACGTTTTTCAACGACTTTCACCGTTTCAAAATAATTCTTCCGAACGAGCCGCTTGCGTGTTAAATCCAATCCTCTCTTGCTGTACAGAGACCCCTCGATAACGCGAACATCTCGACGAATTACATTCTCACGAGTGCGGGTGTTGCCTTTTACCCCCACTTTTCCAATGTATACTCTACGCCCTTTATTGATTCGTACAGTAAGGTCGACCGTTTTCTTATTGTCGTCTGTTTTCGTGAAACTATTGACATCTACGAACGCATAGCCACGGTTCGAAAATTGATTCGTTATCGCTTGCACATCAGAGAGCAAGCGGGTTTTATTGAAAACATCGCCGACAAAAAGAAGCATCTTCTTTCTTATCTCTTCCTGGGGGATAACATCCTCTCCACCGCGTATATCAATTTTCGCGATTCTGTAGCGCAAACCTTCGCTAATGGGGATCGTTATATATATCCGGCCTCTTTCTCGCTCCTCGCGAATAACGGGCTGCCCGACCTGAACTTTTGCGTATCCGCGACTCTCATACAATAAGCGAATTCGCACCAAATCCCTTTGTAGTTCATCCTCGTTAAAAATCCCCGAGCTTGTAATAAAAGAGAAAATACCCTTTTCGCTGGTTTCCATGGCTTTGAGCAAATCCCTTTTCGAGACATTTTCGTTGCCTTCAAAATTGATTGCTCCGATGCTTACGCTTTCACCCTCATCTATCACGAACGTGACGGCCACCGTGTTCTGGCCGCTTTCTTTCAGAACAGCTTCTATGCGTGCGAAATAATAGCCGCTTTCCTGATATAGTTTTCGGATATTCCGGACAGTTTCTTTAAGGATGGACTCGCTGACAATGGTTTGAACTTTGACTGTGATACGCTCGCGGATTTTTTCGAGGTCTAATTTGCTGTTTCCAATGATCTCAATCTGGTTGATCGTGGGTTTTTCGCTGAGTTGATAAATAACGCGGAGCCCCCCTTCAAGAGACTCCACCTGAACTTTCACATCCCGGAAAAATCCCAGTTTGTATATGGCTCGGACATCCGCGCGGGTTTGCTTGACCAATTCTGTGTTGGTGTAGTTTTGTCCCTCTTTCAGCCGAACGTAAAAAAGAACCGTGGAACGATCAACCCGGCGATTCCCCTTAACTTCAATAGCCCGTACCGTGATGGCCGGTGAAGCCGACTGCCCTATCGCCTCATGAGAAGCGGCAACAAGAAACAGGAAGGCCAAAACGGCGCAGGCCGACACCTTCGCCGCACAACGCATAAGACCACCCCCTGAGAAAAAAGGGGAAACAAGTTTCAATTTTTTTTCAATGAAACTATAGGTCTTGGACACTGAGCACTTCCGTGTCTTCTTTCAGTTCGAATACCAATTCATCCCCAGCCAACTTCGCCAGGATCGTTCCCCCATCCTGGAATTTACCATGCAGAACTTCTTCGCTGAGGGTATCTTCTATGTGTCTTTGGATGACGCGACGCAGAGGCCTCGCCCCATAAGCCGGCTCAAACCCCTGTTTGGCAAGCCAGTCCTTGGCTTCGTCGCTCAGTTCAATCGTCATTTCCTTTTCGCTCAGCGTCTCGTTGACTTTGGCTATTTCGATATCCACGATTTTCAGGATGTCTTCATGGGTCAATGGCCGGAAGATGATGACGTCATCAATCCGGTTCAGAAACTCAGGATTGAAGGTGCGCTTCAACTCATCACGAATACTGTCCTTCATCTTGTCGAATCCGAGGCCCGTGTCCACCTTCTGGAAGCCGAGGGATGTCCCTTTCTCGATGGCACGCGCCGCCAAATTCGAAGTCATGATGATGATGGTGTTCTTGAAGTCTATGTTGCGGCCATAGCTGTCCGTGAGGAGACCATCGTCCATCACTTGCAGCAAGACGTGGTAGACATCGGGGTGCGCCTTCTCGATTTCATCGAGCAGCACGACGGAATAAGGCTTTCTGCGAACACGCTCGGTGAGTTGTCCGCCCTCTTCATAACCGACATATCCAGGAGGCGCTCCGGTGAGGCGGGAGACGTTGAATCTCTCCATGTATTCGCTCATATCAATGCGAATGAGGGCGCCGGGGTCGCCGAACATGAACTGAGCGAGCATTCTGGCCATTTCGGTCTTGCCCACACCCGTGGGACCCAGGAACAAGAAACTGCCGATCGGGCGTTTCGGCCCCTTCAGGCCCGCTCGCGCCCGGCGAACCGCCTTCGTCAAGACACGCGTGGCTTCTTCTTGCCCGATGATGTGGCCATTCAACTCCTCTTCCATCCGAAGAAGACGTTCGTTCTCCACTTCTCCGATACGCTGCAGCGGAATCCCGGTCATCCGGCTGACCACATAGGCCACATCCTCGTCGGTGACAAACGGTTCTTCATCCGTTTGACCCGCTTCCCATTCCGTTTTCAACTCGTCGAGTCTGCTCCTGTCCTGCTCTTCCTGATCGCGCAACTCGACGGCCTTTTCAAAATCCTGTTTCTCGATCATGTCTTTTTTGGTGCGAACCGTTTCTTCAATTTGGCGCTGAAGATCCCGAATGTTGGTCGGGAAAGTTTCTTTCTCGAGACGAACCTTGCTGCACGCCTCATCAATGACGTCTATCGCCTTATCCGGCAAGAAGCGATCCGATACGTATTGGGACGACAAGCGAACGGCGGAGACAAGCGCGTCATCCGTCAATTGCGCGCGATGGTGTTTTTCATACTTGTCTCTCAGGCCCTTCAGTATGCTGACCGTATCATCCACGGACGGCGGATCCACCATGACAGTCTGGAAGCGACGCTCCAGAGCGCCGTTTTTCTCGATGTACTTTCGATACTCATCAAGCGTGGTGGCGCCGATGCACTGGACTTCACCGCGGCTGAGTGCGGGCTTCAGCATGTTTGAAGCATCAATCGAGCCTTCCGCCGCGCCCGCGCCCACCAATGTATGCAACTCATCGATGAAGATAATCACATCCTGGCTCTGCGTGATCTCCTTCATGATGGCTTTCAGGCGCGCCTCGAACTGTCCGCGGTATTTCGTTCCCGCCACCAAAGCGCCCAGATCAAGCTGAACCACGCGCTTGTTGTACAAAATCTGGGGAACTTCCTTGGACATAATCGATTGAGCCAAACCCTCGACGATCGCCGTTTTTCCGACGCCGGGCTCTCCAATCAGGACGGGGTTGTTTTTCGTCCTTCTCGCGAGAATCTGTATGACGCGCTCTATCTCCTGCTCCCGCCCGATGACGGGATCGAGTTTCCCCTCATCCGCGAACTCCGTGAGGTCACGTCCAAATTCATCGAGCGCGGGCGTCTTGCTCTTCTCGCGAGAACGGGCAGCCACCGGTTCCCTGAGGAGATTGATGGTCTGCTCTCGCGTTTGCTGGAGCTTCACGCCAAAGCTGGCCAGAATTTTCGCCGCCAATCCGTCTTTCTCTCTGACGATACCCAACAACAGATGTTCGGTGCCGATATAGTTGTGGCCCATCAGCCGGGCCTCTTCGACGGCGTATTCAAGTACTTTTTTCGCCTTCGGGGTAAACGGAATATCCCCTTCCACGGGGCCGCTCAAACTCTTGGGCAAGTTGCGTTCAAGTTCCAGGCGAAGCTGTTTGGGGTCAACCCCCAGCTTCTGCAAAACGGCGATGGCGATTCCGCCTCCGTCCTTCAGCACGCCGAGCAGTATGTGTTCGGTTCCCAGATATTCGTGCCGGTAGTGTTCCGCTTCTTCTCTGGCCAGGATAATGACTTTACGGGCGCGCTCGGTGAATCGCTTGAACATACGGCCCTCCTTACTTTTTATGAGCTATTTTTCCGTCCACCACGGCGATCACACGATCCATTCTTTCCGCCATCGAACTATTGTGCGTCGCCACCAAAATCGTTTGTCTGCTTCTCTCGTTAATTTCTCGAAGCAATTCAAAGATCGTTTCCGCGGTCGATGAATCCAGATTCCCCGTTGGTTCATCCGCCAGCACCACAGAAGGATTGTTAATTAACGCGCGGGCAATAGCAACCCTTTGTTGCTCACCGCCTGAAAGTTCTCCAGGCCGATGATTCCATCTATCGGCCAACCCTATCCGGCTCAACAATTCCTTCGCCTGCTCCTCCACCTCTTTTTTCCGGGCGCCATGAAGCAACCCGGGTATCATAACATTTTCCAGCCCGGAAAACTCCGGCAGCAAGTGATGAAACTGGAACACAAAACCCACATACTGATTTCTCAATCGGGCCAATTCGGCTTCTGAACAATCAGAGAGGCTTTTGCCCTCCAGAATCACTTCGCCTTTCGTCGGTCTGTCGAGCGCTCCCAATAGATGGAGCAAGGTGGTTTTCCCCGCTCCGGAAACCCCCATGACGGCCACCATCTCCCCATGACCAACTTCGAGATCGACCCCGCTCAGAGCCATCACCACGCCGCTGCCCATGGGGTATGATTTTTCCAGTCCCCTGGTGACGATGACCTGCGGCAACACACCCTCTGGTGAAGCAGACTCACTCATCTCCAATGTGCCCGAATCAACCATAACGGAGATTTTCTACCGGATCGACGCGAGAAGCTCGCCATGCTGGATAAAGTGTCGCCGCCAAACAGATAATGAAAGCAACCACTGCAGTAACAGATACATCAAATGGCGTCATCTGCACCGGTAATTTCTCTATATGGTAAACGCTGGGCGGTAGTATGTCCAGACCAAAGACGCGTTCCAGGAAATCCTCAACGATATGGAGATTCCACCCCAGAACGAGTCCTCCGCCGGTTCCCAAAACAGCGCCCAACAGACCTATGAAAGCGCCTTGAACGAAGAATATCCTTAGGATTGCGCCGCTCGTAGCCCCCATCGACTTCAAGATCGCGATTTCACGCCCTTTCTCCATCACCACCATGACCAGAGAACCGATGATGTTGAAAGCGGCCACAACCACGACGAGGAGGAGAAGGATGGTGAGCGTGGTTTTTTCCGTTTTCAGCGCGGAAAACAGGTTGCGATTCATTTCCTGCCAGGAGCGCGACAAATACGCCCCCGAAAGCGTTCCCTGAATTTTGCGGGCAATGCGCTCTGCCGAGAAAATGTCCTTCACGCGCAGATGCACCCCCGTCACGGATTTGCCGAATCCGAAGAATGCCTGGCTTTCTTTCATCGAGATAAACGAGAGTCCGGCATCGTACTGATAAAAACCGCTGCGGAAGATTCCCACTATCTGAAACTTTTTCGTCCGGGGCACCAGGCCCATCGGCGTAACCACCCCCACGGGGCTGACCATCGTCACCGTGTCACCCTCTTTGAGGTGCAAGTTCTTCGCGAGTTCGGCCCCGATGATGATGCCGGGCCTGCCCCCGCTGTTTTTCTCCAGAATCTTTTTCAACGCACCATCCTTCAGGTATCTTCTGATGTCCGTCACGTCGATTTCCCGATCCGGAACGATGCCGCGCACCACCGCACCCAACACACGGTTCTTGAACGAGAACATCGCCTGCCCATAAACGAAAGGACTCGCCGCCACCACGCCCTCATGATCGCGCGCCTTCTGCAAGACATCGCGCCATTCGCGCATCAGGGTAGCGCCTGACCTCGTGATGACGATATGACTCTGCGTGCCCAGTATCTTGTCGCGGAATTCGCGCTGAAACCCGGTCATCACTCCCACGACGACGATGAGGGTGGCCACGCCAAGCGCGATGCCCAGCACGGATATCCAGGTGGTGAGCGAGACAAAGGCGAGTTTGCTCCGCGAGCGCAAATGCCTGAAGCCGATGAACAGTTCCGTGGAATAAGACATTTTCAGTCCTGGTGTTTGCGCAGCAGGGGGAAAAGGATGACGTCCCGGATCGAATGCGTATTCGTCAGCAGCATCGCGAGCCTGTCGATCCCGATCCCCTCGCCGGCCGTAGGCGGCAGGCCGTATTCCAGGGCCGTCAGATAGTCCCAGTCGATCTCATGGGCTTCCTCGTCGCCGGCCTCTCTCTTCGCGTCTTGCTGCTCGAATCGCGCGCGCTGATCGTCCGGATCATTCAACTCCGTATAGGCGTTGGCGATCTCGCGCCCGGCGATGATGAGTTCAAACCGCTCTACGATATCAGGGTCGTCTTCCCTGCTCTTGGACAACGGTGAAAGGGCTTTGGGGAAATCATAGACGAACGTGGGCTGCCTGAGCTTCGGCTCCACCAGTTCCTCGAACAGATACTCCAGGATGTGCACGTGGCTCATATCATCCGGTATGGGATACCCCTTGGGTTCAGCGATTTTCCTCGCGAAAAGGCGGGCTTTCCCCTGGTCTTCCAATACGTCGTCCGGCGCCCCGCCTACCGCCACGATGGAGTCATGCCATTCATACCGCGCCCAGGGCGGCTGAAACGAGATTTCCTCGTCCCCGTATTTCAAGGCGTCATCACCCAAAATCTCCCGGGCCAGCGACGCCAGCATCTTTTCCGTCAAAGCCATCAAGTCGTTATAGTCCGCATACGCCATATAGAATTCCAGCATGGTGAATTCGGGGTTGTGCTGTGTGGATATGCCTTCATTCCTGAAATTGCGGTTGATTTCGTAGACGCGATCCATCCCTCCCACAACCAGGCGCTTGAGGTAGAGCTCGGGCGCCACGCGGAGAAACAAAGGCATTTCCAGGGTATTGTGGTAGGTGGTGAACGGTCTGGCCGTCGCCCCGCCGGCGATGGCCTGCATCATCGGGGTTTCGACCTCGATAAAATTCAGATCATCCAGAAAGCGGCGCATCGACTGAATCATCCGGGTGCGCACCCGGAACACTTCGACCACCTCCGGGTTTGCGATCAAATCCACATACCGCTGCCGGTAGCGGGCCTCCACGTTTCTCAGACCATGCCACTTTTCCGGCAAGGGCCGCAAACTTTTCGTCAGGAGGCTTATCCGGCGGACCCAGATGGAAAGCTCGCCCATCCTCGTTCGGAACACCCCGCCCTCCGCCCCGACGATATCGCCGATGTCGAGATCCCTGGCGGATTGAAAAGCCTCCTCGCCGATCTCGTTCATCCGGATGAACAGCTGGATCTGTCCCGTACCGTCCCGCAGATCGACAAAGGCGACTTTCCCCTGAACCCGCTTGGCGATGATCCTCCCCGCCACGGAAAAGTTCGCCTCTTTCGCTTCATCGAACCCATCCGCCGGCACATCACGGAATTCCCCGACGATGACGCCAATCTGGTGCGTCGTCGAAAACCGGTTCACGAAGGGATTGGCTCCTGACGCGCGAATCCCTTCGAGCTTCTTTCTCCGCTGCTGCGTCAGAATGTTTTCATCGGCCCGCTCATCCGGCGGCGATGACGTTTCATCCGCCACGGGGGTGTTCCTCCCATGCTCTCTTTCTGCGTTCATAGAACGTGATTTCCCCATTCGCTTCCATCTGGTTCAGCCGGCGGCGATTACGCGCGCGCATTCGCCTTCTCCTGTATCAATGTGAGGAGATAGGCGTCAATGAACTCGTCGATATTCCCGTCCAATACGGCGTTCACGTCCGAGCGTTCCACGTCCGTTCGGTGATCCTTCACCATCCGGTACGGGTGCAGGGTATAGGAACGAATCTGGCTCCCGAACCCGATGGTTTTCTTCATTGCGTGCTGCGCTTCTTTTTCCTCGTCCCGCTTTCGTTTCTCCATTTCGTACAACTGGCCGCGCAGCAGCTTCATGGCCGTCGCGCGATTCTTGTGCTGGCTTCTCTCGTTCTGGCATGAGACCACGATGCCCGTGGGCATGTGCGTAATCCTTACCGCGGAATCCGTGGTGTTCACATGCTGGCCGCCGGCGCCCGAACTCCTGAACACGTCGATGCGCAAATCGTTCTCATCGATCTCGATTTCCACGTCATCCGACACCTCGGGAACGACGTCCACGGAAGCGAAAGAGGTGTGCCTCTTCGCACTGGCGTCGAAAGGTGAAATCCGTATCAAGCGATGCACGCCGACTTCCGCCCGGAGATACCCGTAGGCATAGTCCCCCTGGATGATCAGGGTAGCGTTTTTGATGCCGGCCTCATCCCCTCCGAGTATGGAAACGAGGCGCGCCTGATATCCCTTCTCCTCCGCCCATCTCGTGTACATGCGAAAGAGCATTTCGGCCCAATCCTGGCTTTCGACGCCGCCTGCCCCTGCATTCACGGAGAGAATGGCACCTGCCCTGTCTTCCTCGGAATCCATGACCAAATGGAACTCCAGACGCTCTATCTCCCTGAAAAGAGAGGAAAGAGCATTTTCGATTTCGCTCAGGAGTTCCGATTCGGACGTTTCTTCCATCTGGATAATCTGGAGAAGCTCTTTCTGCTCGTTGAGTCTCCCGTTGAGGTTCTCCCAGTTGCGGATCGTTTTTTCCAGCGAAGCGCGCCTTCTCAGCGTGTTTTGCGCGGCTTCAGGGTCGTTCCAGAAATCCTCTTCTCCGGCGAGTTTATCGAGTTTGGCGCACTCCGCCTCCAATCGATCGAGGTCAAAGCCGCCCTCGCAGTTCAAGGAGGCGTGCCTCCAGTTGCTCACATTTCCTGCACAATTCTTCCATCTACATCTCCAATCTTTCGAAATCGAACTTCATGACCTGCCGGCATGGAGTCCACCCGGGCGGTTCCGGCTATCATATCACATTCGGGAGCTCCGTCTGGAGCGGAACAACAAAACCGCCGCCACGGAAAAGAAAACACAGATATAGGCAAACATATCCCCTATCCGCGCATAAATGCTGGGGCCGCCTTTTTTCAGGGAAATGACATCTGCGTGTATCCAGTCCTCGAAAAGGGGGCTTCTTACCCGAATCGCTCCGGTGGGATCGATGAGCGCGCTGATGCCCGTATTGGCCGAGCGGACGATCGGCACCCTGAATTCCACCGCCCGGAACGCCACCATCGAGAGGTGCTGTTCGGAAGCCGCCGTTTCGCCGAACCACGCATCGTTCGTGATGTTTACGAGAAATTGCACGTTCTTCATACGACGCACAACGCGGGGAAAAATGACTTCAAAACAAATCAAAACGCCAAATTTCCCCTTGGCAGCGTCAAATATCTCAGGCTTATCCCCGGGCTTGAACGCCCCAATCACGGGCACGAGTTTTTTCACGAAAAACAACAACCTGGCGAGCGGGACATATTCGCCGAAGGGCAGCAGGTGCATCTTGTCGTACCGGCCGGTTTCCTTGCCGTCCGGGCCGAGGAGATAGGCCGAATTCGTCAATTTGGGGCCTTGTTTCACCTCACGCCTCCCGAGGACGCCGAACAACAGATAGGAATCCGCATCCTTTGCGATTTGGTGGAGATATTTTCTTTCGGAAGCGTGGCGTTGGTAAACGAGGGGCGCCGCCGCCTCCGGCCAGACGATGAGGGGGGGCTCGGTCGATTCAGCTTTCGGGAAACGCTCTCGCAAATCCTTCGTCAGCTTCCCCATCTTCTCGAGAATGCCCTTTCGCCACTTGGGGGACCATTTCACGGACTGATCGACGTTGCCCTGAACGATGCCGACCGCGCGCGTCTCGCCTCGCGTTTCGATGGGTACTTCATGGAGCCGCAGATAGCCATAACCCCAAACGAACGCCGCCACGAGCGAAACGACGATGACGAGCGCATAGGGTGCCTTTCGGGGAAAACGGAAGAAATGCCAGATCGCCGCGTTGACGAACACGATGAAGAACGAAACGCCGTACACGCCCACCAGATCGGCGATCTGGATGACGTACAGGTAGCGGTACTGGCTATAGCCCAGCAGCGCCCACGGAAAGCCGGACATGAAATAGGCGCGCACGAGTTCAAGCGTTACCCACAGCGGCGCCGCCATGAGAAAAGTGAGAACGGAGCCTCCCGCATGGATGCGCACCATGAAAAATGCGAACAGCGCCGGGTAGAGCGCCAGGTAGAGCGCGAGTACGGCGGTAATCAGCCATGCGAGCGACGCCGGCAGTCCCCCGTAGGTGGCCATCGAAATCTTCACCCACCATATGATGATTCCGAAAGAAACCAGGCCGCTCACCAGCCCCAGCATGAACGCATGGTGCGGTTTCTTGCCTTCAAGCACCCAAAGGAGGGGAACGAGCGCGATCCAGGCCAGGATCTCGAACTGAAACGGCGGATACAAGGACCCCACCAAAAGGCCCGAGAAAATGGAATAGCCCAGGTCCTTCGCTTTCAACATTCGCTCCCCGGGGAATCGCTCTTTACAGGTTCTTCGGTAAATGCGCCCTCGCCGCCTAGTTTTTCCCGCAAGGCGGCCACGAGTTTCGGCGTGATGCCCTCCACTTCCAGGAGCTTGGGATCACTCGCCTCCAAAACCCCCCGCAGGCTCCCGAAGATTCTCAGAAGCGCGCGCCTGCGCTTGGGGCCGAGACCGGGCACATCATCGAGGCCGCTCTTGATTCCGGTGCGTCTGCGCCGCGCCCGGTGGAACGTCAGGACGAAGCGATGCACCTCGTCGCGGATTTTCTGGAGCATGAGCTTCGGCGCGCTCCCCTCCTGGAGCCTGATGGGGTCCGACTGACCGGGAAGAAAAATCACGTCTTGCGATTCGGGGTTCTCGGAACTCCTCCCCTTCGCAATCGCGCAGAGCGCCACATCCGCAAGCCCAAGTTCTTCCAAAGCCGAGGCAGCCGATGAGAGCTGCCCCTTCCCGCCGTCGATCAGCAGAAGATCGGGCATCTCGCCGCCCTCGTTCACCAGGCGCTCCATGCGCCTGAAAACAATCTCGCGCATTGAGGAATAATCATCCGGCGATTCCGCCACGCTCCTCACCTTGTAGCGGCGGTAGCCGTCCTTCAGCGGGCGCCCCTCCTGGAACATGACGCTGGCGCCGACGATGTTGCTTCCCTGCAGATTCGATACGTCGAACGCCTCTATGCGCACCGGCAACTCCTCGAGTCCAAGCGCATGGCGAATCTCTTCCAGCGTTTGCTGTTCCTTGCTGAGCTGGGCGTTTTCCTGCTCCTGGGCGTGCGATGCGTTCTCGCTCGCCATCTCGACCAGTCGGCGCTTGTTTCCCCGTCGGGGATGAAAAACGGACACCTTTTTGCCACGTCTTTCAGACAGCCAATCTCCGATGAGCGAAGCATCGCCCACGGCGGAAGGCAGGAGCACCTCATCGGGGAAAAACGTCTTGCCTGCGTAATACTGCTTCACGAACGCGGATACGACTTCTCCGTCGGGAACGCCTTCGCGGGCGGCCACATGGAATCCCTGGTCTCCCAGCAGCCTGCCGCCCCGAATGAAAAACAGGCGAAACGTCGCTTTCTCTTCCTCCCGGTGGCAGCCGAGCACATCCTGATCGCCCCCCTTCACCGAAAGCATGGTCTGCCGCTCGGTGACGTGCTCGATGCCTTGAATCTGATCCCTCACCTTGGCGGCGGCTTCGTATTGCAATTCCCCGGAGTATTCCTGCATCTGCTTCCTGAGCCTTCGAACCAGCTCCCGGTTTTTTCCCTTCAGGAAATCCAGAGCGTCACCGACGCCGCTCCGATACGATTCGCGGCTTTGATAATCATCACACGGCCCCAGGCACTGGCCCATCTGAAAATAGATGCACCGCTTCGCCGTCTTGTCTTCCAGGCCGCCCGTGCAGGGCCTGATGTGAAACGTTTTTTGCAAGAAGCGAATCGTGCGCCTCAGGCTGCTCGCCGAGGGGAAGGGCCCCAGGTAGGAATCCCCGTCTCCCGCTGGGCGGCGAACGATGCTCAGGCGGGGGTAGTCCTCACTCGTGCTCAGCTTCATGTATGGGAAATGCTTGTCGTCGCGCAGGAGCACGTTGTGGCGGGGCTTGTGTTTTTTGACATAATTGCTCTCTAAAATGAGCGCCTCGATTTCATTGGCCGTCACGATGTGCTCAATCGTGGATGATTCCTCCACCATCTTCTGGATCCAGGGACCCCGGCCCGCCCTTTTTGCGAAGTAGCTGCGCACCCTGCTTCTCAAGCGCAAGGCCTTGCCGACGTAGAGCACGTCCCCCGCCCGGTTCCTGAAAATGTATATCCCCGGTTTTTCGGGCAAGGATTTCAAAAACGAGCGATCCTCGCCCAGGGAAACAGAGCTGGGGGAAAGGGCAGAATCGCTCATGTCGCGATTCTGGAGGGCTTGAGGCCAAGCTGGCGACGCTCGATGGCGAGAATCTTGTCGCGAATCCCGGCGGCCTTTTCAAATTCAAGCTTCTGGGCCGCCTCGTGCATCCGGGCGCGAAGCTCATCGAGCGTCGCCGCGTCGAGTTCCGAGAATTCCGGCGCATCCACCTCATCCCACGGGTAGGCGTCGCCGTCACCCTGCACGGCGGTGGCTTCGAGGAGCTCGTCCATCCTGCGGCTGATGGAGCGGGGGACAACCCCGTTCGCCTCGTTGTAGGCGATCTGGATGCTCCTTCTTCTGTCCATCTCATCCAGCGAGCGGCGCATGCTGTCGGTGACGCGATCCGCATACATGATGACCCGGCCGTTTATGTGCCTCGCCGCGCGGCCCGAAGTCTGGATCAGGGAAGTTTCCGAGCGCAGGAAACCCTCCTTGTCCGCATCGAATATGGCGACGAGAGCGACTTCGGGCAAATCCAGCCCTTCCCGCAGCAGATTGATGCCGATCAGCACGTCAAAAACGCCCGAGCGCAGGTCGCGGATGATCCGCACCCGCTCGAGCGCGTCGATGTCGCTGTGCATGTAACGAACCCTGACTCCCAAATCCTCATAGTATTCCGTCAAATCCTCGGAGAATCTCTTCGTCAGGGTGGTGACGAGCACGCGATCCTCCATCGCCGCCACCTTGCGCACTTCGGCCAGCAGGTCATCCACCTGCCCCTGCACAGGCCGGACCTCCACCGGGGGGTCGACCAGGCCGGTGGGCCTCAGCAACTGCTCCACCACGACGCCTTCGCTTTTCTCCAGTTCATAAGGTCCGGGAGTCGCCGAAACGTAGATCGTGTTCTTGAGATTCGCCTCGAACTCTTTCATTTCAAGCGGGCGATTATCCAAAGCCGACGGCAGCCTGAAGCCATACGACACCAGGGTTTCCTTGCGCGAGCGGTCGCCCCGGTACATTCCCCTGAGCTGGGGAATGCTCTGGTGGCTCTCGTCTATCACCACCAGGTGATCCCGGGAAAAATACGAGAACAGGGTCGCGGGCGGCTCGCCCGTCAAGCGCCCGTCGAGATGCAGACTGTAGTTCTCCACCCCGTGGCAGTAGCCGACCTCCCGGAGCATCTCGATGTCCTGCAAGGTTCGCTGCTGAAGGCGCTGCGCTTCATAAGACTTGCCTTGCGCATTGAGCTCCGCCACGTGCTCCCACAATTCCTTCTGAATGGCTTCGATGGCGGTCGAGAGCCTCTCCTCGGGGGTGATGTAGTGGCTGTTGGGATAAATCTCCACCCGATCGAGTTTTCTCAAAGCGACTCCCCGCAACGGTTCTATCTCCGTGATGCCGTCGATTTCTTCTCCAAAGAATTCGACGCGAATCGCCTGTTCTTCTTCGTGGGCGGGTATTATTTCGACGACGTCCCCGCGCGCGCGAAAAGAAGCGCGGCGCAAAGCCGCATCCGAACGCCGGTACTGAATCCTCACCAGCTGCGTGAGCAATTCCTCACGGTCCATCTCCATGCCGACGGAAATATCGATGTGCAGATCGAAATAATCGGCCGGCGAGCCCAGCCCGTAGATGG
>CAYTSP010000071.1:0-3560 GCA_964440505.1 uncultured Nitrospinaceae bacterium
GCCCAGTAGCGGATCGAGCCCTCGCGGCGGCCCGCGAGCGCGCTCGTGCGGATGACGATCTCGCCCATCTCCTCGCGGCTCGGCAGTTCGAGCTTCGAGGCCTCCGCCGAGCGGATGAAGCGGTCCAGGTGGTTTTCGAGATCATAAATCTTCCCCTCGATGATGGCCGCCGTGTCGAAGATGCCGTGGCCCCGGTGGACCATGTGGTCGTCGAAGGGGATGACCATCAGGGAGGGGTCCGTCACCACGCCGCCCAGGTGGCTCGAATAAAACGCCGAATAATCGACCTCCTGCGCCTCGCGCAGGTTCTTGAGACTATCGAGTACGTCCTCTCTGGTGAGGACGCCTATGCTTTCCGCCATGGTCTTCTCCTTATGCCTCGCAGCGTGATGCAGGAATCTCAGCGGGTCATCCCGTATGGTGAATCCGCATTATTTCGATTTCATCCGCATGATGCCGCGTGGGTGATTTTCGGGCAAGGGCCTGCTACATTGTCGACCCGAAAGAGCGGGCCTAAGGAATGAACCGGAGGCGGCGGGGCGATTCGCCGCGGAGGCTTGGTTGATGCAGGACAACGGTTTCCTGAACGACGAGCAGAAGATGGTGCGCGAGATGGTGCGCGATTTCTGTGAGCGTGAGATCGCCCCGGTGGCGGCGGAGATAGACGAGGGCCGCTTCCCGGCGGAGGTCGTGAAGAGCATGGGGGAACTCGGGCTGATGGGCCTCACCGTGCCGGATTCCTACGGCGGAGGCGGGGCGGACCCCGTCTCGATGGCGCTGGCGACAGAAGAAGTCGCCGCCGCGTGTCCCTCGACGAGCGCGATTTTCGCCGCGCACAACTCACTGGTCTGCGATCCCTTGTATCTCTACGGCAGCGAGGGGCAAAAAGAGAAGTTTCTCTACGGCCTTGCGAGCGGCAAATGCATCGGTGCCTTCGCCTTGACGGAGCCGGGCGCGGGCTCGGACGCCGCCTCGCTCACAACGAGCGCCGTGCGCGAGGGTGATTTCTATCGCATCAACGGCGTCAAGCGCTTCATCACCAGCGGCAAGCAGGCGGGCCTGTGCCTTCTCTTCGCCGTGACGGATCGCGCCAAGCGCCACAAGGGGCTGAGCGCCTTCCTCGTGCCGCGCGACGCCCAGGGCTTCGAGGTCGTGCGCAGCGAGGACAAGATGGGGATGCACGGCTGCTCCATTTCGGAACTTCGCTTCGACGCCGTGGAGCTTCCCGAGGCGAACCGCATGGGGGAGGAGGGGCAGGGCTTCGAACTCGCGATGCGGATACTGGATTCGGGGCGCATTATTGTCGCGGCCCAGGGGCTGGGCTTTGCGCGGGCCTGTCTCGACGCCTCGGTGGCCTATGCGCGCGAGCGCGAGACGTTCGGCGTCCCGATAAAGGATCACCAGCCTGTTGCGTGGAAGCTCGCGGACATGGCCGTGCGCGTCCACGGTGCGCGTCTGCTGACATTGAAGGCGGCGCGCCTCAAGGCGGCGGGCGCGCCCTACTCGGCCGAATCCGCCATCGCCAAGGTGTTCGCCACCGACGCCGCCCAGCGAAACGCCGAAGAGGGCGTGCAACTCCACGGGGGCAACGGCTACATGCGCGAGTATCCCGTGGAGCGCTTCTACCGGGCTTCGAAGGTGACGCAGATATATGAAGGAACGAACGAGATCCTCCGCCAGGTCATCGCCAAGCACCTGCTCAACTGATACGAAATCCGCCCGCCGCCCATATTTTGCGTATCACGGAAGAAAAAAGCGGTTTTGAGGCGCAT
Organism: uncultured Nitrospinaceae bacterium; assembly: GCA_964440505.1. GTDB lineage: Bacteria > UBA8248 > UBA8248 > UBA8248 > UBA8248 > Bin107. The sequence goes on from CAYTSP010000071.1 coordinate 1,773, forward strand.
CTATGCAACAGAAAGCTGTTTGTGTTGCACTATTGGGCTAAAAATGATCATCAAAATCGTTTGTTGCGCACTCATTAACAACAAACGCATTGATATTACCCGAATATAGAACGTCACGAAGGGAAGAAAACTGTTTTGTGGTTCATTTATGCAACACAAAGCTGTTTGTGTAGCATTTTGGGGCCGAAAATGATTGACAAATCCTTTAGCCGTGCATGTATTGACAACAAACGCATCTCCGCCCAGTCATTGAGATGATGAATCGATGCCGTTCTCACTCGTTCGCTCGAAAGAAGGTTGCAAGAGGCGGGCGCCTCGCGCTTGCTTGCGCCGCCATGCTGCGCTCGCCATCGCCCTCGCTTTCCTCGTCAGCGGCTGCGTGACGCCCACGCCCAGGCGGCAGGGGAACATCTGCGAGATTTTCGACCAGCAGCCCGACTGGTACGACTACGCCCGCGCGTCCGAGAAGCATTGGGGAACGCCGGTGCACGTGCTCATGGCGTTCGTATGGAAAGAATCGAGCTTCCAGAGCCACGCGAGGCCGCCCATGCGGTGGCTCCTGATCATCCCGCTCGGGCGCGCTTCCACGGCTCTGGGCTATGCGCAGCCCCTGAACCAGACCTGGGGGGACTACAAGGCGGAGCGCGGCAGCATTTTGAGCAGCCGCTCGCGCATGAAGGACGCGCTCGACTTCATCGGCTGGTACAACGCCAAGACCCGCCGCGAACTTGGCATCTCCCTGAACGATGCGCACAGGCTCTACCTCGCCTATCACGAAGGAAGGGGAGGGTACCGGCGCGGCACGTGGAAGAAAAAGCCGAAAGTGCGCCGCGCCGCACAGCGGGTGGCCGGGACCGCCCGGCGCTACAAGGCCCAGCTCGCGCGCTGCGAGTCGAGGTTTCGGTGTGATTCCTGGTATCAGATCTGGCCCTTTTGCCGCTGAGGTTTTCTGAATGTTTTCATTTCGTTTGCGTAAATGCGCCGCAATGGCCGCAGGCCTCTTAACCGCTCTTCTCACCTTAGCTCCCGGCGCGCTTGACGCGCAGGAGATGGTGCTCGGCCGCTTCTCGGCGGGCGACCTTACCGGCTGGCAGCCCAAGAGCTTCGAGGGTGAGACCAGGTATCGCCTCGTCAAGGACGGGGGAGGCGAAACCGTCCTGGAAGCGGTGAGCAAGGCGACCGCGTCCGGCCTCGTGCTCAAGCGGAAGATCGACGTCACCAAAACGCCTGTTCTCATCTGGCGGTGGCGAATCGAGCGCCCCGTCAACCCGCCGGATGAACTCTCGAAAGAAGGGGACGACTTCGCCGTTCGCGTCTATTTCCTGGCGCCCGGCGCCGGCTGGCTCTCTTTTCCCGATTCGGTGGTCTACGTCTGGGCCAGCCGCCAGCCCGCAGGCTCCGCCTGGCCGAACCCCTACACCAAGAAAGCCCACATGGTCGCCGTCGATTCGGGCGCGAAACACGCCGGGCAGTGGCGCACCCATCGCCGGAACATGCGCGAGGATTTCAGGCGCTACTTCGGCCGCGACATCACCGAGATCACCCACATCGCCATCATGACCGACACCGACAACAGCAAGCTCTCCGCCCGGGGCTGGTACGGCGACATCCGCGTCGCCCCCGCCGGGCCGTAAGGCGCTTCTCTCCGAGAGGGCTTTCCCGTTTCCGGCGGCGCATGAGGGGTTGTTGAAAAAGTCTGCATAGGACCCTGCAAATAGAAAATTGTAGGGACAGGCCCCCGTGCCTGTCTCTGTGAGGCGCAATCACGGGGATGGAGATGTCCGATAC
>CAYTSP010000072.1:0-6788 GCA_964440505.1 uncultured Nitrospinaceae bacterium
GCTCGGGTTTTTCGGGCTGGAGCCATTGCCAGACGATCTGGCAGATCAAAAAAGCGCCCAGGATGAATTTCATCAGGCGCGGGTCCGTGTTCAACAGAATCGTCAGCCCCACGGCCAGGCCCACCAGGCTCATGGAGAAAAAGGGAACGAAGGGCCTCAAGCCCTCGTGAACGGCCGCGCGCGTTCGCCAGGCGTTCATGAGGCTCGTGCACAGGGTGGGGATGGAGATGACGGCGATGGCCGTCGGCAAGTCCCAGAAAATGGCGACGGTGGGCGTCGTGAGGGTGGCGAAGCCGAATCCGCCCACCGCCTTGAGGCCCGAGCCGACGAACGCGGCGCAAAAAACCAGAACATAGACCAGAGAACTCAAAATGACCCCGTAAAATAGAACTTTTACGCCAGGCGAGATGAGGCTGAAAGCGTCTCTCGAAGACGTGAACGGCTGATTGCGAGAAATCCGCAAACATGGCGCTTAACCTTGACGCCGCTGCGATTATATCGGCATTATAACCGCCAACCTTGAGTACGGGAAATCTCACAGGCTCGTTTCGTCATCAAGTGTCGGGCGCCCATTCGACACCTGAAACGGAGCCGTCAACCACGGCTCCGGCGCTCTGGAATCGAGGGTTTTGAATGGAATTTTCGTTGTTCTACATTCTGTATCGTCCCGAAGACATGACCGAAGCCCGGGTCCATGAGGATATGATCACAGAGAGCATCCTGGCGGATGAGTTGGGCTACGCTTGCGTCTGGTACGCCGAGCATCACTTCTCCCGGGTCGGGATGATCCCCGATCCCCTCCTCATCTGCGCCGCGGTGGCCCAGAAGACGGAAAAAATACACCTGGGCACGGCCATTTCCATCATGTCGTTCCACGATCCCATCCGGCTGGCCGAGCAGGCAGCCATGGTCGATCTTTTGAGCGGCGGCAGGCTGGAGCTGGGTATCGGGCGAGGCTCCCAGCCCAAGGAGTTCCAGGGGTTCGGCGCGAGGCCGTCTGAAAGCCGCGAGCGCTTAAAAGAGGGACTTCACATTCTCTCCCGCCTTCTGGAAGGGGAGAAGGTGACGTTTGAGGGCCGGTATCACCGGTGCGCGGACGTCGAAATCTTCCCCAAACCCCTGCAAAAGCCCAGGCCCCCCATCTGGCTGGCGGGAACGAGCCCTGAAACCTACACCTACGCGGGGGAGAACGGCTTCAAGGTGATGGCCTCGGCGGGCTTCACCGGCCCCGATGTTTATAAGCAGAAATTCGGGCTTTACGAGGACGCCATCCGAAAAACGGGCGGCGACCCCGCCGGAATCGAGAGGCCCCTGGTTCACCACATCCACGTGTGCGACGCGGCGGATGCGGATGAATACTTCAACCTCACGGTAGAGGGGGAGGGCGAGTACCTGCGATACCGGGCGAAGATGAACGAGGTGGAAATGCCCGAGGATGAGGCGAAGCACCTGAAGCGCAACTGGAGTTATGAACTGGACGTCGCCGAGATTGTCAGGGGCGGCGGCATCATCGCCGATCCGGGGGCCGTGGCGGAGGATATCTGCAGGCTTCGGGATGATTACGGGGTCAATCACGTCATCCTGGCGCCCTGGCGCGGGCCGGACCACGCCTCGGTGATGCGCTCGATTGAGAGCTTCGCCAAAGACGTCATGCCGCTGGTGAACGCCACCGCGCCCGTCGGCTCTGGTGGCAGTCAGACTTGATATCTTGATGGTTTCTTTTTGTCTCAAAATTCAGGAGGCGCTTTTTCGTGGGAATGAGCTTTAGTCTTCACTTGGTGCCGGATGACGTCCGGGTCGTGGCGGAGCGTTCGAAATACGCCGAGGACAACGGTTTCGAGCAGGTGTGGATAGCGGAGAGCCACCTCACCTGCCGGGATCACAACATCGCGCTCGCTCTGGCGATCGAGAACACCTCGCATGTGAAAATCGGCCCCGGCGTGACGAATCCGGTCCTGCACGACGACAGCGTCGCGGCGAGCGCTATCGCCACGCTCGATGAACTCTCGGGCGGCCGGGTGCTGTTCGGCATCGGCTCGGGCGATACGCCCGTCTACACGCTGGGCAAGAAAATGGCCCGGCTCGCGCGGATGCGCGAATCCATCGCTGCCGTTCGCGCGTTCACGCGCGGCGAGACGGTGGAATACGCAGAAGGCGTGAACGTCAAGATGTGGTGCGCGCGCGATATCCCCATCTACACCTCCGCCGAGGGCCCCAGGACGCTCGCGATGTCGGCCGAAGTCGCGGAAGGCGTCATCGTGGGTTCGGGCGTCTACAAGGAGACGGTGGACTGGGTGATGAAGTACCTGAACGAGGGGATGGCGAATCGCGACCCCTCCCTCGGCGAGATGGATATTATTTTCGGCGCGGTCGTCTCGGTGGATACCGACAGCGTACGCGCGCGCGAGAAGGTGCGGGCGCGGGTGGCGAACCGGGCGCACCATAATTTCCGCATGACGCTCGACTCGGTGCCCGACCCGTACAAGCCCGAAATCAAACACCTTCTGGAAAACTTCGACGTGAGCAACTGGCGGGACCCCAAGCACGTGCCCCTCATCACCGACTATATTCTGGACCGCTTCACCATCACGGGAACGCCCGAGGAGTGCGTCGATCGCATCCAGGAGATCGAATCCTACGGCGTCAAGAGCATCATGATCGACCCGCCGAACCAGGATTTCGACGAATCTCTCAGAATGTTCACCGAAGAGGTTTTGCCCAGGTGCGTATGACCGCACCCGGGGCGGAATCGACCGCCTTTTTCATATGAGGAACCCAAAATGGCGCTGATACCCGATTCTCATGCCGGCATTCTCGACACCAAGGCCCTCCTGTATCTGGGTACCCAGAACAAGGACGGCTCACCCCAGGTCTCTCCCGTGTGGTTCGGCACCAACGGGGACATCATCGAGGTGAATTCGGCCAAGGGCCGCCTGAAGGACTTGAACATGCGGGCGCGTCCGCAAGTCTCGGTCGCCATCGTCGATCCGGAAAACGCCTACAGGTGGGTGGGAATTCAGGGCACGGTGGTGGAGATCACCGAGAACGGGGCGGAGGAGCACATCGACGCCCTGGCGAACAAGTATCTGGGCGTGGAAAGCTATCCGAACCGCCAGGCGGGTCAGGTGCGCGTCATCTACCGCATCCGGGCGGACAAGGTATTCACGATGGGTGCGTAAGCTGGCCGGCGTACACGATTGTCATGTACGGGATGGAGACCTGAAAGATGAAATTCTCGCTTTTCTATATTCCCGCGTGCCAGGAGGGAGAAACCTACAAGCACGAGTTCGATCAACTGATCGAACAATGCGAAGTGGCTGACGGACTCGGCTACGACACCGTGTTCCTGGCCGAGCACCACTTCTCCCGCGTGGGCATGTGCCCGGACGCCCTGATGGTCGCGCTCGCCATCGCGCAGAGAACGAAGAAGATCAGGATTGGCACCGCCATCTGCATCATGCCCTTCCACAATCCGGTGCGCCTGGCGGAGCAGGCCGCCCTGGTCGACGTGCTGAGCGGCGGACGCCTGGAACTGGGCGTGGGCCGTGGCTCCCAGCCCAAGGAGTTCCAGGGCTTCAACATCTCGCCGTCTGAGAGCAGGGAGAAGATGCAGGAGGGCCTCGAGGTGATGACCCGCCTGCTGGAGGGGGAATGCCTCACCTTCCACGGGAAGCACTACAGCTGCATCGACGCGGAGATTTTCCCCAAACCCATCCAGAAGCCGCGCCCTCCCATCTGGCTGGCCGGCACGAGCCCCGAGACCTACGTCTTCGCCGGCGAGAGGGGGTACAACATCATGGCGTCGGGCACCTTCAAGGGGCCGGACGTGTATCTGGAGAAAATGGCGCTCTTTCAGGAAACCGTGCGGAAGCGCGGCGGCGACCCGGATGCGTATCCCTCCCTCATGGCGCACCACGTCCACGTGTGCGACGACCCCGAGCACGCCTGGAGGCAAATCGAACCCTCCGAATCGTGGTATCTCTCCTACCGCAGCGCGGTGAATTCCATCGAGATGCCGCTCGAGGAGAAGGAGGCGCTCAAGCGCAACTGGAGCTACGACGTCGACATCCGCCAGGTCATCGAGGGCGGCGGCGTCATCGGCCCGCCGGAGAAGGTGATCGCCGATCTCAAGCGGCTCCAGAAGGAGTTCCAGGTGAATCACATCATGATCTTCGTGCTGCGCGGCATCGCCCAGGACGAGGCGATTCAGTCGATAGAGCGGTTTGCGAAAGAGGTGATGCCCGCGTTCGCCGAAGAGCGCGCGGCGAGTTCCAGCGAATAACACCGGAATCGAGGAGAACGGAGAATGTGGATATCCCCTTTAAGGCTGAATGACGCCCAGGAACCCGCGCGCGGCATACTCGAGGGCATCCGGGCGAAACGGGGCGCGGTGCCCAAGCTGCTGCTCACCATGGCGCGCAGGCCCCAGGTACTGAACGGACGCCAGACGATGAACATGGCCGTCCACGGCGGCAATTCGACGCTGGGCGGGAGGCGCGAGGAGTTGATCTCCTACTACGTCGCCACCATCGGCGGCTGCTATGGCTGAACGATGAACCATGGCCAGGCTTTCCGTGCTGAAAGCGGCGACGACGTAACGCTGGCCGACGTGGCCACCGTGGTGACGGACAGGGACAATTCTCCGGTTCTCGACGATGCGGACAAGGCGATGCTCGCCTTCGCCGAAAAACTCACGTTCGACCACTACGCCATGAGCGAGGCGGACCTGGACGAGCTGCGCGAGGCGGGCTTCTCGGACGAGAACGTGCTGGACATCATCGGCTCGGTGTCGTACCGGAACATGAGCAACCGGCTGAATCTCGCGATGGGCTTAGACGCCATAGAACCGGAAGGCCCGGACGAGTTGATGGAGGTGGTGCGCTTCGCGAGAACCGCGCGGGCTTAGAAACGCATATCCATTCGCCGGCCTCGTGACGTCCGGCCGGTGATTATCAGGCAAAATAATTGCCATCGTTCATTTGCGGCCCTCTGCGGACGCGATACAAAGCAGAAAGGAACAGTTTCCATGTCAGACCTCACCATCCGTCCGCTGAACTGCGGCACCATTCACACGGATTACTCCAATATGGTGTATTGGACGAACTTCGGCACGAAACTCGAGATTCCCTCGTTCATCTACATGATCGAGGGGGCGAAGGACCACGACGGGAAAGACGTGAAAGTCGTGGTCGACACCAGTTTCCTGGACCCCGAGCGCGGCGGCGCTCCCTGGCCCGCGACCAGGGAACCCGGCCAGGGCGTGCGCGAACAACTCGAAGGCGCGGGCTGGAAGCCCGAGGAAGTGGACATCCTCATCCTCACGCACCTGCACTGGGACCACTCGCAGAACTGCGATCTGTTCACCAACGCGGTCAAGTACGTCTGGGCGGAGGAGCTTCAATACTCCATGTGCCCGGTGGCGCTGCAGGCGAAGCCCTACGACGCGCCGATCCACCCCAACACCCGCTGGCCGGTAATCGCCCAGCAGGGCATCATCTTCGAGCCCATCTGGAAGGACAATACCGAGATCGTGCCGGGCGTCACCTATTTCCATACGCCGGGCCACACGCCGGGGCATTGCTCGGTCGCCGTGGAGACACGCGTGGGCACTTACGTCATCGCCGCCGACGTCATCCAGATCAACGAAGGCTTGGAGCGCCGCGTACCCGCCGGCCAGATGTCGAGCATGCGCGACGCGATGGACTCCATCCACAAGTGCATCGAACGCGCCACGAAGGAGGAATACATCCTGCCCGGGCACGAGATTTCCGTGCTGGAGAAGGAAGTGTATCCATAAAGAAGAAAATCTTGGGCGCGGCGCAGAGCGCCTTTGTATAGGGAGGATTCACGATGGCGATGAGCGAACGGGGCAGGGCCTTGTACGAGGAAATGAAGGCGGCGCGCGGGTTCATCTACCCGGCGTATGAACTCCTCTGCGAGGTGGACCCGGAGCTTCTCGAGAACTACGAGAACTTGAAGAACCACATCATGAAGAAACAGGGTCCCTTTCACGAGAAATACAAGGAGCTGTTCATTGCCGTGGCGAGCGCCTCGCGCGACCCCTCCGACACCGAGGGCATCAAGAACCACCTGAAGAAGGCGCTGCAGCTCGGCGCGACCGTCGAGGAGGCGACCGAAGCCCTGGAGTGCATGCTGCCCCCCTGCGGCATGACGGCGCTCGTGGCCGGCTGCACGCAGCTCAAAGAGGTGATCGACGAGGGGTACTAGCCTACATTCAGAGTGAACCGACCGGGGGAGCGCGAAGCCGCGGAGTCGATTGCGCTGTCGTGACGCGGCTTGTCGGTCCTTGCGCACTGGATTTGCGATAACGTGTGGTGTGGGAGAACAAAATGGAGGTCAAACGTGTTGTCGCAAACATCGCGGTGGATCAAACCGAGGACGCCCGGCGGTTCTATTGCGATGTTTTGGGCCTTGAGATCGCGATGGACCTCGGGTGGTACATGACTCTCTCCTCCGGCGCGGACGCCCCTGTCCAGATCGGCTTCGCGACCGAGGGGGGATCCGGAACGGAGGTCCCGGACCTTTCCATCGAAGTGGACGATGTCGATATGGCGTATCGCCGGATGCGCGCCGCCGGATTCGAGATCGCATATTCTCTGACGAACGAACCCTGGGGCGTTCGCCGGTTCTACGCCCGCGACCCTTGCGGGAAGCTCATCAACATACTCTCCCACCGTTAGGGGCTGTTGAAAAAGCCCCTTTTTAGGGGGTAGAGGGAACGCCCCTCTCGCCTTAAAAACCAACCCCCCCTACCCCCCCTTGACAGG
>CAYTSP010000073.1:0-5777 GCA_964440505.1 uncultured Nitrospinaceae bacterium
CGACAGGTGACAGCTCCTTGTCACGTATAAGAGTGCCCGCCTCTGCAATACTCATATAATGCAAATCAATATGTTTCATCTTATGGCCCTTTTGGGACGCTGTTTCGTGGGCATGACATTCCTAGTTACGTCCAGTCACCAAGTTGCTGGTGGACCCAATTGGCGTGGGTCAGCGCGCGGGCGTCCTCACCGAGCGGCGCCAGAAGCTGGATACCGATCGGCAGACCCGTCGGTCCTTCCAGTACCGGTACGCTGACGCATGGTAGGCCGAGGGGGGACCAAATCTGGCTGAAGATGGGACTGCCGGTGCCTTCCTCGAACCGCGGTGCCTCGGCGGAATGCGCAATAGTTTGTCGGTTTCGATCCCATCGCCATGCTAGGTAATGAAATCCAATACAACCACTCATCCACGCCGTTAACAAGCCAAGCACATGCTCTCAATTAGGTCAGAGCCGTATAGTCACCCTGCTCCAAAGAGACTGAAAGGCACGTAGTCTGTTCCCTGATCTTCCTTCTCACCACAACACCATCTTCACTTTATGCACCAATATACACTCGTTGATGGCAATACGACAGCTAGATCGGCTTTTGATCCTTCTTCGTTGCCGCGAGCGATCGTCTTATCCATCTACGTGGCTAGAGTGTGTATGAACGCGCAATTTGGGCTAGGGACATTTACGTAAATTGCGGACATGTCACACCTAGATATTGATCAAATCCGGTTGCGAAACGATTACGGAACCCAGCAGGACATCATCAGGCGGGTTGCGGGGAACCCGGAAAAACATTGGAATGCAGATAGATAAAAGATATTTCAGCGAGTGTGGCGGAGGTCATGGATCAGGATGCCGGTAAGACCTGCGCCCGCCGTCACGAGCGCCACATGCCCTCGAAGCGAGGATTTCTCTTCAATTTCGTCCGCCATCACTCTCCCGCCCGAGGCGCACCTCTTTCTACGGCTCCCGCTCAGGCGCGCGAATCATCAAAAAACCTTCATAGGCAAGCAGGGAAACCGTAAAGGGCACCAGAACCAGCCACAAGGTCCCGCTTTCCTGTCCGCTTTCCGCCATCTTGGCGCAGCCGCGCTCTTTGGCCGCCGTGCGGAGTTCTGAGGTCTAGAAGTCAGCAGTTCGGTTCGCTACGTGGCGTTCCCCTCGGGGGAGTTCGACCCGGACAGGTGGCTTCGACGTGGAGGTGGGCTACGGGCTGGACGCGCCGCGGGGCCTGCTCACGCCGTATATGGGCCTGTCCGTCACCGATGCGAACTGAACCTTGTGTTTGAGCGGATGTTAGAAGTTGGGCCACTCACCGCCTTGAACCTTGAGGCGAGCGTCACCGACACACCGGGAACGAGAGGCCGAAGGGCTGGGTCATCCTACACGGTTCCTCAAGTTGGTGAGGGACGGCGTATCCTGAGTGAGGCGAGTGACGTTCGGCCCGACCGCGCGGGATCCCGGCAGGTTATGCGCCGCGCATTGACCGCGAGCCAATCTCCGGCCTTAGGCCAGGATGTCCCCGGCGATGCTCACGGCGACCCGCTCGGCGGACGCCCGCACCGAATCGCGCGCGAGATGGGCGTAGCGCGCCGTGGTCTCGATGCGCGCGTGGCCCAGGAGCTTCCCGATCACGGGGAGTCCCTCGCCGAGCGCGAGAGCACGCGATGCGAATGAATGGCGCAGGTCATGGAGGCGCACGCCGTCGAGACCCGCGCGCGAGCGGACGGCCTGCCAGGCGTCGTCGAGCTTCCTCAAGTGCGTACCCGGCTTCCTGCCGGGAATCACCCAGGGATTGCCGGGCAGGCGCGGCAGACTTGCGAGGAGTTTCACTGCAGGCTCTGAGAGCGAGACCACCCGCGCGCCCGTCTTGGAGTCTGAGAGCCGCAGTTCCGCCGCCTCCAGCGCCACCTCCTCCCAGCGCAGCGTGAGGATCTCCGACTTCCGGCACCCGGTCAGGAGCAACAGCCTGATGGCCGCCACCGCGCTCGCCGATACGCCACGCTCTGTCTCGACCTGATCGAGTGCCTCTCCCAGGCGGGTGAATTCCGCCTCCGTGAGGAACCGCTCCCGCCGGCGGCCGGGGTATTCGGCGATCGCGCGGCAGGGGTTTGATGATCCGTCAGGCGCCAGCTCCCAGCTCTCGGCCAGTTTGTACATCGCGGACAGCGCCCGGACGGCCTGGTTCGCGGCCGCGGGCGTGGCGCTCAACCGACCGTGCAGCTCCGCGACGTGGGCGCGCTCGACCGCGGCGAGGGGCAGCTTCCCAAGGATAGGTACTATGTGTCTGCGGACCACGGAGCGGACCGTCTTCACGGTGCGCGGCTTGCAGCGCACGGAGACGTATTCGGCGAGGTAGCGCTCGGCGAGTTCGGCCACGGTGGGACCGCCTGCAGGCTTCATCGGCTCAGGCACGGCCTCCTCGCCCGCCTTGACCCTTGCGATGACGAGCGCCGCGCGCTTCCTGGCCTCCTCCGCGTGAATCACGCCGTGGCGGCCCACCGCCACCCGTTTGGGGCCCTCAGGCCCCCGCGCCTGGGCGACGTAGACCTTGCTCCCCGTGGGGTAGACCCGCACCCCGAAGCCGGTGAGATCGCGGTCCCAGAACACCGTGTCCTTCTCGACCGCGAGCTTCCCGACCATCCGGTTCGAGAGCGTTTTCATGACGGGCTTCGACGTCATCGATCGCCCCTCCCGTTCGTGACGTGGGCGCCGATGCTCTCGCCCACCCGGGCGGCCGCCGCCTTCTCGGCGTCTCGCATCAGGTGCGCGTAGCGCGCCGTGCTCACCACGTGGCGGTGGCCGAGCAGCCTGCCGATCGCGGAGAGACTCTCGCCGAGCGCCAGCGCCCGCGAGGCATAGCTATGTCTCAAGTCGTGGATCCGCACGTCGTCCAGCCCCGCCCGCTCCCTCACGGCCTCCCAGTAGTAGGAGAGGCTCCCCAGGCGGCCCTTCCCGTTCCCTGCGGGGAACACCCAGGGGTTGTCCGGCGACCGGGGGACCCCTTCCAGCACCTTCCGGGCAGGCGCCGTGAGCGGAACCATGCGCGGTCCCGCCTTGGCGTCCCTCAAACGCAGTTCTCCCGTCGTGCGGTCCACGTCGTCCCAGTGCAAGTCCAGTATCTCGCTCCGCCTGCACCCGGTCAGCGCCAGGAGCCTGATCGCCGCGACGGCAAGGGCCCACGTCCTCCCCTCTGCCTTAAGCTCTCTGAGCGCGCCTCCCAGGCGGCGGAATTCATCCTGCGTCAAAAACCGCTCCCGCTTCCGCGTCCGGTAGCGGCGAAGCCCCCGGCACGGGTTGCTCCCGCCAGGAAGCAGGCCCCACGCTTCGGCCAGCGAGAACATCTTGGAGAGAACGACCACGGCCCTGTTGGCAAGGGTGGGCGTCTCCCGGAGGCTGTGGTGAAGCGCCGAGACTCGCGCCCGGTCGACATCTGCAAGCGTCATCCCGCCCATCGCGGGCAGGATGTGATTCTTGAGCAAGGAGCGGTAGGTCGCGGCGGTGTCGGGCTTGCAGCGCGTCCCGACGTGGTCGCGCATGAAGCGCTCGGCAAGAACCGCCACGGTGGGTGCGGCCTCGGGCGCCTTGGGCCCGGGCTCCTCACCCCGCTTGATGCGGTCGATGACGAGAGCGGCCTGTTTCCTCGCCTCGTCACACGACAGCTCCCCGTGTCGGCCCAGCGTCACGCGCCTGAGGCCCCACGGCCCTCTCGACTGCACCACGTAGACCTTCCGGTCCGTGGCGTATACCCGCACCCCGAAGCCGGCAGGTCCCGGTCCCAGAACACGGCGTCGTTCCTCTCGACGGATAGCGCGTCGACGACGCGCTTGGTAAGCTTGGTGTCGCTTCTTCTGGGCATGGATGCTCCCTGAAAATCGTGCCAAGGGCCGGAGGATAGGGACGATCCGTAATCAAATCGCATACGTCCGACATAAAACCTGTGTCCGTTATAGCGTAAATATGTCGTAAGTGCAAGGGGGAAGCGTAAAAGGAAATGCAGGATTTAATGCTTTTAATACAGTGATTTATCGTACTTCAGGGTATCAGGGGGTGCGATTGTCGGTGAAACGAAATAATGAACGTGTCTTTCGATAAATTCCTAAAAAGTTATTCTCTCGTAACTTGTTGTTATCAAAAAGGTTAACCCCTAAATTTGAGTGTTTCGCACTCAAATATAGCGATAAAAAAAGTTTTTCCCCTCCCCCGCATTTGCCCGCAACAGCCCGCATTTGGGCGCGCACTGCATCACGCCGTCGAACCCTCATTCCTCACTCGCGTTTGACATATACGAAACGCCTCGCCTGGGCTATAATCGCCCCTTCCAACCAACAGTATCCGCATCATCATGTGGAGGAAGACATGGACGACCTCAGACGATACGCCGTCGATTACCTCGACGGCCAGGCGGGCGAGGCGCGCGAAATCGCCCGTGAAATCTGGAACTTCGCGGAAATCGCCTTGGAGGAATTCAAGTCCGCCGAACTGCTCGAAGACGTGCTGGAGCAAAACGGATTCGAGGTGCAGCGCGGCGTGGGCGACCTTCCCACCGCCTTCATCGCGAGGTGGGGCGACAGCGGCCCCGCCGTGGGAATCCTGGGGGAATACGACGCGCTCCCCCACTGCGGCGATTCCCACGAGAAACAGGGCCACGGCTGCGGGCACAACCTCTTCGGCACGGCGAGTTCCTACGCGGCGATTGCGGCGGCGCGCGCACTGCAAGAATCGGGGACGAAGGGCCGGGTCGTATGCTTCGGCTGCCCGGCGGAGGAAACCCTGGAGGGCAAGGTGTACATGGCGCGCGACGGCGCGTTCGAGGGGCTCGACGCCGCCGTCACCTGGCACCCCGGGGATAAGAGCTTCACCCGGGGCGGCAGCACCAACGCGATGGATTCCATCGTCTTCGAGTTCTACGGCGAGACGGCTCACTCGGCCCGCGACCCATGGAACGGCAGAAGCGCGCTCGACGGCGTGGAAATCATGAACTACGGCGTCAACATGATGCGCGAGCACGTCATCGAGCCGGTCAAGATCCACTACGTGATTACGGATGGAGGTGTGGCTCCCAACGTCGTGCCCTCCTATTCGCGCGTGTGGTACTACGTGCGCGCGCCCAAACGGGCGATGGTCAACGAGCTTAGCGAGCGCGTGCGAAACTGCGCGAAAGCGGGCGCGCTGGCGTCGGGCACCACGATGAAGGAGACCCTCCTCACCGCCGTGTACGAGAATCTCCCCAACAGCGCTCTCGCCCACTGCGTGCAGCGAAACCTCGAATTCGTGGGCGCTCACTCCTATTCGGACGAAGCGAAGGAATTCGCCCGGAAACTCGGTTACGAGGAGCCGCTCTCGGAAGATGTCTCCCCCCTCGACCCGGCGGATATCCGCCCGAGCAACGAGCGCGGCAACGTGAGCTGGCTCACGCCTCTGGGCAACCTCATGACGACCTGCCACGCGCCCGGAACGCCGGGGCATTCATGGCTCGCCACGCAGCAATACGGGATGGAAATCGGAGAAAAGGGCATGATGACCGCCGCCAAGACCATGGCGGCCACCGCGCTTGAACTCATCACCGATGAGAACGTACTCAAGCAGGTGCGAGAGGAGTTCGAGGAGAAGACGAGAGGCTTTACCTACGACCCCCTTATACCCGAGGGGCAAAAACCAAACCCCCTGGGTATGAGGTAGAAATTATCGGCGAATCATTCATCACCACGAACCAGGAGAACACACCATGAAGTTCGGCGTCGCGATTTTCCCGACCGACTATTCCATCGCCCCGCACCGGGT
>CAYTSP010000074.1:0-9422 GCA_964440505.1 uncultured Nitrospinaceae bacterium
TTACTGATACTGAACGGCCCCTACTCGCGGGAGATCGGCGTTCACGGCGGCTCGGGATGTTTCGGCCCCGGCTTCCGGGCGAACGCCGCCATCGGCCGGGCGATAAGGCTCATCATGATGAACCTGGGAGGCGCCATTCCGGGCGTCTCGGACATGAGCACCTTCGGCAGTCCATCGAAATTCACCTACTGCGTCCGCGAGAACGAGGAGCAAAGCCCCTGGGAGCCGATGCCGAATCCAGTGCCAAGCGGAATGACAATACGCCGGCCTTTCATCTCCCCGTCACTGGCGGAAATCACTCAGAAAATAAAAAAAGGCAAAAAATGGATTCCGGCATGCGCCGGAATGACGACAATCTCAATCGTGTAGGGGCGGTTCGCGAACCGCCCCTACGGTCACCCCATCCGGGAATCGCACCAAAACCGCAAAAACACCGATTCACCCCCGATAAAGAATCATCCAAAACCAGCCACCCATCTGGATCACGGAGCACAAGGCGGCTATAATCGCCGCGTTCACCGATACAAAAACCAAATATCCAAGGCGGCATTCCGCGCCGCCTGCACTCAAACATCATTGATTACCGGAGGAGAAGGGCAGAATGAGCGATTTCAAGACCGAAGACAGAGACGGAATGCGCATCGACTGGGACGTGCCCATCCCCATGGAAGACGGGATCGTCCTGCGCTGCGACGTCTACCGCCCCCAGGACGATGAGGGGAAATACCCCGTCATCCTGACGTACGGCCCGTATGGCAAATACCTGCACTTCGAGGATTTGTATGAGACCTGCTGGACGCGCATGGTAGAGCAACACCCCGACGTGCCTGCTGGCTCCACCAACAAGTACCAGAACTGGGAGGTCGTTGATCCCGAAAAATGGGTGCCGGACGGCTACATCTGCATCCGCGTGGATTCACGCGGCGCGGGCAGATCCCCTGGCGTCATCGACATCTGGTCGGCGCGCGAGGCGCAGGATTTGTACGAGTGCATCGAATGGGCGGCGGTGCAGCCCTGGAGCACGGGAAAGATCGGGCTGAACGGCATCTCCTATTACGGCATGAACCAGTGGCAGGTGGGCACGCTTCAGCCGCCGCACCTCGCCGCCATGTGCGTCTGGGAGGGCGCGGCCGATTATTACCGCGAAATGGCTCACCACGGCGGCATCTTCTGCAACGGCTTTGCGCGCAACTGGTCCGAGATGCAGGTCTACACCGTCCAGCACGGGCGCGGCACGCGCGGCTTCAAGAGCCGCTTCACCGGAGACTGGGTCTCCGGCCCCATCACCCTCACCGAAGAAGAACTCGGTGCGAACCGCCGGGACTTCGGCGAAGATTGCTTCTCCCACAAGCTCAATACGGATGAATACTGGCAGTCGAGAATGCCCGATTTCAGCAAAATCCAGGCGCCGCTCCTGTCTTCCGCCAACTGGGGCGGGCAGGGCCTGCACCCGCGCGGGAACTTCGAGGGCTTTCTCGAAACCGGATGCGAGGAGAAATGGCTCGAAGTTCACGGCATCGAGCACTGGACGGAGTTTTACACCGACTACGGCGTCAACATGCAGAAGAAATTCTTCGGCCACTACCTGAAGGGCGAGGATACCGGCTGGCCGGACCAGCCCCGCGTGCTGCTTCAGGTGCGCCACCCCGGCGAGCGCTTCGTCGAGCGGCACGAGAACGAATGGCCGCTGGCGCGCACGCAGTGGACGAAATACTACCTGAACGCGAACAGCCACTCGCTGGAAGACGCACCCGTAGCCGAAGCGGCGACCACCACCTACGCCGGCTTCAGCGAGGGCGTCACCTTCATCACGCCGCCCATATCGGAAGAAACAGAAGTCACCGGCCCCATCGCGGCCAGGCTCTTCGTCTCATCCGAGACGAAGGATGCGGACATGTTCCTAGTCGTGCGCGTGTTCACGCCGGACATGGAAGAGGTCGTCTTCCAGGGCGCGCTCGACCCGCACACGCCCATCGCGCAGGGCTGGCTGAGAGCCTCGCACAGAAAACTCGACCCGGAAAAGACCCTGCCCTACAGGCCCTATCACACGCACGATGAGGAGCAGCCCCTGACCCCGGGCGAGGTCTATGAGCTGGACATCGAGATCTGGCCGACCTGCATCGTGATTCCGCGGGGCTACCGGGTCGCCTTCACGGTGCGCGGCAAGGACTATGAATACCCGGGCGGCTCGGGCGGCGGCCTTTCGAACATGAAAAACGAGTTCACGGGCTGCGGGTGCTTCATCCACAACGATCCCAAGGACAGGCCGCCCGAGGTTTTCGGCAAGAACGTGACGCTCCACTGCGGCGGGGAACACGAGGCCTACGTGATGCTGCCGGTGATTCCCGAGAAATAGAGCGGAAGGTGAAACTTACCCCTGACGATATGAGGTGAACATGAGCGATATCGACCTGAGCACGGACCCTCAATACCGAACCGAAAAAATGCACGGTTTTCTGATTGAATGGGACGTCCCCATCCGGATGGAAGACGGCCTGGTGCTGCGGGCGAACGTCTACCGCCCGGATGACGACGGCGAATACCCCGTCATCCTGAGCTACGGCCCCTATGCGAAGGACCTGGCCTGGCAGGACGGCTACGAGACGGCGTGGGAGCTTTTCGCCACCGGACATCCCGACGCCATCGCGGGTTCCTCGAACATCCACCAGAGCTGGGAGGTCGTGGACCCCGAGAAATGGGTGCCAGACGGCTACATCTGCGTGCGCGTGGATTCGCGCGGCGCCGGCCGCTCGCCGGGCTACATCGACCATTTCTCCCCGCGCGAGACGAAGGATTTCGCCATCTGCATCGAATGGGCGGGCGAGCAGCCCTGGTGCAACGGCAAGGTGGGCCTCACGGGCATATCGTATTACGCCATCAACCAGTGGCACGTGGCGGGTCTCCAGCCCAAGTATCTCGAAGCCATGTGCGTTTGGGAGGGGGCGGCCGATTTCTACCGCGACATGAGCCACCAGGGCGGGATCCTCACCACGTTCCTCGCGAACTGGTACGACATGCAGGTGAAGAGCGTGCAGCACGGCCTGGGCGAAAACGGGCCCAAGAGCCGCGTCCACGGCGGTCTGGTCTGTGGTCCCGATACCCTGAGCGAGGAGGAAATGGAGAAAAACCGCTCAGACTACGGGGGCGACATCCTTGAGCGTCCGCTGGACGGCGAGTGGTATCAGGATCGCTCCGCCCACTGGGAGAAGATAAAGACGCCCTTCATCTCGGCGGCGAGCTGGGGCGGGCAGGGACTGCACCCCAGAGGGAACTACGAGGGCTTCATGCGCGCGGCGTCCGCGGAGAAATGGCTCGAAGTCCACGGCTTCGAGCACTGGACGGAGTTTTATACCCCCTACGGGGAGAAGCTCCAGAAACAGTTCTTCGGCCATTACCTGAAAGGAGAGGACACCGGCTGGATGGAGAAGCCGCCCGTCATGCTGAAAGTCCGACACGTGGGGGAAAAATTCGTCGAGCGCGGCGAGAACGAATGGCCGCTCGCGCGCACGCAGTGGACGAAGTTCTATCTCAATCCCGAATACATGAGCCTCGACACCGCGCCCATCGTCCGCGATCAGACCATCACCTACGGGGGCTTCAGCGACGGTGTGACGTTCATGCTGCCGCCCTTCGACGAGGAGACGGAGATAACGGGCCCCATGGCTTCGAAACTCTTCGTCTCGTCAGAAGCGGTGGATGCGGACTTATTTCTAGTCCTGCGCCTGTTCACGCCCGACATGAAGGAGATCACCTTCCAGGGCACGCTCGACCCGAACACGCCCATCGCGCAGGGCTGGCTGCGCGCCTCGCAGCGAAAGCTCGTGCCGGAGCTCTCAACCGAGTGGAAGCCCTACCAGGCGCATGATGAGAAGCAATACCTGAACCCCGGCGAGATATACGAACTCGACATCGAGGTCTGGCCCACCTGCATCGTTGTGCCGCCCGGCTACAGGCTGGCGCTCAGCGTGCGCGGGAAAGATTACGAATACAGCTGCGTCACCACGCACAAGCTCTCGAACATGAAGAACGTGTTCCGGGGCTGCGGGCCGTTCCTGCATGACGACCCCACGGACAGGCCCGAGGAGATTTTCGGCAAAAACGTGACACTCCACTGCGGGCCGGAGCATGCGTCCTACATCATGCTGCCCGTGGTGCCTGAGAAGTAGGGAGAAGCGTAGGGGCGGACCGATGTGTCCGCCCTGATACCGTGGTAGCGAACATGCAAGCGGGCGGACACGCAGGTCCGCCCCTACAAGACACTCCCTCATCAGGAGCGAGAGAGAAAAAACGCATCCGCAGGGACAGGTCGCGACCTGTCCCTGCGGGTTTGGCGCCGGGGTGGACTGAAGCGCCGCCCCGCTCTTGCCATGAAGCCCCGTTTTCGCCTAAAATCCCGCGCTTGTTGGCATCGTTTTCATACGGTCTTCATACGTCATCTTTTGCAAGGATACGCCCGGAACCATGTCCACCATCATCGGCGTCGTTCATGCGACCCGCGTCGCGGTATCGCCCATCGAAGCCGCGTTCGAATGCCATTGGCCCGAAGCCGAGGTCGTCCAGCTTCTCGATGAATCCCTGTCCCGCGATCTGGACCGGATCGGCCACCTCACGCCCGAAATATCCGAGCGCGTGGAGGGGCTCGCGGCGTTCGCGCACCGGGGGGGTGCGGAGGCGATTCTCTACTCGTGCTCGGCATTCGGTCCGGCGATTGAAGCCGTACAGGCGAAGCTCCCGGTTCCCGTCCTGAAACCCAACCAGGCGATGCTCGATGAAGCGCTGGCAATTGGAGGCCGCATCCGCGTCCTCTCAACGTTCCGGCCCTCGGGTCCGGCGATGCGAAATGAACTCGAAGCGCTGGCTGCTCAAAGAAAGGTCAAGGTCGAGATCGACGACTCCTACGTGCCGGGCGCGCTCGACGCGCTTCATGCGGGCGACCCGGACACCCATGATGCGCTCATCGCGGAAGCCGCGGTGAACGACCCTCAAGCCGACGCAGTCCTCCTCGCCCAGTTCTCCATGGCGCGGGCGCGGAATGAGGTCTCCCGCCGCGTGGATGCCAGAGTGCTCAGCAGCCCCGAAAGCGCCGTCCTGGCGCTCAAGCGGATGATGCGCGCGCCTGCGAACGGCCACGCCCCGGCGACGAACGGGGCGGCGGCAGCCACTTCCGCGCAACATTTGTCTGTTTAGTTTCCGCGGTTATTCCCCTAGAGAACCATGTCTCCTGTAAGGGCCGTTCGCGAACGGCCCCTACAGGAGACACCTCTCGTCCAGAATTGAAATAGCCACAACCAGACGTCATTCCGGCGTATGCCGGAATCCAGAACCAATAAGCACGAATATCACGCGGCTTTTTGCTCCCTGTTGATTGGGTGAGAACGGCGGAAAAAAACCAAAGGGATAAAGACAAATTCCCTGGATTCCGTCTATCCCTCCCTTATCAGTCGGTATAGACACCGGAATGACGACAATTTGTTCGGAGGCCTTCCCACCTCTGCCCGGAACCACTCCCGCCTTGCTCCACCTCCCCCGCCAGTGGATAATGACGCTTTCTCTTACCCTGAGCTATTTACTTGTTCGATTTCCTTCATCCCAACCTGATGGCGCTTCTCTCGGCGTTTTTTATCTCGGTCGCCAGAACGCTCTACCGGGGCGCGCTCATGAGCCTGAGCCCGCTCGTGACGACGGTGATCGCGACCATCATCACGAGCATCCTGGCGCTCGGCCTCTATGCGACGGGCGAGGGGCTCGACCACTGGCCGGTCTACGGAATCCTGTGGTTCGCGCTCGTGGGCGCGGTCGGCGGGCTGGGCGGACGTTACATGGGGATGATATCCATCAAGCTGGTGGGCCTGGCCCGCACACCCATCCTGACGCAGACGGGACTCGTCTGGTCCTCGGGCCTGGCGGTTCTTCTATTGGGCGAGAGGCTCACCCCCCTCGTGGCGGCCGGGACGCTGGCCATCATGGCGGGAGGCGTCCTGCTCCTGTACGACAAGAAAACCACCCAGAGGCGCATCCCGCTCGCCTACTACCTCATCCCCGTCGCGGGGGCAGCCTTTGCGAGCATCTCCCACATCGTGCGCAAATACGGCTTCGTCCACATCCCCTCGGTCACGCTGGGCATGGGGGTCTCGAACATGACGACGCTCACGCTCCTGCTCGCCAGCGCCTTTTTCTTCCCGGCGCTCCAGATGAAAAGCGGCCCCTTCACCCGGCATTCGCTCCTCATCACGACCCTGGGCGCTACGAGCAACTTTCTGGCCGCGTTCTTCTTCTGGTGGGCGATCAAGGACGGCGAGGTCATCCAGGTGGTTCCCATCAACCGGCTCTCGATCCTGATCGTCATCCTGTTTTCCTGGCTTTTCTTCAGGAAACAGGAGCGCGTGAGCGCGCAGGTGATCATCGGCGGGGCCTGCTCGGTGCTGGGCGCATGGGCCGTCGTGTGGGGAAAGTGATTTCTTGAGGCGGGCAATAAAATCCTATGCTGCCTGATACTGTCAAGGCGTCTCCACGCGCGCCCATCCTCCCGCCTTCGATGATTCGAGCATGGCCGAGAGCAGCGCGACGAGGGCTACTCCCTCGCGCCCGTCGGTGAAGGGGGGCGCTTCGCCGCGCACGCTCTTCGCGAAAGAAGCCATGTGGCGGGCGATCATGTCGGCTTTCTCCACAGCGACAATCTCCGGCTCCGCTTCGCCCTGCCTGTGGATGAGGAGGCCGGGTGCGGCGGGCGTTCCGCCTTGCGGGTCCGCATTCACGTAGAGATTCGCCTCGGTGCCGAACAGGGAAAGCTGGTAGCGGCGCTGCGTCACGAAGCTCGAACTCACTTGGGCAATGGGGCCTGAGGCGAACCTGAGCGCGCCCGAGGCGGTGTCCGGTATCCGCCCCGCCGCCATCTTACGCTCCAGCAAGGCGAAGGCTTCCTCGACCGGCCCCAGGAGGTATTTCAGGATATCGAGAAGATGAAACCCCGGCCCTGTGAACGGCCCGAGAGGCGATTCCTCGGGGTCGTCCCGCCAGATTTCCCTGCCGAAATTCTGCGCGCGCGGGTTGCCGAAATGCCCCGCCGCCTGCGTCACCTCGCCCAGCGCGCCTGTATCGAGCAGCGATTTCGCCTCTTGCACCGAGGCCACCCACCGCCAGCAATGCCCGACCATCAGGACGACGCCCGCGCTCTCGCAGGCCTCCACGCAGGCGCGCGCGTCATCCAGCGTGACGGCGAGCGGCTTTTCGACGAACACGTGCTTCCCGGCCCGGGCCGCCGCGCAGACCTGCTCCTTATGCGCGCTGTGGGGCGTCGCGAGTACGACGGCGTCGATGCGCGGGTCTTCGAGGATGGCCGCATAGCCGGGATAAGGCCTGCACTCGTATTTTCGCGCGAACGCTTCTTTCCGCTCGTCCGACCTCGTGTGGCAGGCGATAATCTCGAGCCCCGGCGTTTTCTGGACTCCTTCCGCCAGAACGCCGGCCCAGCGGCCCAGCCCGACGCAGGCAAGACGAATGTTATCTCCGCTCATGCCGGACAATATACCACCACGGCCCCGAGACGATAAAATTCCCCGCCGCGACTGCCCTTCCCGCGGCGGATGGATTAGGATTCAGTATTCTTCTCATACTGTGAGGATATGTTGATGGCATCAAATTTGAGTGGAAAAACCTGCATCGTCACCGGCGCGAGCCGGGGCATCGGGCGCGGATGCGCGATGGCATTGGGGAGCGCGGGCTGCCGCGTGGCGGTGAACTACCGAGAGCGCGCGGAAGAGGCGGAGGAGACCCGCCGCAAGATAGAAGAGGCGGGCGGGGAAGCCTTCATCGTCAAGGCGGACGTTTCGGAGGCATCCCAAGCACATCGACTGGTGGAAGAAACGAGAAAACGCTTCGGCCCCGTCTCCATTCTCGTCAACAACGCGGGGGTCGCCATCATGAAGCCCATTCACGAACTCACGGAATCCGACTGGGACGCCACGCTGGATGTAAATCTCAAATCCGCATTCCTGCTCACCCAGGCCGTTCTGCCCGACATGAAACAAGCCCGGTGGGGCAGAATCGTCAACATCTCATCGAACGCCGCCTTTACGGGCGGGCGCGTCGGCCCGCACTACGCGGCTTCGAAGGCGGGCATGCACGGACTCACACACGGATACGCCGCCGCACTGGTGAAAGAAGGAATCACGGTGAACAGCGTGGCGCCTGCTGTCGTAAAGACCGACATGATGACCGACGACCTCGGCGTAACCGCACCTCACTCCCCGATGGGACGGTTCGGGACGGTGGAGGAGACGGTCGACGCCGTCATGTTGATGGTCCGGAACGGCTACATCACCGGCCAGACCCTTCTACTGAACGGCGGCATTCATTTCCACTAATTTTCTGAGGCTCGGCACATGAGAAACACAAACGGCGCAGGCTTGCTGCTCGAAACCCTGCTCAATGAGGGCGTAACGCACCTGTTCGGGAATCCGGGCACGACGGAGCTTCCCCTCATGGACGCGCTGGTGAACGAGGAAAGACTCCAGTTCATCCTCACGCTGCACGAGGGCGTGGCCATCTCGGCGGCGGAAGGCTACGGCTTAAGCACCGGAAAACCGGCGGCCATCAACCTCCACGTCGCGCCCGGCCTCGGCAACGCGATGGGGCTTCTCTACAACGCCAAGCGCTCGGGCGCGCCCATGCTCGTCACCGCCGGGAACCAGCCCCAGAGCGGACACTTTCAGGAAATCATCCTCTACGACGATCTCGCGCGCATGGCGGAGCCGCTCGTGAAGTGGTCGTATGAGGTGCGCCGCGTCGAGGACCTGGAGCAAGCCGTGCGGCGCGCCGTCAAGGTGAGCCTCACGCCGCCGACGGGGCCGGTCTTCCTCTCCCTGCCCGGCGACGTCATGCTCAGCGCCGCTTCGGGTCTCCAGGAAAAACCCACGCGCATCCACACGCGCTTCGCCGCATCGGCCGAATCCATCGAGGCGGCGGCCGCGCTCATCGCGCGAGCCGAGCGGCCCGTGGTCGTTTCGGGCGCAGGCGTCTCGCACTCGGGCGCGCTGGATGAGGTGGCGCGCTTCGCCGAGCAGATCGGCGCGAGAGCCTATGAGGAGAATTTCGCCAACGTGATCGCATACCCCATGGCGCACCCGCTCTACGCCGGCAAACTGCCTATCCTCGCGGGACCCCTGAGGGAGCGCTTCTCGGAATCCGACCTGGTCTTCCTCATCGGCACGGAGGTTTTCCTGTTCTCATACCCCGCCGACGTGCGCCCGCTGCCCGAGAGCTGCCGCGTGGTTCACCTGGATATCAACGCCTGGGAGATGGGCAAGAACTTCGGCCTGGACGCCGCACTCTACGGCGTCCAGGCCGAAGTTCTTGCCCATCTCCCAGGCGTTGATATCCAGGTGAACCACGCGGCAGCTCTCGGGCAGCGGGCGCACGTCGGC
>CAYTSP010000075.1:0-3353 GCA_964440505.1 uncultured Nitrospinaceae bacterium
TCGCTCCTTCATCAGTCGCGATTGACCCGGAAAATGTTTGTTTGTATACCAGTTACATACTTTTCATTCATACCGAGGCGTCCTTCCCGGATTTCAGGAAGGCCGGATTCCCGATGACGAGGGTTTCATGGCGTCTTTGCGTTTCGCGCAAGAAAACCCGGAGCCGAAACGATGCCTCCCGAATCGCGTCTATGGCGAACCGCCCATGAGAAACTTTTGTGAGGAACCACAAAAGAAGAGAACATTGACAACTCCATAACACCGGGAAACGGAATTTCGAGGATTCCTTTCCGGTGATAATACAGAACATCCAGAGGCGGAGCCGATGCAGGATAGAGCCGAGGGCGTAGGGTCCCAGCACAGGAATCTCCCCGATATTCTGGCGAAGATCATATTCGCCTTTGGAGCCTTGAGCACCGCGTTTCACCTCTACGTCCTCATGGTCCAACCGATTCAGCCCTGGATATTGCGCTCTTTTCACCTGACGTCATCAGGGATCCTCGTTTTCGCGCTCATCCCCTGGAGAGCCGACAAGAAAAACGAAGGCCCCAACCTCCTGGATTACTCCCTCGCTTTTCTCCTCGTCACGACGACCATCTTCCTCATCGTCGACTTCGACGAAATGCTCTACCGGGTCGGCGTCGACCCCAACATCTACGACGTCATTTTCGCCACCATCACGTTTCTCGTCATCCTGGAGATGGGACGCCGCCTGCAGGGATACGTGCTCCCGATTCTCGCCCTCGTCTGTCTGGCCTATGCGCTGTGGGGCGACTACCTGCCCGGCCTGTGGGGGCACAGGGGGTATCCGTTTCCGCGCGTGATCACGTATCTCTTCAGTCTGGAGGGAATCTTCGGGCCTCCGCTGGCGGCCTCCTCCACCTTCATCATCCTCTTCATCCTCTTCGGCTCCGCTCTTCAGAGTTCGGGCGCGGGGCGGCTGTTCATCGATACGTCCCTGGCCATCGCGGGCGGCGCGAGAGGCGGGCCGGCCAAGGTGGCTGTTTTCGCCAGCAGCCTCTTCGGCACGATGTCCGGCAGTTCGGTGACGAACGTGGTGACGACCGGCACCTTCACCATCCCCCTGATGAAGAGCATCGGCTACCGACCCGCCTTCGCGGGCGCCGTCGAGACCGTCGCCTCCACCGGCGGGCAGCTCATGCCTCCCGTCATGGGCGTCACGGCGTTCGTGATGGCCGAGGTCACCGGCATTCCCTATCTCAAAATCGCCGCGGCGGGCCTCATTCCGGCCATTCTGTTCTACGTTGCGGTCTATTTCATGATCGGCGTCGAAGCCAAAAATTTAGGATTGAGCGGTCTGCCCAGGAGCGAACTCCCCCGCTTGTGGGACGTCCTGCGCTTGAACGGCCACCTGCTTCTGCCCATATTCGTCCTCATCTATTTCCTGGTCTACGTGCGGGTCTCGCCGATGAAATCGGCCTTTTACGCCATCGGAGCGGCGGTAGTCGCAAGCTGGTTCCGGCAGGAAACGCGCATGGGGGCGAAAAGGGTGGCCGAGGCGCTCTACCGGACGATGGAAGGCGCCATCCACGTCGCAACGCCCAGCGCCCTGGCGGGCGTGGTCGTGGGCGTCCTGTCGCTCACGGGGCTGGGGCTCAAGGTCACGGACCTGCTGCTCTCCTACGTGGGCGACAGCAAAATGCTGGGACTCCTCGCCGTCATGCTGGTCTCCATCGTCCTGGGGATGGGCGTGCCCACGGTCGCCGCCTACCTCGTCGCCGCGGCGGCGGCAGGCCCCGCGCTCGTGAAACTGGGGTTTCCGCTCCTGAGCGCCCACATGTTCATTTTCTACTACGCCGTGCTCGCCACCATGACGCCGCCCGTCGCGGCTTCGGCCTTCGCCGCGGGCGCGCTCGCGGGCGCCCATCCCATGCAGGTCGGCTTCATGGCGGTGCGGCTCGGGATCGCCGCCTACATCGTCCCGTTCCTGTTCGTCTACGGGGATTCCCTCCTGATGCAGGGCTCCTGGGGAGGGATCGGGCTGGCGGTCGGCACGGCGCTTTTCGGCGTCTATGCGCTGGCGAGGTGCGTCATCGATCAGGGAATCTCCCTGTGGCGCAGGGCGGTTCTGGGGGTGGCGGCCCTGCTGCTGATCCTCACCGGCGGCCTGACGGATTTGATCGGCCTCGCCGTACTCGGCCTGGGGCTGGGGGGCGACCTCCTCGCCTGGTTCCAGAAAACTCGTAACGAGAAGCGAAAAGAGGATGTTCTTGAGGAGAATCCATAATCGTGGATAACCGCGTGAACGTTACAGTCTGTACATCTCAATCAGAGGAGAAAGACCATGAAACTCACCGGCAAGCAGATTAGACCCATGGCTTTTGCGATCATCGCCGCCTTCACCCTCGGGGTCTGGCTGTCCGCGCCCGCCGAGGGGGCGAGAAAAGACTGGCCCAAACGCATCACCATCGGCGGCGGGCCGCTTCAGGGAACGATCCAGTTCCAGGCGCTGGGCTGGTCCAGCGTGCTGAACAAGGTCCTGAAGCTCAACTCCTCGGTGGAATCCACCGCAGGCGCTACGGTGAACGCCAGGCTCATCAGCCAAGGCAGGCAGGACTTCGGCTTCGGCACGAGTTCGAGCATCTCCGACGCCGCCTATCACGGCAGAGGGTTCGCCAAGGGCAAACGCTACAAGAACCTCCGCATCATGTCGCCGGTGGACAGCTCGGGCGTGCAGTTCTGGACGCCCGCGAAAAGCCCCATCATGAAGGCCGAGGACATCCAGGGAAGACGCCTCAACATCAGCCGCCCGGGAAGCGGCGTGGACCGCTTCGGGCGCAACCTCATGAAGGTGGTCGGCCTCAAGCCCAGCCAGGTGACCAACGTGGGCCACGGCCAGGCGAACCGGATGATGCAGGACGGCATTCTGGACGTCGCCGCCACGATAGGCGCGCCGCCTCATCCCGCCGTCGCCTCCATCACCTCCCAGCTTCCTTTCCGCGTGTTCGGTCTCGGACACGGGAAGTGGGCGGAGATGATGCTGGCGAAATATCCCTTCTACGTGAAGACAGCGATCGTCGGCGGCATGTACAAGGGGAACCCGAAGCCCGTCAAGACCATCGGGCAGACGAACTGGCTCGGCGCGGGCGCCCACCTGCCGAACGACCTCGTCTACGAGGTGGTGAAGGCGACCTTTGCGAACAAGAAGGATCTGGTGCTCGCCCACAGGTCCTGGGAGGCCCTGGATATCAACAAGATGACGAAGGCGAACATCCCCGTGCACCCGGGCGCGATTCGCTATTACAAGGAAAAGGGAATCAAACTGCCCGAATCGGCCATGATGGCGAAGTAAGGAGCCGCATTGGCAAGGGGTTGTTGGAAAGCCTCCTGAC
>CAYTSP010000076.1:0-3034 GCA_964440505.1 uncultured Nitrospinaceae bacterium
AACCCCCTCTACCCGGGAGACGAAAAAAACCCCCCGGCAAACGGGCAAAAGCAAAGCCCCTGTACCCGTCGGGGCGGTGTCGCCTTTTTATACCCCCCTGACACGGGGGGGGAGGGGGGGTTGGTTTTCAGGGCCAGGGAATGACGAGCGGGGCGACTTTTTCAACAGCCCCGCCGGGCCCGCTTCCGCGCGCGGCTCGAAACGCCCCGGTTCATCCCGCCCGGAATTACCGTCTTGACAGGGCCTCGCCGCATCATCAATAATGGCATCACTCGATCATTTCATGGAGGAACGCCATTCTTCGGTGAGGCGGAAGACTCTCCATATCGGGGATGCGCTTCAAACTTTTTTTATGCGTGGGGGGCCCGAAGACCTTGGAAATCAACATCAGCATCAACGGCGAGAGCCGGACGTTCGACGTGGAGCCCAGAACACTCCTCGTTCATCTGTTGCGCGACGACGCCGGCCTGACGGGCACGCACGTCGCGTGCGAAACCTCGATTTGCGGCGCATGCACCGTCCTGGTCGACGGAAAGGCGGTGAAAAGCTGCACCGTGCTCGCCGCGCAGGCGCAAGGCTGCGAGGTCACGACCATTGAGGGGCTGGCCGACGGGGATCAACTCCACCCGCTCCAGGAGCAGTTCTGGGAGAAGCACGGCCTGCAGTGCGGCTTCTGCACGCCGGGCATGATCCTGACGGCGAACCAGCTCATTGCTTCGAACTCCGATCCGACGGACGAGGAAATCAGGCACGGCATCGAAGGCAACATATGCCGCTGCACGGGTTATCAAAACATCGTCGACGCCATTTCCGCGGCGGCGGCTCAGATGAGGGACTAAGCGATGGCGCAAGCACCCAAATTCATCGGCGCGCCCATCAAAAGACGAGACGACCCGCGTCTCATCCAGGGCCTCGCCCACTACGTGGACGATTTCAATCCCCCCGGCACCCTGCACATGGCGTGTGTGAGAAGCCCGTACGGCAAAGCCAACATACGCTCGGTCGACGTCTCGAAGGCGGCCGCGGCCGACGGCGTCGTCGCCGTCTACACGCACGAGGAGACGAAGGGCATCGGCCCCGTCCCCGTGGGCGGCCTCGTACCCGACGCCAAGGTGCCCGTGCAGCCGATTCTGGCCGATAAGCAGGTTCTCTTCGCGGGCGAACCCGTCGTCGCGGTGATCGCCGAGACGCGCTACGGCGCGCGCGACGCGGCCGAACTCGTGGAAATCGACTATGAGCCGCTCGACGCCGTGGTGGACCTGGAAGCCGCTCTCGAACCCGGCTCGCCCAAGGTGCACGACGACTATGAGAGCAACCAGGCGTTCACTTGGGCGATCGCAGGCGGCGACGTGGAGGCCGGCCTCAAGGAAGCCGACGTCATCGTCAAGGAGAAGATGACCAACGCCCGCGTCGCCCCGCTGGCCCTGGAGCCCCGGGGCGTCCTGGCGCACTACCTCCCCGGCGAGGACAAGATGACGCTATGGACTTCCACGCAGGTGCCGCACAAGGTGCGCACGCTGGTGGCGGGCCAGATCGGGATGCCGGAGAACCGCATGCGCGTCATCGCGCCGGAAGTGGGCGGCGGCTTCGGCAGCAAGCTCAACATCTACCGCGAGGAGGCGCTCGCCGCCTTCGTCACGCGCGAACTCGGCGTGCCGATCAAGTGGGTGGAGAGCAGGTCTGAGAACTTCATGACCACCATCCACGGGCGCGGCCAGGTGGGCGAGATCGAGATGGGGCTCAAGAACGACGGCACCATCACCGCGTTCCGCTACAACGTGCTGGCCGACTGCGGGGCCTACTACCAGCTCCTCACCGTGGCCATCTTCACGCTCACGGGCCTCATGCTCCCCGGCCCCTACAAGATCGCGAACATGGAGATGAACGCCACCGGCGTGTTCACCAACAAGGTGGCGACCGACGCCTACCGCGGCGCGGGCCGCCCCGAGGCGACCTATATCCTGGAACGCATGATGGACATCGCGGCGGTTGAACTGGGCATGGACCCCGTGGAGATCAGGCGCAAGAATTTCCCGGACAAGTCCGAATTCCCCTTCAGCACTTCGGCCGGCCTCAGCTACGACAGCGGGGACTACCACCTGGCGCTCGACCGCGCTTTGGAGGCGGCGGACTACCCCGCCATGCGCGCCCAGCAGGAAGAGGCCAGAAAAGACGGCAGGTATCTGGGAATCGGCTTTTCCACCTACGTCGAGATTTGCGGCATGGGCCCCTCCGCCGCGCTTGGCGGCCAGGGCTGGGAGAGCGCGCGCGTTCGCGTGGAGCCCTCCGGCAAGGCCACCGTGTTCTCGGGCGCATCGCCCCACGGACAGGGCCAGCAGACGTCCTTCGCCCAGATCGTGGCGGACGGCCTCGGCATCGACGCGAACGACGTGACCGTCGTCCACGGCGACACCGACGTGGTCCCCTACGGCGTGGGCACGTTCGGCAGCCGGGGCACCGTGGTGGGCGGCTCGGCGGTCGTCTACGCGCGCGACAAGGTGCGCGCCAAGATGGCCAAGTTCGCGGCGATGGAATTCGAGGCGGACGCGAACGACATCGAATTCGAAGACGGCAAGGTCTTCGTCAGGAGCGCGCCCGAGAAATCGGCCGGCTTCGCCGATGTCGCGATGATGGCTTACAGCGCCATCGCGCTTCCCGAAGACACCGAGCCGGGCCTCGAGGAGACGCACTTCTTCGAGCCGAGCAACTTCACCTTCCCCTTCGGGACGCACATCGTCCTGGCCGAGGTAGACCCTGAGACGGGCGATGTGGAAATTCTCCGCTACGTGGCGGTGGACGACGTGGGCAACATGATCAACCCGCTGCTCGTGCACGGGCAGATCCACGGCGGCATTGCCCAGGGGATGGGACAGGCGCTGGAAGAGGAGATGATTTACGGCGAGGGCGGGCAGCCGCTGAACGCGTCGTTCATGCACTACGCCTTGCCCAAGGCGAACCGCCTGCCGCGTTTCGAGCTTCTGCACACCACCACGCCGACGGACGTGAACCCGCTGGGCGCGAAGGGCGTGGGCGA
>CAYTSP010000077.1:0-8073 GCA_964440505.1 uncultured Nitrospinaceae bacterium
TCGGACAGGCACGGGGGCCTGTCCCTACAAACCATCTACTTGCAGGCTCTCCATACAGACTTTTTCAACACCCCATATATGCGTCACGAGCGCAGGAGGTCGGCCACCCGGGAGGGACGCAGATCCGCGTCCCCTGCAAAATTTCACGTAAATCGAATCTCCTCGCTGAGCCTGAGTGCCCCATCGTCTCGGAAAATGCCGCCGTCAACACGAGAGTCCTCACGCCGCGGCGCGTTCGCGCTCTATCATCTCCTTGATTCGGGGGATCAGGTCGCGCGCGGCGCGGTGGCATTCCTCCACGTGGGGATAGCCCGAGAGGATGAACTCGTCGATGCCCAGCCGCCAGTAGCCGAGAAGTTCCTCTGCGATTTGCCCGGGCGTTCCCACGAGCGCCGAGCCGCAGTTCACCCGCACCTGGGAGATGCCGTTCCAAAGATGCGGCCCGACCCGGAAATCATCGAACGCGCGCGCCTGGGCGGCGGCGCCCACCATGCTGGTGCCGGCCACCAGCGCGCCGCGCTGCGCCTTCACGGAATCGTCCGCGCGGCTGAGCAGTTCATGCGTCTCCTGCCACGCTTCCGCCTCGGTGTCGCGCATCACCAGATGGGAGCGCACCCCGAAGACGGGCGCGCGCCCCGCTTCGGCGAAAGAGGCCCGCGCGCGCTCCAGGTGCTTTCGTGTCTCCTCCACCGGCCCTATCCAGCCGAGATAGACGTCCGACTGCGTTCCCGCGAGCTTGAGAGCGGCGGGCGATGCGCCGCCTAAATAGAATTTGGGCGTCTCTCCCGCCGGGCCGGGCGAGCAGTGCACGTCATTCAGCTTCACGAATTTCCCGTCGAAACTGACCGGCTCGGGCCGCTCCCAGAGCTTGCGGATGGCGGCGATGAATTCTTCCGCGCGTTCGTAGCGCGTGTCGTGGTCGATCCGCTCGCCCATCTTCTCGAACTCGCCCTTGATGCCGCCGGGCACGACGTTCAAGTCCACGCGCCCGCCCGTTATCTGACTGAGCGTGGCCGCCATCTGGGCGAACAGGCCGGGGTTCACGAACCCCGGGCGCACGGCGATGAGGAAGCGGATTTTCTCGCTTCGCGCGGCGAGCGCCGTCACCATCGTCCATGTCTCCGCCAGGGGCGCTCCCTGGTCGAAAAGCCCGTTGGCGAAGCGCGTGGGAATGAGCATGGAGTAGAAATCGTTCTCCTCCGCCGCCTTGACCACCTCGCTCAGGTATTCATACGTGGGCGGGCGCTCGGCCCGCAGCGTGCCGATGTGCGCACCGTCGCCGTCTATCGGGATGAACCAGTCGAAGCGAGGCGCCGGGCGTTCGTGATTGTTCCGCATATTAGAAACTCCCATCGGGTTTCGGTATCGAATTGCGGCGATTCTAGTACAGATGCGCGGAAGTAAGAAAGGCGGGAGTGCGCCTCATCGCCCAGGGCTTCTTAACCCTTTGGCGCCTGCACACGAAAGTCAGGGCTTCATGTCACGCAGGGGCTGTTGAAGAACCGGGGTTCGGAACGGTTCGATTCAGGTTCAGGCGGCTTGGGTTCCCCCGAGGCCGTTTTGCCGTCTGTGGGCATCATGGGCCTTCAGACAGCGATTCCAGGCGAAGCAGGCCATCCAGAGGGCGCATAATCGGACAAACTACAGCGGCGGCGAGCCGCTTGAGGTTGATCGCAGCCGCCGTCAGGTAGGACTGTATCTTCACATTGTCCAGACCGCGGTGCACGCGGACCAGGGCGTGATCCTTGGGAATCAACTGCCCCAAAGAACCCGCAACGAACAAGTCCGTATACTCGCGATTCTTGCGTCCCAACATCTCGGAGACTTCCCCTCTCGGGCGAGTGGGTATACCTGCATCCGATCACAAAACCAGGCCTTTTTCAACAGCCCCGTCAAGGGAAGATTTTCGCCGGATATGACGGCGCGGCTGGCGGGGGTGTGGCGAAGGTCATACAATGGCGGCCCGCAGAATTGAAACTCAACGAAGTCGACTCCGCCGAGAGGCTGTCGAGTGTGCAGTTGATCCGTTACGGGCCGCCATGCGACCGCCCGACATCGCAGGAACCGGATATGACCACGACTTTATCCGAAGAGATTGGTTCATGGGACGGCAAGTCCGCCGCTGCATTGCAGGCGACATATGAGCGCCATTGCGCCGAAGAGGATTTCGTTGCGACGATCCTGGCGCAAATTGCAGACGTCAACCTGCAACGGGCGGCGACCTGGCTGCTGAAAAAACACCTCGAGGCGGGTAATTGCCTAGCCGACGGCGATTGCCGCGCGATCCTTGACGGACTTTCCGTTCAGGAGCACTGGGAAAGCAAACTTCATATCCTCCAATGCCTTCCCCATCTGAACATTCTCGAGGAGGATGGCGCCGATCTCGAAAAGTTTCTGGATGGCTGCGTCAAAAGCGAGAACAAGTTCGTAAGGGCGTGGGCCTATAACGGATTCAGCGAGTTGTCGCTGCGCTTCCCGCGATACCGCGAAAAGGTGGACGGCATGCTCGCCCGGGCCGGCGAATCGGAAGCCGCGTCGGTTCGGGCAAGAATTCGCAACATTCTGAAAAAGCGCTGAAACATCCGCCGGATCGCCTTTCCGGCCGCGTGGTATCGCTTGGACCGATCAACGGGCGCGGGATCCGGCCCGTTTCCCGAACGGGAAACGCGAGCGGCGAATGCGCAACAGCAATTTTCTCCTTGAGGGATTTTTTCAACAACTCCTGCTACGGGAAATTCCCTGTAACAGGGGAAAGGGAGAAAAGTGGTTTTTCGCGCGTTTTTGACTTGCCGGTCCAGAAACGCTAATCTCCTCGCAGAGGACCCGTACTCTTTCTCACTCACCGGAGGCGGGGGGAACCATGCAAAAAATCTTCGACCATTTCAAAACCAACGTCGGCGTATGGACGTTCGGGCTGTTCATGGCCGCGGTGGCGGGCGGCATCTATCAATTCACGGTATTCATGGTCAGCGCCCAGGTCACGCCCGTCAAGGCGCGCCTCGACGCACAAGTCGAGAGGCTCGACGCGGCGGACGGGAACACGAACAAATCCATCGCCGGTATCGAGAAGCGGATGATCTTGTATTTCGATGAATTGAGAGAAAACATAAGTCTTCTCGATGAGAAAATCGACACGAAAATAACCCGGCTGAATGAGAAAATCGACAGGAAAATAACGATGCTGGATCAGAAGATAGACAGGCAAATCGGCCTGCTGGACCAGAAAATCGAGAAGAAATTCGACCTCATCCTCTTGCGGCTCCCGCCGCTTAAAAAATAGTTTTTCTCATTCGGTCGATGGGCGCGCCGGAGTCGTGCGCTCTTGACCTCATGTGCGCCAGAAACCTCTCAGGACAGCGTTTCGCCGAGCGCCGCCAGTTCATCCAACGCCTCTCTGGCGAAACGGCTCTGGAAGACGGCCTCGGCGGAAGCCCCCGGGTAGACGGCCCACAGCGCGCCCCTATCGCAAAGCACGATCGTCGTGAGGGGACGCAACACGAGCACGCCTACAGTTTCGTGGACGTCGGGCCGGTTGACCCACCGGCGGAACGAGGCTTCGCTGTCCGCCGCCAGGGCGAGTTCCGAATCCCAGAGCGGATCGCCCGATTTCACACTTTGAAGCTTTGCACTCCCTTCGAGATTCTCCAGATAAGCGCGCTCGGTCGGCAGGAGGCTTTCCACTTTCTTGTGGATTCTGAACGAAAAATACGCCGCGCAGGCGACGCCTATCCGCATCGCGGCGGGGCCGCCACGGGTTTGCGCGCGATACTCGAACCAAACGCGCCTGCCCGAATACTCGCCGCTCAGGCGGCCGCCTTCGAGCCGGGCCGTGCCCGCATCCAGTAGTTCGACCAGCGGCTTCATGCGGCGAGCGAGCCACACGTTTCGAAAGAAAACATAGTAGACGATCGCGCCGAGAACCGCCGCCAGGGCGAGCAGGCTCGGCCCGTCGATCAGCATTCACCTTCCCGTGCGTCCCGCCAGGCGGGCCGGCTGCCGGGGAACATGTCCGAATCGTGGAACACCTCGATGCGGTTGCCGTCCGGGTCGAGAAAATAGATGCCCTCGTGCCCGCCCCAAAGGCCGTTGCTCGCATCGAGGCGCAAGGGGCCCCAGACGACCTCGATGTCGGGGCGCGAGCGAATGTAGGCCACCGCGTCGTCGAACGCCCCCTGATCCGCCACCTCGAACGCCAGGTGGTGCAGCCCCACATCGCGGCGCGGCACGGTGTCCCCGCCCTCCTCTTCCACCCAGTCCTCGGGCACGCTGAATATCGCCAGCTGGTGGTGGTATTCGTCCAGGTACATGAACGCCGAGCCGAACGGCGCCGCAGGGTGGCTGCCCGCCTCGTGGCGCGAGCGCAGCTTGAAGCCCAGGACTTCCGAATAGAATTTAACGGCGCGATCCAGATCGCGCACCTTTATCCCCATGTGCTGCAAGCGGATGGAGCGAATCATCAAAAGTCTCCCGATAACAAGTTCACCAATGCAAACGAGAATACGCCGTTCGCCTGAGAAAGTCATGGCGTTTGGCGAGTCGTGCGGGACAGGTTCGTCACCGGATCGATTCAACCCCGCCATCGACTTGACGGAACATGACGAGGCAGGATAAGGCTCGAAAACATCAACGCTCCGACCTCACCCTCTTACCGAACTCAAGAAGCGAGGAAATACTACTATGCAGATCGGCCTCCGTATCGGACCCCAGAACGAATTCACGCCTGTCCCGGAATATCTGAAATTCGTGAAACGCGCAGAAGATCTGGGCTTCGATCCGCTGCTGTTCTCCGACACCGTTTCCCTGTCGCATTTTCACCTGCGCGACCCCTTCGTCGTCATGGCGCTTGCCGCCGGAACGACCGAGCGCGCCGGGATTGGAACCGGCGTTACCGTCCCCTTCATCCGGCATCCAGCAGTCGTCGCGAATGCGTTCGGCTCGATCGACGACGCGATTGCCCCGCGGCGCACCTTTCTCGGCATCGGCTCGGGCGATACGGCGGTATACCTGCTCGGCAAGCGCGCCGCCCGGCTGGCGGAAATGCGGGAATACCTTTCCGTGATTCGGGGGTTGCTCAACGGCGAGACCGTAACCTACGAAGAGGCGCAAATGCGCTCCAACTGGCGGAAGCCGCATGTGTCGATTTGCCTCGCCGCCGACGGGCCGAAGATGCTGGCCCTCGCCGGGGAGCTGGGCGATGAGGTCATTCTCGGGGCCGGCGCGACGCCTGAAGTCATCGAGTGGGCGCGGGGCTGCATCGCGGAGGGTGAGACGCGCGCAGGCCGCGAACCCGGCCGTGCGCCGATCTGGTTCGATTTCATCGTCAGCGTCGGCGAAGACCGCGCCGCGGTTCGCCGGGCGATTCGGGCGCGCCTGTGCAACCGGGCCAATCATAATTTTCGCATGGGCTTCCATGCGGTTCCGGAAGAGCACCTTCCGGGCGTGCGGGCCTTTCGCGAGAACTACGATGAGAGCGATGTGGGCCATAAGACGAAAAACGCAAGCCTCATCACCGATTACATGGTCGATCGATTCGCCGTCGTCGGCACGCCGAATGACGTCGTCGCCCGCTTCGAAATCCTGAACGAAATGGGCGTGGAGAAGGTGATCGTGGCCATGCCGTTCCTGCTTGAGGAACGATACGAAATCATCGAGACCCTCGCGCGCGAAGTCATCCCCCGTTTCGCGCAAACAAGCGTATGAGGCCGCAGGCGAAAAGACAAGAAATCACGGGGAAACCATGACCGGCGACCAGCGTCGCCATCGCAGTCAAGATCGATTGTCCCGCCCAGCGAACCGCTTCGTATCCAGCCAGGAACAAGCACCTCACGAACGGGCCGTGCTTCTCGGCTCCAAGGTTTCCGTGGCGCGTGGATGCGCCCCTTTCTCCGCATCTTTGCAGGGCTGAAGATAAAAGCGATTTGACGCTGATTGTCCGTGAAGGCCGTGACCTGTTTGCCCGCTTTCTCACGCCCCATCTCCCCGCCGCCCTTGCCGAGACAGCCCAAGTGGAGTATTCCATGAGGGCAAGAATCCATATTCGCCGATTCCGGAAAAATCATCTGCTCTTCACCACATGGAGGTCATCGCCTTGCCCATCATCACGAACGAGACGAAACGGAAATCCTACGCCGGCGAGGTCACCCTCGGCGCGGGCGTGCGCATGGCGCGAACGGTGGAGGTCGGCCTCGCCATGAAGGCGGCGGGCTTCGACTGGCTCTTCATCGATCTCGAGCACGGACCCTTCGACCTCGAAACCGCGCAGCAGATATCCATCGCCGCCCTGACGCAGGGCATCACCCCGCTCGTTCGCGTGGCGTCGCTCGACCCGCACCTGAGCACGCGCATTCTGGACTCAGGCGCGCAGGGCATCGTTTTGCCGCACGTGAACAACGCGCAGGAAGCCGAGGAATTCGTGAAAATATGCAAGTTCCCGCCCCAGGGCGGGCGCAGCGCGGGCGGGGGGCTGGCCCACGGCCGCTTCGAGGCCATGGACCCGGTGGCGCTTCTGAGCGGCATCAACGACGAGACGCTACTCGTCGCCATGATCGAGACGCCCGAAGCAGGCGATGAGGCGGACGCCATCGCCGCCGTGGATGGAATCGACGTGCTTCTCATCGGCACGAACGACCTGAGCCTGGGGATGGGAATCGTCGGCAAGCACGACGACCCCCGCGTCAACAAGGTGTATGACCAGGTGAACGCCGCGTGTCAGAAACACGGCAAGATAGCCGGCATGGGCGGCTCCTACGATCCCCGGATGATAGAGCGCAGAATCAAGGAGGGGATGCGCTTCATCCTCTCGGGCAGCGACCTCAACTTCATGAGCGCAGGCGCCAAGGCCCAGGCGGACATGATTCGTGAACTCGCGGGTTGAGTTTCCCGCTCAAACTCCAATTTCCATTCGCACTTTTCGTGATAACGGGGAGAAAAAATGAAACTTTTGACCTATGAATCGGATACGGGACCGCGCGTCGCCGTATTGACGGAAAACGGCGTGGAAGACGTCGTCCCCGAGACGGGCGACGCGGCGGAAGTCATCGCCCGGGGCGGAACGCCCGAGACCAGCGGCCGGCCGGTGGCGTTCGAATCCATCAAAATGCTCGCGCCGGTGGCGGAACTCGCGCGGCCCGTCATCGCCGTGGGACTCAACTACAAGAAACACGCAGACGAGGGCGCACGCAAATACGGGCGCCCGGTGGGCGTCTATCCCGAGATTCCGGTGTTCTTCTGCAAGTGGCCGGGTTCGCACAACAGGCCCGACGGGGAGATCATCATGCACGGGAACGTGAACGAACTCGACTATGAGTGCGAACTCGTCATCGTGATCGGCAAGGAGGGCATCAACATCCCGCTGGATGAGGCCATGGACCACGTATACGGCTACACCATCATGAACGAGGTCTCGGCCCGCGACGTGCAGCGCGCCCACAACCAGTGGTTCAAGGGCAAGGCGCTCGACAGCTTCGGTCCCCTGGGCCCCTGGATCGTCACGAAGGACGAGGCGGGCGACGGAAACAACCTGGCCGTCATCACGCGCGTGAACGGCCAGACGCGGCAGAACTCGAACACGAACGACATGATCTTCGACATCGCCACCGTCGTCTCGGTGCTGTCCGAGAGCTTCACGCTCGTGCCCGGCGACATGATCGCCACCGGAACGCCCGAGGGCGTGGGCTTCGCCATGGACCCGCCGGGGCTTCTGAGCGTGGGCGACGTGGTGGAGTGCGAGATCGAGAACATCGGCGTGCTCAGGAGCACCGTCGTCGCGCCGTAGGGGGGGGTATTGGAAAAGCCGCGATAAAAGAGGTCGATCCGGCCGGGGAGGGGTTGTTAAAAAAACCTCCTGTTTAGGGAGTAAAGGGGTCCCTCTCGGCTTGAAAACCAACCCCCCCTACCCCCCCTTGGCAGGGGGGTATAAAAAGGCAACGCCGCCCCGACGGGTACGCAGGGGCTTTGCTTTTGCCCGTTTGCCGAGGGGACTTTTTTCGTCTTCCGGGTAGAGGGGTTTTGCTTTTTCCTGCCTCCTTGTCCGGGGCTTTTTGCCTTTACCCCCCTGTCAAGGGGGGGTAGGGG
>CAYTSP010000078.1:0-3989 GCA_964440505.1 uncultured Nitrospinaceae bacterium
GCGCTCGGCCACCATGCCCGCCTCGGGGCCGAACTTGAGGCCGGTGTTGATGGCGATTTTGGCGATTCTCACCGCCAGCGGGCCCTTGCTCATCATCTTTTTCGCGCATTTTCGCGCAGCTTCCAGCAATTCTCCGCCCGGGACGACCTGATTCACCAGCCCGATGCGGTGGGCCTCGCGCGCGTCGATGATATCGCCCGTCAGGATGAGTTCCTTCGCTTTGCCGACGCCCACCAGGGATGCGAGCCTCTGGGTTCCGCCGGCGCCGGGCATGATGCCGAGATTGACCTCGGGTTGCCCGAACCTGGCGGTTTCGCTCGCGATGCGGACGTCGCAAGCCATTGAAAGTTCACAGCCTCCGCCGAGAGCGAAGCCGTTGACCGCGGCGATGACGGGCTTCTCGATCACCTCGAGCCGCATGAGGGCGCGCTGCGAGGGGGCCGCCAGCCCGTCGATGAGGCTTCGCTCCTTGATCTGGGCGATATCCGAACCCGCGGCGAAGCACTTCTCGCCAGCGCCCGTGAAGATGATGACCTGCACCTCGTCGTCCGCTTCGAGTTCTTCCACCACGATACCCACTTCGCGCCACGTCTGGGGGTCGAGCGCGTTACGCTTCTCGGGGCGGTTGATGGTGATGAGCGCCATTCCTTGGGATTTTTCGATCAACAGGTTCTTGTACGGCATTTCGATGAACTCCTTTCGCGTTGCGTATTTGAGGTTCTCCATGGCGAGGAGAAACGTGGATGCACGATTCGATGTGAAGATAGCCTATGGCGCGGCGTTCGTCACCTGATGGCGCGATGGGTGGAGTTTTATGGAAATTTCAGAAATCTTCTCGAACCGGAATTTCTATCGGTTTTTGGTGCAATGCTAAATCAAAAAGAATCAGATATTTGAATGAAAAAGCCCAATTGTTAGCAGCCGGATGACTTGAGTGCTAATAACGCTTGACAAACGTTCTCATTTTCCATATATACATTCGCGCATAAACAAGGAGTCGAGGATTCGGGTAGAGTTTCGCCCGGAACATGGCTCTATCGGTCAAGGTGTATGGATGAAATAGCTGCATTTTTCAACTGATAAGGAGGAAGTGATGGCAAAGACCAAAACCAGGATACAGCCTCTTCAGGATCGCATTTTGGTGAAACGTCTGGATGAGGAAGAGGAACAGATCGGCGGGATCATCATTCCTGATTCCGCGAAAGAGAAGCCCCAGGAGGGGGAAGTGGTCGCCGTAGGCCCCGGCAAAGTGACCGATGACGGGAAAAGACAGGCGCCCGAGGTGAGCGAGGGCGACAAAATTCTTTTCGCCAAGTATGCCGGCACCGAGGTGAAGTCCGAGGGCGAAGAGTTTCTGATCATGCGCGAAGATGATGTGCTGGCGGTCATCAACTAGCCGATTGTCCAACAAATAAGGAGTATTACGAAAATGGCGAAAATCATTATCTTTGATGAAGAAGCCCGCTCGAAAATCAAGCGTGGCGTGGACCAGTTGGCCGATGCCGTCAAGGTGACGCTCGGACCCCGTGGCCGCAACGTCTTGATCGACAAGAAATTCGGCTCCCCTGCCTCCACGAAGGACGGCGTGACGGTGGCCAAGGAAATAGAACTTGAAGATCAGTTCGAGAATATGGGCGCCCAGGTGGTCAACGAGGTGGCGAGCAAGACTTCGGACGTGGCGGGAGACGGCACCACGACGGCGACCGTACTGGCCCAGTCTCTGTTCAAGGAAGGCCTGCGCAACGTAACGGCCGGCGCCAACCCCATCGACCTGAAACGCGGAATCGACGCCGGCGTCGATCAGATCGTCAGGCAGTTGCAGAAACTTTCCAAGCCCGTTCGCGACAAGAAAGAGATTGCGCAGGTCGGCACCATCTCGGCCAACAACGATCCCACCATCGGGGATCTCATCGCCGAGGCGATGGATAAAGTCGGTAAAGACGGCGTCATCACCGTCGAGGAAGCCAAATCCATGGAAACCTCGCTCGACATCGTCGAGGGCATGCAGTTCGACAGGGGATATCTCAGTCCTTACTTCGTGACGAATCCGGACCGCATGGAAGCCGTTCTGGAGGATCCGTATATCCTCTTCCACGAGAAGAAAATCTCCAACATGCGGGATCTGCTGCCGCTGCTCGAGAAAATTGCGAAAATGGGCCGCCCGCTCCTCATCGTCGCCGAAGACATCGAAGGTGAGGCGCTCGCGACGCTGGTGGTGAACAAACTGCGCGGCACGCTCAACTGCTCGGCGGTCAAGGCTCCTGGATTCGGTGATCGCCGCAAAGCGATGCTCGAAGACATGGCCATTCTGACCGGCGGTAAAATGCTGAGCGAAGATTTGGGGATCAAGCTCGAGAACGTATCCGTGGACGATCTCGGACAAGCGAAGCGCGTGACCATCGACAAGGACAACAGCACCATCGTCGAAGGAAAAGGCAAGGCCAAGGATATCGAAGGCCGCGTCAAGCAGATTCGCAACCAGATCGAAGAGACGACGAGCGACTACGATCGCGAGAAACTCCAGGAGCGTTTGGCGAAACTGGTCGGCGGCGTTGCCGTGATTAACGTGGGCGCAGCTACCGAAGCCGAGATGAAAGAGAAGAAAGCGCGTGTCGAAGATGCCCTGAACGCAACGCGCGCGGCCGTGGAAGAGGGTGTCGTGGCCGGCGGCGGCGTCGCCCTGGTTCGCGCCCAGAAGTCGCTGGGTGATGTCAAGGTGGTTGGCGATCAATTGGTCGGCATCGACATCCTGTCCCGCACGCTGGAAGCCCCGATGCGTGAGATCGCGAACAATGCGGGCGAGGAAGGTTCTCTGGTCGTACAGCACGTGAAAGGCCAGAAGGGAAACAACGGCTATAACGCGGCGACGGGCGATTATGAAGATTTGGTCAAGGCGGGCATCATCGACCCGACCAAAGTGGTGCGCTCCGCCCTTCAGAACGCTGCTTCCGTGGCCGGTTTGATGCTTACGACGGAGTGCGTGATCAGCGATAAGCCTGAGGAAAATGGGGCTGCTGGAATGCCTCCGGGCGGAATGCCTCCAGGTGGTATGGGCGGCATGATGTAAGTTGTCGTCTTGAAGTTTGAAGGGGGCCTCTCGGAGGCCCCCTTTTTTGTTGAGATTCCTTTGTGGGTGTCTTGAAGAGAAGCAGTTCGTCTCATAAGAATGAGCATGGGGAGCTTTCGACGACTCATTCCGCTGATTTGCCTTCTCGCACGCATTCAAGCGATGATAGAGATTAAGCAGAGAGTGATATATGGCGAAAAATGAGTCGAAAAAGCTTGCTTTTACCTTATTCCTGATATCGCTATCGTTGCACCTGTTCGTATTCGCAGCCTCAAGTCATGAATACGTTTGGAACAAACCTGTCAAGACAAGCCGACCTCTCAAGTTTCGAGTCGTGTCCGTCGAGAAACCTGAGGAAAAACTTCCCCTGAACCCCCAAAGTCGGTTTTTATCGAACGCCAATAGAAATGAAAGTGGTTCCGGCAAACCCGGCAATATCCCGCGCTTGAGGCGCGAGGATAGAGACTTGATTCCATCTCGCAGGGCTGCAGTTGGCACTCAGGTAGCGCCTTTGGCGCCAGTTCCAAATTCGAAGACCCCGGTTCCAGCCCTCCAGCCGGCGCGTCCAAAACCCCCGGCAGTCGCAACACCAACACCTGAGCCGAAAAAGGTGGAAAAATCAGAGGAAAAGAAGCCTCCAGCAACTACGGAGATAACGGAAACGCCCAAACCGACAGAGACGGCGAGTCTTGCGCCGAAACCAAAGCCTTCGGTCAAGGCCGCGCCGCCCGCGATTCAGGAAAAGGTGCAACCGAAGGCAAAGCCGCCGGTGGATAAAAAGCCGGAAAGGAAAAAGATAGAGGCCGAAGCGATTCCGAATCAGAAGCTCGTGCCCAGGCAAGCAGTAAAGAAGAAAACGATCAATCGGGTTGTAAAGGAAAAGCCTCGAGAGAAGAACAAGAAAGTCGAAGCGAAGAAAAAG
>CAYTSP010000079.1:0-3194 GCA_964440505.1 uncultured Nitrospinaceae bacterium
CTTTATGGGGTTTCCCTTTCAAGGGGGTTGTCTTTACCCTCTCAGGGAGCATTTTCAACAACCCTTTCCCGGTCGGCTTCGATCTAGAACGCCCAGCCGAACCCGGTGATGAATCCCCGGAGATAGCAGATCT
This sequence comes from uncultured Nitrospinaceae bacterium, assembly GCA_964440505.1. Taxonomy (GTDB): domain Bacteria; phylum UBA8248; class UBA8248; order UBA8248; family UBA8248; genus Bin107. Next base: position 134 of record CAYTSP010000079.1, read on the forward strand.
GCCCGCAGTGCTGGTGATAGTCGCTGGCTACTCTGCCCAGGTACTCCCCGGTTATGGCGGTGTTGCCCCCGATATCGGTCATTTCCTTTTCGAGGTCTTCCGCCGAAAGCGCCTCCAGGGTGGCAACCGTGCGCTCCCGGACGGCGTTGGCGTAGCCGATGACGTCTTTTTTCGTGATTTTGAGACTCATCACCTGCTCGAGCGAATCCCCGAAACCGATCTGTTTGGGCTCGGGCGCCATGTCGAATTTTTCGTGCCATTTCCCGGCGATCCAGACCTGCTCCTCTCCGGCGACGGCCGCCATGGCGCAATCCTCGACCCTCGTCTTGTGCCACATCAGCCAGCCGATGGGGTTGTCCTGGTCGCTGGGCCGCTTCATGAGGTCCTCGTCCGTGAGGCCTTTCAGGGCCCGTTTCACGAGTCCGTCGCTCATCTCGAATGTGAAGGCAATCATTTGCGCGCCGTTCATGGGAAGCTCCTGTCGTTGAGTAATGCGAGAAATGATTTAACGATTCACCATATAACTCCCGGCTTCCGGTTCCATGCTTTTCAGATGAATTTCTCTTCACGGTGGATGAAGCCGATGCAAAGGCCGAAGGCTCCGAATTGAAGCACGAGATAGAGCGTTTCCATTAAGACAAACGCCGACGCTCCCGCCACCTGCTGCTTGGCGACGAAGGCGAGCACGTGGGAAGTCCAGAAGAAGGCCCCGGTGATGAGGGCGAACTTGAACCCTCGGAGAAAGCTGCTTCTCCCGGGCTTCAGCATCGGAAACAGGGCGCAGAGCAGAACCCCCTGAAGCACGATAGAGAGCAAACCGAGGAGAAAATCCGGCTCTCCCTCGAAGTAGCCGAACGATTCGTATCTCTCCTTGAAAAGAAACACATGCCAGACCACGGCGAGAAAGAACGTGCAGATCGTATAGGCGGCGGTTCCCAGGATCAGTTTCCTGGCGTTCATCATCACGCCCCCGTGCCCGGGTGGGAGGGGGATGCCTCGTCCGCTATTGACGCGGCGGGAGGCGGTTTTCTCTCCAGGTTGTTTCTTGCATCGATGATTCCGCCCGGTAAGCCGGATATGATTCCTGCTCCGCTCATGGAATGCTCCTGTTATGAGGAGTTATGAAACGACTCAATTATTAACCATCTGGTTAACTATATGACATTCCGAACTTTCAGTCAACACGCTGCCTGGATAGGATTTACGATCGTCCGACTTGTCGGGATTGTTGAAAATATCTCCCCAAAGTGGCTGTTGTCCCCTCCAAACGAAAGTATTCACCGTCATTCCGGCGAAAGCCGGAATCCATTTTTACGCCTTTTTCCTTTCGTCAAGGTTCCAGTGCATCGGCGGGGCATGAAACGCCGTCAGGTATTCACCCGCACCCGCAAATGGATTCCGGCTTTCGCCGGAATGACGACGGTGGTCAATTCCGACTGATGAAGGAGGAATTGACCGGGCGAGAAGGGGGTGTTCCAACAACCAACCTTGCCGGGGAGCGGGTTATGGGCCATGCTTGCGTGGTGTTCGCCTCGCCGCCCGAGGACCGATACGGGTGAGTTCATGAAATCGTTTCTCCTGAGACCCCTGGCCTGGATGGTCGCCATCGCCCTGCTGCCCGCCTGCTGGGGGGCGGCGCTTTCTTTTGGCAAGAACCTCCCGTCCGCTTTTCTCACAGGCGGCGGTGGTTCATATATGCCTGCGACGGAGGGCTGGGCTTTCATCGCGGGCGTCATTGCATACGCCGTCTGGCATCGCTTTTCGCCCCCGGAGTTTCTCTACGCTTTTGTACACGAGTTCACGCATATGGCCTTCGCCCTGCTCACGGGGGAGAAGGTGCGTTCGTTCGAAGTGAACCGCGGGAGCGGGAAGGTGGGCTTGAGCGGCACGAACCCAATCATCACGCTCGCGCCTTATTTTTTCCCGCTCCCGACGGTAGTGGTGTTGATTCTGGGAGCGCTGCTCGACTGGGCTTTCGGATATGAGGAGATTCGCTGGGCGGCGGCGTTTCTCGCCGGCCTCACGCTGAGCCTGCACGTGCTCATGACGCTCCGTGCGCTGGGCGCGTCGCAGCCCGACATCGCGCGCGGCGGGCGGATTTTCTCCTGGGCCTTCATCTTCTTTTTCGGGCTCGTCTTTATCGGCGGCGCTGCGCTCGTCTCGGCGGGAGGGTGGGGGATGGCGGCTTCATACGGCGCCTCCATCTGGCGCGAAAGCCTGGATGCGTATGCGCTGCTGTTTGGCTGGATGGAGCACATCGCCTGGAGTATCGGCTCTTGAAACGCGTGGCGCTCGCATCGCGGTTCAGGCTTTGGTGGGCGGCGGTTTCGTTCCTCGCGGTGGCGGGCTGCGCCTATGAGGTGTCGATGATACGGAGCGTCGCCAGGCCGGGTGAAATACGGGCGCTCGAGCGGGTCGCCGTCGCTCCTTTTCGCTACCCGAGCGACTGGACGGGGCTTTTCCGGCACGTTTACGCGCAGGCGGGGCTCAAGGCGCCCGAGGTGAGGAAAATCGAGATGGTGGAGGGCGCCTTTTTGATTCGCGACGCCATCGCCGCCAAGGGGTATCTGGTTCATCGCTGGCCGAAGGAACTCGAAAAAATCAAGGCCGACGATTTGCGGAACGCAGAAGGCGGAATCGCGGAGGGTCATCTGGCGGCGCTCAAGCGTTCGGGCGCGCAGGCGGTGATGATTGCCGGAGGCGGCCGCACCTGCACGGACGTCGAGGTGTGCGTAGCCAGGGTGGAAATACGCCTGTTGGATGTGAATTCCCAAGAAACGCTGTGGAAATCGCAAGCGATGGCGACGACGGCCTTCTCCCAGGGGGATGAGATGAAAGCCGCCGTCGCCGAGGCGTTCGCCGCTTTTCCCGGAAAACCGCCCGCTTCCGGGTGAAGGCGGGGGAATTGGGGGTTGTTGAAAAAGTCAGGGAAGCGATTTTGAGTTGCGCGCACGCTTTTGAATTTCACTCCCCCCTTGAGGGGGAGTCAACGAGGCAAGGGCGAAGCCCGCAGGCGAGTTGGTGGGGGGACATGCCACAGAAAAAGGTCCCCCCACCGAAT
>CAYTSP010000080.1:0-9139 GCA_964440505.1 uncultured Nitrospinaceae bacterium
ACCATGTCCCCCTCATCGACGAGGCGCTGGTAGGCATAGGCGCTCTCCTGAATCTGGCGCTGTACCCACCCCGTTTCGATGGCGTGGAGCATCCCGCCGGAATCGTCGATCTCCTGAATGATCTCCTCCGCCCGGGAGGCAATTTCGGACGTCAGCGCCTCGATGGCGTATGCTCCCCCGCACGGGTCCGCCACGTTCGGCACGTTCGATTCCTCGGCGAGTATCTGCTGGGTTCTGAGGGCGAGCCTCGCGGCATCCTCCGTGGGCAGGGAGAGGGCCTCGTCCATCGAATTCGTGTGAAGCGACTGCGTACCCCCCAGCACGGCGGCCATCGCCTGAAGCGCGACGCGCACGACGTTGTTTTTCGGCTGCTGGGCCGTCAGCGCGCTGCCGGCGGTCTGGGAGTGAAACCGCAGCATGCAGGCCTTCTCTGAACGCGCCCCGAAGCGCTCGCGCATCATCCGCGCCCAGAGTCTGCGCGCGGCGCGGAACTTTGCGATCTCCTCCAGAAAGTGATTGTGGACGTTGAAGAAAAAAGATATCTGTGAAGCGAGCTCATCCACGTTCAGGCCTGCGGCCACCGCGGCCTCCACATAGGTGATGGCGTTCGCGAGCGTGAAGGCGACCTCCTGAACGGCGGTCGAGCCCGCCTCGCGGATGTGGTAGCCGCTGATCGATATGGCGTTCCACTTCGGGACCCTGTCCTTGCAGAACTCCATGGTGTCGGTAATGAGGCGCAGGCTCGCCTCGGGCGGATAAATGTAGGTGCCGCGCGAAATATATTCCTTCAAGATGTCGTTCTGGACGGTTCCACGGAGCGCTTCGGAGGGAATGCCGCGCTCCTCGGCCACCGCGACGTAGAGGGCCAGCAGAATGGGGGCGGTGGCGTTGATGGTCATCGACGTGGAAATCTTGTCCAGCGGGATGTCTTCGAGCAGAACCTCCATGTCCTCGATGGAGGCGATGGACACCCCCACGCGGCCGACTTCGCCGTAGACCAGGGGATGATCCGGGTCGTAGCCAATCTGGGTGGGCAGATCGAACGCCACGGAAATTCCCATCTGCCCGTGATCGAGAAGATAGCGGTAGCGGTGGTTGCTCTCCCGCGCGCTGCCGAAACCGGCGTATTGGCGCATCGTCCAGAGCCTGCCCCGGTACATGTTCTCGTAGATGCCGCGCGTGTAGGGATGCGCTCCCGGTTTCTCGTCGAGGGTTTTTGAGTCGACTTCGCCCGGGCCGAAAAACGCCGGCAGAGCGATACCCGAGAGGGTGGCTATGCCCCCCTCCTCCGCAGGTTCGCTCCAGGCCCTTTGGGCCGTGGCGATGCTCGGCTCGACCATCGCGGGAAACCTCCACAAAAACAGAAAATCGAATGCCGCCCTTGTCTCAAAGAAAAATAAAATACCATATTCGCGCGCTATCAGGCCAGCTTGAGCGGATTTCGAGGCCCTTCCAGGGAGCGGTATGCGCTGCGCCGGAACAATACGGGCATTCCGCCTCCGGGAATTTCCGGCGAATTTCAAAATCGGGCGATTCAAGTTACAATTTTTTCATGACTACCTATCGCCTGCCCCTGTTTCCGCTCCAAGTAGTTCTCCTGCCGGGCCAGCGGCTGCCCCTGCATATTTTCGAGGAACGCTACAAGATCATGATCGGCGAGTGCATCGAGGAAGATGCGCCCTTCGGGGTCGTTCTGGTGGGGAAAAACGGTATCTACAAGATTGGATGCGTGGCCCGCGTCACCCAGGTGCTCGAAAAATTGCCCGACGGCAGGATGAACATTCTGACCCTGGGCGAGCAGCGCTTCGAGGTCTTCCGCATCTATGACAGCCGACCCTATTTCGAGGGGGAGGTGAGCGATTTTCATGACGAGGAGGGGGACGACCCCACGGAATTGTGCCGAATGGTATGGAACGCTCTTGAAAAAAGCGAACCGGCGCCCCTGAATCTGCCCGAGGAATTGCTGGAAAACCCCTTTCAACTCTCTTTCGCCGTCGCCGAGGCTCTCAGGCTGCCGCTTCGGGAAAAACAGTCCTTCCTGGGTTCCCGCTCCATCATATGGCGCCTGAAGCGATTGCTTGCATTTCTCAAAGAGGACAAGCCTTCAAAATTCGCCCTCACCGATTACGACAAGTCCACCCACAGGAACGGGCACTGAAGTCTGGATCGGGAAAATGCCTGTGCAGACGTGCGCCCGGTACTATCCCTCGAGCACCTGGACGCGTTCGATGGAAAGCGACTTCCCGGTATCCGGGGCTATCTCGACGAGCGCGCCGTTGAGCTGCCCCTCGCCTCCGGCCACCTCGAAGCGGCGGGGAAGCCCGGACAGAAATTTATCGAGAACGATTTCCGTCTTCATGCCGATGATGGAATCGCGGGGGCCCGTCATGCCGACGTCCGTAATAAAGGCCGTGCCTTTGGGCAGCACCCGCTCGTCCGCCGTTTGAATGTGGGTATGCGTCCCGAAAACGGCGCTCACGCGACCGTCGAGATGCCAGCCCATCGCCACCTTCTCGCTCGTGGCCTCCGCGTGAAAATCCACCATGATCATGTTGGTCTCACTGCCCACTGTCCTCACGAGTTCATCGGCTGCCCGGAAAGGACACTCGATGGGCGGCATGAAGACGCGGCCCATGAGGTTCAAGACGGCGAGGCGCCCTTTTTCGGACTCCAGGACGAAGAAGCCCTTGCCCGGCGTTCGGGGCGGGTAGTTCCCGGGCCTGAGCAAGCGGGGTTCGCGCAAGATGAAATCGGCCGTTTCCTTGCGGTTCCAGATGTGATTCCCCGAGGTGATGACGTCCGCGCCCGCATCGAGCAACTCGTCGACGTGCGCGTTGTTGATCCCGAAGCCGCCGGCCGCGTTCTCCCCGTTGATGACGCATACGTCCACCCGGTGCTTTTCCCTGAGCGGGCCGAGGTGGGCGCAAGCCATCCGGCGGCCCACTTTTCCCGTGATGTCTCCGACGAACAGCAGCCTCAAGGCAACCTCAACGCGCCGTGGCTACGTGGCGGGTTTCGCGAATGACGGTAACGAGGATTTCACCCGGATAGGTGCGTTCGCTCTCGATTCTCTTGGCGATGTCGCGCGCCAGGAAGGTGGCCTGCGAGTCGGTCACCTCATCGGGCAGGACCGACACGCGAATCTCCCGGCCCGCCTGAATGGCGAAGCACTTCTCCACGCCATTGAACGATTCGGCGATCTTCTCCAGCGCCTCCAGGCGCTTGATGTAGCTTTCCACCATCTCGCGCCTCGCACCCGGCCGGGCGGCGGACAGGGTATCGGCCGCCTTCACCAGGACGGATTCGATGCAATTCGCCTCCTCGTCCTCATGGTGAGAAACGATGGCGTTCAAGACCTCGGACGGCTCGTTGTAGCGCTTGGCGATGTCGTAGCCTATCTGGACGTGCGAACCCTCGACCTCATGCGTCGCCGCCTTGCCGATGTCGTGAAACAAGCCGGCGCGCTTCGCCATCGTGGGGTCGATGCGCAACTCATCCGCCAGCATTCCCGCGAGGTAGGCCACTTCCTTGGAGTGCATGAGTGCGTTCTGGCTGTAGCTCGTGCGGTACTTGAGGCGCCCCAGCATGTTCACGAGTTCGGGATGCACGTCGCCCACACCCAGTTCCATCACGGCTTCCTCGCCCGCCTGGCGTATCTGCGTATCGATGTCTTTTTTCGTCTTGTTGACGATGTCCTCGATTCTGCCCGGGTGGATTCTCCCGTCCTGGACGAGCGCTTCGAGCGCCTGGCGCGCCGTCTCGCGGCGAACCTTGTCGAAGCCAGAGACGACGACGGCCTCGGGCGTATCGTCGATGATCACGTCCACTCCGGTCGCCATCTCGAGAGCCCGGATGTTCCTGCCCTCGCGGCCGATGATGCGGCCTTTCATCTCATCGGTCGGCAAATCCACCACGCTCACCAGGTTTTCCGCCACATGCTCGGACGAGAAGCGCTCCACGGCGAGAGCGAGCGCCTTTTTCGCCTCGGCATCCACGGTACTCCTCGCCCGGCGCTCGAGACGCTGCACTTCGGCGGCGATATCCTGTTTCGCCTCCTCCATAAAACGATCCTGGAGCTCTTTCTTGGCGCTTTCGACGCTGAGGCCGGAAATTTCCTCGAGCTTTTTGATTTCCTCTTCCTGTAACTGCTTGTAGCGCACCTGCTCGCGCTTCAACTCCTGTTCTTTTTCACCCAATTCGGCCTCGCGGCGCTCAACGGCCGATTCTTTGCCGTCGAGGCTCTCCCGGCGCTTGTCCAGCATCTCTTCGCGCTGATTCACCCTTTGTTCAAACTTCTGCAACTCCTCCACGCGGGATTTGTTCTCCCGCTCGATGCGCTCTCTTTCCTGAAGCAACTCCGCCTTGTGCGCCACCTGGGATTCCTGGATCTTCTGCGAGAGTTCCTTGGCCGCGCTCTCGTTGATCTGCTGAACCCGCTTGTCGGCATCCGCCTCCTGGCGAGACATCATCTCTTCATAGCGGCGCTTCGTCGCCCGCATGATGAACAACACCGCCACGCACACGACGACGACGGCAACAACGACTGTCTGCAACAAAACCACGTTATCCATATTCATCCGCCTCCTGGGGCATATATTCACGTGGGAGGCATCGCATCGCCCCCCGATCGGTTATCACCCAATCAACACCGACATCCCACTCATCCCGCTTCCAGGACTCACCGGCGAGCAACTGAAACGCATAACCGGCGCCCACCAGCAAAGGTGCGGGCTCATGCAGGCCGCCGCGGCGATCCTGAAACGTGCGATCGTAGAATCCCCCGCCGATGCCCAGCCTGCCGCCATACAGATCGAAAGCAAGGCCGGGGGTAACGACCACATCCAGTTCATTCACATCCAGGGGGGGAATATCGCGAACAGGTTCCGGAATTCGAAGCGCGCCCGGCTGAAGCTCCGCCTCGGGATGATTCACCGGACAGAAGTGCAAAACATCTTTCCCCACTCTGGGGAAACAATATGTTCTTTTCGCATCGCTGCTTTCACTCCAGAGCGACGAGAAGTTCATCTCGCCGCGAACCGCTGCATATATTCCCACCCTGAGCGCGCCCATGAAAACCAGAAAAGAATCCAGGCGCCGTCCCGCCCGCCGGCTCAACACGCCGGCCTCGGCGGGGGGGAGTTGCTCTCTCATCTCCTTCATCTTCAGCCGAACGTCTTGTTTCTCCATGTATGATTCGGCCATGAATACTCTTTCAACGCCATACCCGGGTCCTTCGATCAGGAGCGGAAACCTGCCCACAGACCCGAGGCGCACATCAGTAATGACCCCGCCCTGTGCCGTGTGAAGTTCGCTTTGAACCCAGCTTTCGCCAGGTGGGCGCCCATGTCCGCGGCTTTAGGCCGAACTCCCCGAGAGGAATAGCTCACCACCGCGGGGCAGGACTCCCGCTACATTCGTACTGGGTCAAAATGCTTTGCCCCATCACGAACACGGCAGGGTCAAGACAAAAAAGCATTATGACACTAAAACCAGAGGATGAATACAGGGAAAAGCTACCGCGTGGAGAGAAACTTCGATTCAGGCCGATCTTTTCACCATTTCCAACAGAGAATCAGCGCGTTGCGAGAGGGCTTCCTCACTTTTTTCTTTCGCTTCTCTCTCCTCGAACAACTCGTTGGCAATGTTCATCGACGCCAGCAGAACAACCTTGATCGGATCGTTCGACTGGCGCGAGACCTTGCGAATTTCAGAATCAACGTATTCGGCGAGCTCCAAGGTATATTCGGCGTTGGCCGAACTTTTCAGGTTCAAGGAATGACCAAATATCTCCACCATCAGTTTATTCCCCCCGGCCATAAGCTGTCTCCTTATGCCCTAGTACCGCATGCTTGCGACGAACTACTCGATGTGCGTCAGAATCTTCTCCACGCGTTCCCGAACTTCGGCCTGCTCTTTTTGAAGCCGCGCGTTTTCTGCCTGGCAATTCGCCAATTCGTCGGCCTGGGCGCGTACGGACTCGGAATCGGCGCGGGCCTCTTCCCTCATCCTCTGGAGTTGCGATTCCAACTCCGCCCGAGAGCGCCTCAGGGCGTTGCGTTCCTCCAAAAGATTCGCGAGCGCGGCTTCGAGCGCGTTTAATTTATCAATGACCATTCGGATACTCTTTCCACGGGCGCAAGAGGAGAGAATGAGTTCCACAACGCATGGAAATGATTCTAGGGTCGGAAAAAAGCGGTGTCAAGGAAACCATTACGAGCGAAGTCTCGCGCCCAGACGCGCGTCCAGGGCCGCTATGATTCCGTCGAACGCCTCGCTGACCTGCTCGTCCGTGAGCGTCGCCTCGGGGTGACGGAATACCAGCGAATACGCCAGGCTCTTCTCGCCCGAGGCCTTCAAGGCGGCATCCTGATAGACGTCGAACAAATTCACCGACTCCAGCCAGTCTCCACCCGCTTGATGGATGACCTCCTCGATCTCCCCGTTCGTCCGCACCGCATCCACCACCACCGCCAGATCGCGAAGCGAGGCGGGATACCTCGGCAAGGGCGTCAGGCGAAGTGGCGCCCGGTCGATTTCGGCCAATGCGGCGAGGCTAATCTCGAAAGCGGACACGTCCGTCTCGATGTCCCGGAAGCCCAACGCCTCGGGCGACGCCAACCCAATGTTTCCGAGCGTCACGCCGCCGGCGAGAATCCTGGAAACCGCCGAGGACTCCCAGCCCGGGGCCGCGTCGACCGGCTCGAACCTGAGATTCTCCAGCCCCGAGGATTCCAGGAAGCGCTCGAGCACCCCTTTGAGTTCAGCCAGAGCCTCCGGCAGCGATACACTATCCCCGGCCGTCGCGTTCCCCACGACAACGCCGGCCATGCGCAACACCTGATCCGGCAACGCTTCTCCATTTACGGGATGAAACGAGCGTCCCAACTCGAACAGGCGAATGGCATGAACCCCCCGGCTCAGGTTGTGCGCCACGTTCGCCAGCAAACCGGCGAACAGCGTGGTTCTGAGCACGTCCATCTCGCCGCTCAGGGGATTGCGCAGCGCCACCATCTGATCATCGCGCCACCCCATGCTCCTCAGGGCCTCTCTGCTGACGAAGCTGTAGTTGAGCGCCTCGCTGAACCCGCCGGCCACCATGATCCGTCGCGCCTGGAGCTCCAGGGAGCGGGTGCGCGTCGGCCTTGCGGCGGGGCTTCCCGAAGCCGGAAGAGTGGCGGGAATGTTCTCGTAGCCCACCCTTCTGCCCACCTCCTCGATGAGGTCGACTTCGCGTTCGATGTCGGGCCGGAAGGTGGGGACCTCGACGCTGAAGACGCCGTCTTCCTTTTCACTCACGAGGAGTCCCAGGGACTCGAGGCTCTCCCTCACCCGGGGGGCGTCCAAGGATACGCCGAGCAGGCTCGACGCGCGCGCCACCCGAATCGGCACCTGCTTCGGCTGAATGGGCGCGGGATGCGCATCCACGGCCCCTTTGGCGATAACGCCGCCCGCCGTCTGGCGGATGAGTTCGGCGGCCAGATCCGCCGCGCGCACGGCGCCCGAGGGGTCCACCCCCCGTTCGAAGCGATATGACGCCTCCGTCGACATGCCCAGACGCCTGCGGGTGCGGCGTATGGTCTGGGGCGTGAAATAGGCGCTCTCCAAAAGAATGTCTCGGGTGTCGTCGCTCACCTCGGAGAAGAGACCCCCCATCACGCCGCCGATGGCGACGGGTTTTTCACCGTCGCAAATCATGAGGTCCTCACTGTCCATTTCGCGCCCCTGGCCGTCGAGCGTGGTGAAGGGGCCGTCGCTCCCGGTCCACCTTCTCACGATGATTTTGTGCTCGGCGAGGCGGTGCAGGTCGAACGCGTGGAGCGGCTGGCCGAGGGAGAGCATCACGTAGTTCGTCACGTCGACCACGTTGTTGATCGGCCGCATGCCGGCCGCCCGAAGGCGCCGCGTCATCCAACCGGGCGATGGGCCGATCTCCACGCCCTGGATGATGCGGGCGGCGTAGCGCGGGCACTTGTCCGGGTCCCGGATCTCCACTGCGCAGACCGAAGCCGCGGTAACGCTCTCATTCTCCTGGATGGAAATCTCAGGGGTTCGCAGCGGGATTCCCAAAAGGGCCGCCGCCTCGCGCGCCACGCCCAGGACAGAGAGGCAATCCGCGCGGTTCGGCGTAATCGAGATGTCGAAAATCACATCGTTCAGCCCCAGAAGCTCCGCCGCATCGCTCCCGACGGCGGGAGCATCTCCGAGAACCATGATGCCGCTATGGTCCGCGCCCAGGCCGAGCTCGCGCTCCGAGCAGATCATCCCCTCGCTCTGCTCACCGCGAATGCGCGCGATTTCGACCTTCATCCCCCCCGGCATCCGGACGCCGGGCGTGGCCAGGACGACGCGCCGGCCCGCCGCAACGTTGGGTGCGCCGCACACCACGGAGCGCACCCCCGCGCCATCGGCTACGCGGCAGAGTTTGAGCCTGTCCGCATCGGGGTGGGGAGCCACGGACAAGACTTCGGCCACCACCAGCCCGTCGAACGACGCTTCGGGCCGCTCGAGGGCCTCGACTTCCAGACCGGCGAGCAGAAGCCCGTTCGCCAGGCGTTCGGGCAGCTCGGCGTCTTCCAAATCCAGATCGATAAAATCGGCGAGCCATTCCAGGCTAATCCGCATCGGGGTTCCTCATTGCGCGTTCGATTCTAAAAATCAGAATTGCCGCAGCATTCTCAAATCATTTTCAAAGAAAAGACGGATATCGCTGATGCCGTAGCGCAGCATGGTGATGCGCTCCACGCCCAGGCCCCAGGCGAACCCGGTCCATCGCTCGGGGTCGTACCCCACCGCCTCGAAGACCGCCGGGTCCACCATGCCTGCGCCCAAAACCTCCATCCACTCCCCGCCCGCCACGTAATCGCTGGCGATATCCACCTCGACGCTCGGCTCCGTGAACGGGAAGAAGCTGGGCCTGAGCCGCACGCGGTACTCGGGCCCGAAAATTTCGCGCACGAAGGCCTCGAGCGTTCCCTTGAGGTCGGCGAACGTCACGCCCTCATCCACATACAGGCCCTCGATCTGGTGGAACATGGGCGAATGGGTGACGTCCGCGTCGCAGCGAAACACCTTGCCGGGGGCGATGACCTTCACAGGCGGGGCCTGGTTCTCCATCACCCGGATCTGCACAGGCGAGGTG
>CAYTSP010000081.1:0-21205 GCA_964440505.1 uncultured Nitrospinaceae bacterium
GGCACGGAGGCCTGTCCCTACGGTGAACAATTCTATGGTCGGGATTCCCTCCCTGCTCTGTGGGGCTTTTTCAACAACCCCTCCCCGGTCGGGTTTGACCCCCAATCCCCCTGTCAGGGGGGCTTTTTCTTCCACACCCCCCTCTCCGGAGAGCATTGCCTTTACCACCCTGAAAAGAGGGGGGAAAGCGGGGTTTTGCAACAGCTCCGATAGGGTGCGATTTTTCGTGAAATGGGCTTTTTCGTGTGGTAAGCTTTTCTCGATATGCGCCCGATATGATGGTTGGAAACACGAGGCCGGGATGCGTCAGAAGCATGAATTTTTATGTTTCGCCGAGCAAACGGAGAGAGGACCCATGGGAAAAATGCCCAAGTTCGACATGGACGAGGTTTTGACGAAAGCGATGGACCAGTTCTGGCGTTATGGCTATTCGGCGACGTCGATTCGAGATCTCGAGAACGTAACAGGCTTGTTCAGAGGTAGCCTGTACCACGCGTTCGGCGATAAGCGTGAGATGTTCTTGCGGGCGCTCCACCGGTATGACCAACTCTATCGCGAGGCGCCGATTCGGGAACTCAAAAAACATCCCTCGCCGCGACAGGCGGTGCTGTCCGTGTTCGAGGCCGCCGCTTCGGATGTGACGGAAAACGGCTCGAGCGACGGCTGCCTCGAAGTAAACGTCGCCCTGGAGCTTGGTGCGCACGACCCGGAGGTGGCTGCGTTCGTGGCTGGCGCGTTCGCCGGCATGACGGAGTTTCTTCGCGCTTCCATCGAACGGGGCCAGGCCAACGGCGAGATTTCCTCTGAAGTCGATCCGGATCAGACTGCAAAATCTTTGCTTGGTCTCTTCCTGGGTCTCAGGGTGCTGTCGCGCGTCTCCCCCGATGAGAGTTTTCTGGAATCCATCGTGGAGCAGGCCGAGGCCCTCTTGCCGCCGCCGGTCCCGGTTTCGCAGGCTTCCTGAAAGAGCGAATTGCGACGATACCCTCCCTTTGAGGGTCATTTCCGACCGATTGGTTAGCGGCATCTTTCTCTGGCGGTGGAAGTCCTGCTTTCCTCAAACGATATCGATCCGTCGGGTCACCGAGCGCGTGGGACCGAAGGTGGGCATGTAGCACGAATGCTTGCCGGCCCCGCCCGTCACGATGAGGAGCAAATCCTCGGGCCCGTCGAGAAGCGGGAGTTCGAAATCATCGTCGTCTTCGTGTTCGGCTATCTCCTCGCTCCAGGTCTGCATTCCCCACATGGCGCCGCGCTTTAACTGGCGCACGGGCTTTCGGGCGAGTTCGAAAATTCTCTCCTTCACGTCCGTTTTCGTGAGGCCGTCCCCCGCTATGGTGGCCGCGTGCTCGGGGCCCAAGGCGAGAACGGGTTCGCCGCGCAGATAGAAGTTGTTGCTCCCCATGATGGACATGGTATCGGCGGCTGTGGCGAGAATACCCTCCGCCGTGTGGCTCACGTGGTCGTTGACGTTGTGGGGCCCCTCGCAGCCCACGAGCGTCACGGCGCTCTCATCGGGAGAAAAGCCGCGCTCGACGTGCAGCGGCTCCCAGGGAGAGGCCGCTTCGTTCTCGGCGATGCAGAACGCGTATTTCGCGGGCGATCCTTGCGTGGCGCGGTCCAGAACGCCGGGGCTCGCGCCGCCGATGTTCAGAAGCGTCAGGCGCATCGCGCGGCCGATCGTCGCGTTCGCCCGGTTGCCGGGGGCGAAGCATCCATACTCGGCGTTCAAGCCGATTTCCTCGACAATCGGGCCGTTCACGATGATGAGAGGCGCCACGGGGTGGGTCGTCGCCTGAATGGCGTGGAGCGAGAACTCGGGCTCGAGCACCGCCCGGGCAGCCGCCACCAGAACGGGCATATACGCCGGATGACAACCGGCCATCACGGCGTTCACGGCGAGGGCTTCTGCCGTGACGACGCCCTGTCGGGGCGGCATGAGGCCGATTTCCGCATCGGGCGCGAGCCCTGCGCCTTCCACCATCCGGGCGACGCGCTCGGGCGTGGGGGGAACGACGGGCAGGCCGTCGCCCCAGCCCCGTGCTTCGAGCAGGCGCGCCATCGCCTCGGGCGTGTCGCGAACCTTCACGCGCTCGCTCTCGAACGCAACATTTTCCTGGGAGTGGTCGTTCACGTCGAAGCCCGCCTATGCGAAGAGCGCCTTGTGGCGCACGGTCTTGCGGGGCGGGACGTATTCGCGCTCCCGGTATTCCGCCCTGAGCGCTTCGGCGTCGCCCGTGAGGATGCGCCGCACCTCCTCCACCGCGCCGTCACCCAGGGCGCGGGCTTGCTCTGGCGGGATGCCTCCCACCGGATGCGACACGACGACTATCGGAAGGCCGGGCATCCCCAGAGCCGTTCTCTCGTTCGCGCCGAGGGCCGAGAATTCACTGGAGCAGAACGTGGCCGTCGGGACGCCCGCCTTCTCCATCTCCACCGAGTCATGGATACTCCATGACGTGCAGCTCCCTCAGTCGCCCACCGCGCAGACGGCGACGTCCACCTGTTCGAGGAATTCCTCAATCCGGTCCTCGGGCAGGGTGGGGTTCGGCTTTCCCCAGCGGATGAAGCGCAGCGTCTCGTCCTCGCGGGCGAGAAGCTCCTCGACCCGCTCCAGCAGAACGTCGGCATTCGGCTTGTTGTTGTGGAAAAAGCCGATTCTGAGGCCCCCCAGGTCTTCGGGCCGCTCCGCGAGGGGGTGGTCGCCCGCGCGGACGAAGGAGGTGGGTTTTACGATTTCAATCGTCTGGCTCATCTCGAATCTCCGTAATGGGGAACTCAAACTATAAACTTAATATATTCTGGGCGATGACCATGCGCTGAATCTGGTTGGTCCCCTCGATAATCTGCAACTGCTTCGCGTCTCTCATGAACCGCTCGAGCGGATGGTCTTTCATGTAGCCCGCGCCGCCGAGCACCTGAATGCCGTCCACGGCGGCCTTCATGGCGACATCTGTTGCGTAGCATTTCGCGGCGCAGATGAAATGCACGTGTTCTTTCCGGTAGCGGCCATTATCCACCATCGAGGCGGCGCGGTAAACGAGCAGACGGGCCGCCTCGGTCTCCATGAACATGTCGGCGAGCATGAACTGCACGGCCTGGTGCTGCGCGATGGGCTTGCCGAAGGCCTCGCGCTCCCTGGCGTAACCCGCCGCATAGTCGAGACACCCCTGCGCCAGACCCACGCCCCGCGCGCCGATGGCGGGCCGCGCCTGGTTGAAGCCGAGCATCGCCGTCTTGAAGCCAAGGCCTTGCTCACCGATCATGTTCTCATATGGCACGCGCGCGTCTTCCAGGAATACCTCACACGTCGGGATGCCCCGCATCCCCATCTTCCGCTCATGGCGGCCCACGCGAAACTCGCCCCTGGGGACGATGAAGAAAGAGATGCCCCGCGCCCCCTTGCCGGGTTCGGTCTTCGCCGCCACGGTGATGAAATCCGCCACGCTCGAACCCGTGCAGTAGCATTTCTGGCCGTTGATAACCCAAGAGTCCCCGTCCCGGATGGCCCTCGTCGATATATTCGCGGCGTCGGAGCCCGCGTGCGGCTCGGTGAGCGCGAAGGCGGGCCGCAATGCGCCCCGCGCGACGCCGGTGAGACAGGTTCGCTTTTGTTCCTCGCTTCCGCCGATGGCGACGGGCCGCGTGGCGAGCAGGTGGACGGAGAAGAAAAGGGGGGAGTTCGAGCAAAAGCGCGCCATCTGTTCGATGGCGACGCAGGTATCCAGTATCCCGAGACCCGCTCCACCGTAGGCTTCGGGAACGTAGAGGCCGAGCAGATCGTGTGATTTCAGGAGCTGAAATATGTCTTCGGGGTATTCGTCGTTCTCGTCGATCTCGGCGGCGCGCGGCGCGACGTGGCGTCGGCTCAGCTCATACACCGTCTCGGCCAGCATCCGCTGGGCCGGAGTAAGTTCGAACGCACTCCCCGACTCCGGACTTCCCGTCACCTCGGCGCGCTCCTAGAGGCCGAGCAGGTTCCGGGCGATGATCATCCGCTGTATCTGGCTCGTTCCCTCGACGATCTGGATCTGCTTGGCGTCGCGCATGAAGCGCTCGAGCGGGTGGTCCTTCATGTAGCCCGCCCCGCCGAGGACCTGGATGCCGTCTATCGCGCACTTCATCGCCATGTCGGCCGCATAGGTCTTGGCCGTCGAGAAATACCTGGCGTTCTCCTTGCCGATTTTCCCTGCGTCCACCATGGCGGCCGCGCGGTAGACGAGCAGCCGCGCCGCCTCGATGTCCATGAACATGTCGGCGAGCATGAACTGCACGGCCTGGTGCTGGGCGATGGGCTTGCCGAACGCCTCGCGCTCCTTGGCGTAGTTTGCCGCGTAGTCGAGGCATCCCTGGGCCAGGCCCACCGCGCGCGAGCCGATGGCGGGCCGCATCTGGTTGAAGCCGATCATCGCGGTCTTGAAGCCCGCGTTCAGCTCGCCCACCTGGTTCTCGAGCGGAACGGCCACGTTGTCCAGATTGAGCATGCAGGTCGCGATGCCGCGCATGCCCATCTTGCGCTCGTGCTTGGCGATGCTGAAGCCCGGCGCGTCGGTGGGCACGATGTAGTAGGTGATGCCGCGCGTGCCCGCGTGCGGGTCGGTCTTGGCGGCGACGGTGATGAAGTCCGCCTTGTCGGGCCCGGTGCAGAAGCACTTGGTGCCGTTGATGACCCACTCGTCGCCCTCC
Source organism: uncultured Nitrospinaceae bacterium (assembly GCA_964440505.1). GTDB lineage: Bacteria > UBA8248 > UBA8248 > UBA8248 > UBA8248 > Bin107. The sequence goes on from CAYTSP010000081.1 coordinate 4,687, forward strand.
TTGACGGCGCGCGTGCGGATGTTGCCGGCGTCCGAGCCCGCGTGGGGTTCGGTGAGGGCGTAGGAGCCCCTGAGCTCTCCTTTCGCGAGGCCCGTCATATAGTGGTCTTTCTGCTCCTGCGTGCCGCTCAGGTCGATGACGCGGCTCGAGAGCATGTTCAGCACGATAAAAAGAGGGGAATTTGAGCAGACGCGCGCGATCTCCTCGATAGCGACGCAGCCGCCCAGAAAGCCCATGCCGCCACCCCCGTATTCCTCGGGGAAGAAGATGCCGAGCAGGCCGTGTTCCTTTTGGAGCTGGTAGATGTCTTCGGGGTATTCCTCGTTCTCGTCGATGTCGGCGGCCCGCGGGGCGATGTAGCGCTCCGAGAGTTCGCGGACCGTCTGGCGGAGCATCTTCTGGGTTTCGTCTAAATCGAATTGCAGCGTGGTTTCCGTTTGCAGACTCATTTCATGGCTCCGGTGGTTTGATTTCGTATGGGAACTATATGGACAGGCTTGTGAAAGCCTTCTCAAAAACGGTTTCCGAAATGTTCATCCAAGTATCTCGGTCAGTTTTTGTCCCGATACGAGTTTTTCACGCCCTTCCTCGATGTCTCTCAGAATTTTCTTGGCCATCTCGGCGTCTACGGCGTCTTCGAACTCGCGGGTTTCCTCGTGATTGGCAGGGTCTTCCATCTTTTTCGCGACGTTCCGACCCATTCCGTCTCTCCTTGATGATGGTATTCGCAATATAAATACATCGTTTTCGCTTTGTCAATTTTGCGTCAGTTGTTGCGATAGACGTTTGCGCAACCTTTCTGGCTCGCCCTTTGTCGATGATGCGCGCATTTGAATCATCCCGAAGTCATCCCCACGGGCGATTGCGCCTCAACGCTCCGGGGGGAATAATGCCGCAATCGCGCTATTGTACTGACCGGCGCGCGCCTTGATTACGGCGCGCCCTCTTTCATCGAAGGAGTTTTGCGCATGGACTTGGTCATACGCGGCGGTTACGTGGTCGATCCCTCACAGGACCTCGAAGGGACGATGGACGTCGAGATCGTCCAAGGCCGCGTGGGGAGAGTGGCTCCCCACGTCGATCTCGAGGGGAGGCAGACCCTGAACGCGCGCGGGAAAATCGTCACCCCCGGCCTGGTCGATCTCCACTGCCATTTTTACGAGGGTTTTACGCACTACGGCGTGAACCTGGAGGCGACGATGCTCTCGCGCGGCGTGACCACAGCGGTCGATACGGGCAGCGCCGGCGCGCAGACGTACCCGGGTTTTCAGGAATGGTTTCTGGATAAGGCGCGTCCGACGGTGCGCGCGTATCTCAACATCTCCGAAGGCGGGCTCCTGATAGACGGTCTCGGCGAGAACATCGACATGCGCGCGCTGCGCGTGGACAGGGCCGTGGCATGCTACCAGAAGCACTCAAAATACTTGATCGGCATGAAGGTGCGCCTGAGCGAGGACGTGGTGGAGCGCAGCGGCTCCAGACCCCTGGACGCGGCTCTCGAGGCGTCGGAGTTCCTGAAAGTCCCCCTGATGGTCCACGTGGGGAACACGCCGTCCTCTTTGCCGAGCATCCTGAAGCGGCTCCGCCCCGGCGACGTGCTCACGCACGCGTTTCACGGCAGGCGGGAGAACATACTCGATGCACGGGGCCGGGTGCGCCGCGCGGTGTGGGAGGCGAGGGATTCCGGCGTGCTGCTCGACGTGGCGCATGGGCGCTCGAGCTTCAGCTTCGAGATCATGGAGCAAGCCATGGCGCAGGGTCTGATGCCGGGGAATCTGAGCACGGACCTCCATACGCACTGCGTCCACGGGCCTGTGTATGATTTTCCCAGCCTGATGAGCAAGTTTCTGGCTTTGGGATTCCCTCTCGCGGAGGTAGTCCGCCTCAGCACGCAGACGGCCGCCGAGTGGATTGGCCTCAAGGGGAAAGTCGGGACGCTCAGAAAAGGCGCGCGGGGCGACGTCGCCGTTTTCCGGATGCGCGAGGGCAGGTTCGTTTTCGAGGATTCCATGGGGGCGCGGCGCACGGGGAACCGGATGCTCGAGGCGACGCACGTGGTTCTGGGGGGCAAGCTGTTGAGACCGTCGGGAACGGGCAGGCGGAAGCTCACCGAAGTGGCGCGGAAGCCGAAATAATCTGAAATATCCGCGTCCAAGGGGTTGACTCATATAAGTTTGCGGGATTATCTTAAGGCGCTTTTTCAATACCAATGCAATTTTCCGAGATTCCAGAGGCGGTCATGATGCGGGCGATGAAAAGATATTATGGCGGGTATTGCTTTTTCGGCTTTATCACCGTCCGTCCGCGCGCCGTGATGTAAAAAAAAACTGACGGCGAGCGGGCGGACAGCCCGTCGCCACGGACAAATAGAGAAACACTCGCCGTGGGACAGCCTCACGGCGATTTTTTTTTGAGATATGCGCTGAAAATTCCGAGAGGGGAAAAGGAGATTCGTTTTGATTATCGTGATGAAGCAGGGCGCGACGGATGAGGAAATACAAAACGCCATCAACAGGATCAATGAACTCGGTTACAAGGAGCACGTCATCAAAGGGGTGGAGCGCACGGTAATCGGGGCCATCGGGGATGAACGGGGGAAATACATGCTGGAATCGCTTGTTTCGTTGAATGGGGTGGAAAGCGCGATGCCCATTCTCAAGCCCTTCAAACTGGCGAGCGCGGAGGGAAGGCCCGAGCGCAGCCAGCTGCCGATGGGCGAGGGAGTGGAAATCGGGGGTGAGCAAATCATCATCGTCGGCGGGCCGTGCTCCGTCGAGAGCAGGGAGCAGATCATGGAGTCCGCCGAAGTGGTCAAAGCAGGCGGCGGCCACGTCTTGAGAGGCGGCGCATACAAGCCGCGCACCTCGCCGTACAGCTTCCAGGGCATGGCGGAGGAAGGCCTGAAGCTCCTCGCCGAGGCGCGCGAGAAGACGGGCCTTCCCATCCAGACGGAAGTGATGGATTCTGAAGATATCGATGTGTGCTGCGAGTATGCGGACGTGCTGCAAATCGGCGCGCGCAACGTGCAGAATTTCTCGTTGCTGAAAAAAGTCGGCATGACAAACAAGACAATATTCCTGAAGCGCGGCATGTCCACGACGATTGAGGAGTTCCTGATGTCGGCCGAATACATCATGAGCCAGGGGAACCCGAACGTCGTGCTGTGCGAGCGGGGGATACGCACCTTCGAGACGGCCACGCGCAACACGCTGGACATCACCGCCGTGCCCGTGCTCAAGGAGCAGACGCATTTGCCGGTCGTGGTGGACCCGAGCCATGCGGCGGGCGCCTGGCGATACGTCGCGCCCCTGGCGAAAGCGGCGGTGGCCGTCGGGGCGGACGGCCTGATGCTCGAGATGCACCCGGAGCCGGAAAGGGCGATGAGCGACGGACCGCAGTCGCTCAAACCCGGCAAATTCGTCTCCCTGGTCGAGGAGCTCAAGGTTTTCGCAGAGGCCGTCGGAAGAACGCTATAGCATGTCCGTCCTTTTCGTGTTCGTGGACGGCCTGGGAATCGCCCCGCAGGGGCCGGGCAACCCGCTCTCCCGCCTGAAGGAGCCTCCACTGGGGCTTTTGTGCGGAAACGAGGCGGCCGGTTTCCGCCTCATCGAGGCGGACGCCTGCCTCGGCGTCGAAGGGGTTCCCCAGAGCGCTACGGGCGGAACCGCCTTGTTCACGGGCGTGAACGCGCCCAAGGCGGTGGGGAGGCACGTCCAGGCCCTCCCGAATACGCAGTTGCGCCGCATCATCGCTCGAAACGGACTCTTGAGGCGCGCCCGCGAGAGAGGCGCCCGCGTCGGATTCGCCAACACGTATACGCCTCGTTTTTTCATGCGCGGGAGAAACCGCATCCGCTCGGTGACCACGGTGATGGCCGAGAGCGCGGGAATGCGGCTGAACCGCCTCGAGGATCTCGTCGAGGGAAGGGCCGTTTATCGCGACTACACGAACAAGATAATCGTCGAGCAAGGCCATGATGTCGCGACGCTGGATGCCGGGGAGGCGGGTGCCCGCTTGGGAAATTTGGCGCGCGCAAAGGATTTGCTGGTCTATGAGTTTTTCCAGACGGATCACGTCGGACACCGCGGAACCGTCGAGGATGCCGCTGAAGTTCTGGCGAATTTGAACCGGTTCTTGCAGGCCGCGCTCCGGCGACTCGACCCGGATGAAGATACGTTTGTTCTCAGCAGCGATCACGGCAACGTGGAGGATATGGAAACCTCCGCGCACACGATGAACCCCGTTCCCATTCTGCTATATGGCAAGCATGCAGACACCTTGTTCAACGGCGCCGTGAAACCGGACATCTGCCATGTAACGCCCTCGATTCTCTCCATCGTTTCGTCGTGATTCTTGGATGCGGCATTTTGACGGGTTCCATTCGAGCGGAAAAAGACAGGGTACACCTTCCTAAAACATTGACTTTCGACCCGGTTATGAAATAGACTCGCTCTTCATAATTCGGGTCGTTTCTGTTGTATTTTGGCGAAATGGGGTGCGTGATGGAGAATCTCGACCCGACACTGATGGCGCGAATCGAAAAAGATGGTGTGGGGCCTTTCCTGCGCTCTGCGCGTGAGGAAAAAGGCGCATCCCTTCGCTCGATCTCCGAGCATACGCGAATCCGTACATATTACCTGGAAAGTATCGAAAGCGGCGATTTCGATAAATTGCCGGCGGGGCCGGTAGGTCTGGGTTTCATCCGTGCTTTTGCGGATGCAGTCGGCGTTGACGGCGCGGCCGTCGCCGCGAGCTATAAACGCGAGATTGCGGGAGCAGTTCCATTGGAGGCATACGGGCTTGAGCCCGAGATCCAGACCCGCTTCAGTCCCGTTTCCGGGGTGAATCGATTCTCATCCGTTGCTACCATTGCTTTCGTATTGATTTTTCTCGTCGCCGGCGGCGGACTCCTGTGGTTCATGAAAGGGAGAACGGAGCAGCTTGTTCCGATTGGCTCGATTGTCGGCAGGATCAAGACCGCGGTTGCGCCCGTGGCGGACAAGCTCCCTCTGCTGAACGGGACGAATGAGAAGGCAAATGATCAGGACGGAACAGGGAAGGAAACCGCCGCCCTCGAGAAAAAGGCTCCCGAGGAGGGTCGTCCTCCTGTTTCGACCGTGAATTTGAAAGAGCCGCCGATTTCGGAGAAGACGGAAAAACCTTCTCCCGATCAGGAGGAGCCTCCGGTTCAAGCGAGCGTCTCCTCCCGTGAGAATCATGTAGCTGAGCAGCCCCCGCCTGTCCAGGAAACACCCGTGACGCAAGAAAACCCGGCGGTTCAGGCGAACGCTCAGGTCGGTGAGACTCCCGTTGCCCGAGAAGAACCCTCGTCACAAGAGAGTCCGCCGACATCGCAAAACCCCTCGACTCAAGCGAGTATTCCAGCTTCGCCAAACGCTTCGGCTCAAGCGAATGCTCCAGCCGAACAGAAAGTAGCCCTTGACACCCCATCCAATGCTCCGCCGCCGACACAGGAACAACAGGCCCCGGCGGCTTCCGAGGAACTGACTCTGAGTCTGAAGATATTTGCGACGGAAGACACATGGCTGCGAATCGTGGTCGATGCGAAGAATACGGAAGAGCTCCTCTTGCTGGCGGGCAAGGAAAGGAATTGGAAGGCGTCTGAAAAATTCGCCCTTACCGTGGGGAACGTGGCGGGAACGCAGATCTCCCTGAACGGCTCGGAGGTCGCATTGCCCAAGAAGGCTTCCAACGTGCTCCGGGATTTCATCATCACCAAGAAGTACTTGAATTAAGCGTCTTTCTGAAATTTTCATGCGATACGAGATGTTCCGGCATACGTCACTGCCTGATGTTCGATTTGAAATCTGAATATTCACGTCATGAATGAATCCTTTTTGTCGCTTCAGGAAATGAATGGGGCCAGGCGGGTTTTCCTGCGTGGCGCGAATGATGCGTCGATCGCCTGGTGGCTGGCCAGGATTGCGCGCGAACACCCCGGACCCGTTGTTTTCGTCGAGGGGGAGCAGCGTCGCCTCGATCTGATTAAGGCGAACATGAAGCTGTTCGTCGGCGCTTCGGGGGCGCAAGATTTGCCGATCCTGGGTTTTCCGGCATGGGATGTGTATCCCTTCTCCCGGTTGTCTCCATCCAGTGAAGTCGTCGGCGAGAGGATGTCCGCGCTGCGGTTTTTGCGCAGCGGGGAGCGAGGCGTCGTGCTGATGAGCGTATCGGCCCTGGGAACGAGAGTGCCTCCGCCCGAGCGGCTGAACGACGCCATGATTCATTTGCGAGAAGGCATGGCGATTGAGCGCGACCCGTTCATCGGTTCGCTCGAATCGCTGATGTACCAAAGGAGGTCGCTGGTTGAATCCCCCGGAGAATACGCCGTGAGAGGCGGCATTCTGGATTTCTTCTCCCCCCAGAGCGCGTATCCGACGCGCCTGGAGTTTCGCGGGGATGAAATCGACTCCCTCAGAAACTTCAATCCCCAGACGCAGCGGAATCTGGACACGCTGCAGAGCGTGGACGTTTTTCCATCGAAAGAGATTGTTTTCTCCCCGGAAGAACTGGAGAGGGGCCGCCGCGCCCTTTCGGAAGCCGACACGCCGGAAACGAGCGAACGAGTCGAACGCCTTCTCGAATACCTGGATGAGGACGGGTATTTTTCGGGCATGGAGGGTCTCGCGCCCATGTTCCTGTCCGATATGACGACCTTGTTCGACGTGGCGCCCGGAGGTGCGCTGTGGATTTTGAACGAAGCGGAAAACCTCGATGAAGCGATGGAGAAGATGTGGGACGAAGTGAACGAGGAGGCGCGTCTTGCGCCCGAAAGGGGCCTCGTCTCCTTCGCGCCCGGGCGTTTGTGGCTCGCGCCGGAGGAAATTCGCGAGGAACTCTCCATCTGGCCGCGCCTGGAGTTCGATTCGCTGGGGCTGGACGCCCCGAGTCCCGAGAATGGCTTCGAGGCGGGCGAGGCCTTGCGCGCGGAAAACATCAGCCCCTTCCGGGGGCGGGTGGAGGCGTTTGTCGGCCAACTGCGCTCATGGCGCCGGGGGAATGATAGCGTCGTCATCGTTGCCGAGGAGAGGACCCTTGCGCTCAGGATACAGGCGCTATTGCGCGAGCATGAAGTGGGCGTGGAAATTTTGCCCGAGGGCGCCTCGCTCATCGATGGGCGTCACGACGTCGTTCTGGCGGAAGGGAAACTCGGCGCCGGCTTCCGTCTGCCCGAAGAGCATCGGGTGTTCTTCCGCGCGCAGGACCTGCTGGTCGGCGTTTTGGGCCGGGACTCACGGCGCCTCCCGCAATCGAAGCCCGGCGAGGGTTTCAAGGACTTGAATGAAAACGACCTCGTGGTGCACGTGGAGCACGGCGTAGGTCGCTATATGGGCACGCGCGTGATCGAGCATCTCGACGGTGAGAACGAATTTCTCACCCTCCAGTACGCGGGAGGCGACAAACTCTACGTTCCGATGGACGACGTCGAGTGCATCCACAAATACCGGGGAGGCGGAACCGGACCGCCTCTCGACAAGCTGGGCGGAAACCGCTGGAACAAGACGAAGAACAACGTCAAGAAATCGCTTCAGGGAATCGCTCGCGATCTGGTGCGGCTGTATTCGGAGCGAAGCGCCGCCGAGGGGTATGCCTTTTCGGCGGAAGGCGGGTTCGATCATGAGATATCCGCCGGCTTCGGGTTCGAGGAAACGCCCGATCAGGAACAGGCCATTCGCGTCGTGCTGGCGGATATGGAGCGCGCCCGACCGATGGACCGCCTCATCTGCGGGGACGTGGGTTACGGAAAGACGGAGGTGGCGCTCAGAGCCGCCGCCCGGGCGATTTCGGCGGGCAAGCAGGTCGCCGTCGTCGTGCCGACCACCCTGCTGGCGCACCAGCATTGGGACACCTTTCGAAAGCGCTTCGAATCGTTGCCGGTTCACGTGGAGATGCTATCGCGCTTCAGAAGCAGAAAAGAGCAGAACGAAGTGGTGGAAGGACTCTCCGGGGGGCGTGTGGACATCGTTATCGGCACCCATCGGCTGTTGCAAAAAGACGTGTCGTTTCGCGATCTGGGGCTTTTGGTGATCGACGAGGAACACCGCTTCGGCGTTTCCCACAAGGAGAAACTCAAGAAACTCCGCGTCAACGTGGACGTTCTGACGCTCACCGCAACGCCCATTCCCCGGACCCTGGAGATGGCGCTCTCGGGAACGCGCGACTTGAGCGTCATCGAAACGCCCCCGCGCCACAGGGTTGCGCCGCGCACGTATATATCGCGCTTCAGCGAAAAACTCATCAAAGACGCCATCACCAAGGAGATCGACCGGGGAGGGCAGGCGTTTTTCGTGCACAACCGCGTGCAGAGCCTCCCCGCCATGCGGCGGCTCCTCCAGAAGCTGGCGCCCGACGCGCGAATCCTGGTGGGTCACGGCCAGATGAAGGAAAGAGAGCTCGAAGAGGTGATGGAGCAGTTCGTGACCCGAAGGGCCGACGTGCTGCTTTGCACCACGATCATCGAAAGCGGCCTGGACATCCCCTCGGTCAACACGATCGTGATCAACCGGGCGGACACGTTCGGCATGGCGCAGCTTTACCAGTTGCGCGGCCGCGTGGGGCGCGACAGGTTCCAGGCGCACGCCTACCTTCTGGTCTCGGGCGCCGGCTCCCTGACGAAGCAGGCCAGAGAGCGGCTCCAGGCGCTCGAGGAGTTGAGCGAACTGGGAGCCGGCTTCAAGCTGGCCATGCGCGATCTGGAAATTCGCGGCGCGGGCCACCTGCTCGGACATCGGCAATCGGGGCAAATCGCGGCGGTGGGGTTCGAGATGTACTGCCGCCTTTTGGAAGAAGTCGTGCAGGAGGCCAAGGGCGAGGCCGTCGAGCGCCGTGAACCCGAGATTGTCGCGCCGGTGGCCGGCACGCTGCCTCCTTCGTGGATTCCGGCCCAGGCCGAGCGGCTGGACGTATACCGCCGAATCGCATCGGCGCAGGAGCCGGTCGAATTGAGGGAGCTGAGCGTGGAACTCAAGGACAAATACGGAGCGATGCCGACGCGCGCCCTCCATCTTCTGCAACTGGGGGAAATTCGCTTGCGCGCCCGCCTATGCGGAATCAAATCTCTCCACGTTCGCGGCAAGGAGGCGAATCTTGAGATTTTTCCGGGCGACTATGAGTTGACGGCCGCTTTTCTCGATATGCCGGGCATGGTCTTCACCGGCGCGCATGCTTTTCGCGCGAGCATCAGCGGGCGCTGGCCGGAGGATTTTGACTTTCTCGTTCAGGTGCTGGATGCTTTGGAAGTGTGCAAGGTTTCCGAAGGCGAGTTGGCGGCGGAAGGAGCATGAGGCTCTCATCATGGAAAATGAAAGGGGCGCGCGGCGTCTGATTCGAGGCGGTCGAATCCGGTGGGCGTGGGCTTGTTGCGTGGCGTTGCTCATCGCGGCGGGTTGTGATTCTTCGCTTCAGACGAAAAGCGAGAAAAAAGATACCCTGCTGGCGCAGGTGAACGGCGAGCCGATTACCCGGCGGGACGTGCGCGCGCATTACATGTCGCGCGGGGAGCAGGAAATCGAGGGCAAAGCCGAAAAATCCATATCCAGGGTTCTGCTGGAACAACTCGTGGAAAGACGCCTCTTGCTTCAGCGCTTCCGTGAGACGGGCGAATATGTGAGCGAGGGGAAAGTGAAGCGCTTCGTCGAATTCGTCCGCCGCCAGTACGGCGACCAGGATTTTAAGACCATCATGAAAGAGCAGGGGATCGACGAGGAGTCGTGGCTCAAGACGATGCGCGAGACGCTCGAGATTGAACATCTGCTGGAAAGGGAAGTGTATTCGAAGTTGAAGGTCTCGGACTCGGAGATCGAAGATTACTACAGCCTCAACAAGGAGAAATTCCGGGTCGGAAAACGCCTGCGGGTTCGCCAAATCGTCGTCTCTTCCGCTAAAATGGCCGAGCGGTTGAGGAAGCTCATTCTGGAGGGGAAATCGTTTGCGTCTTTGGCGCAGGAACATTCCATCGGCCCCGAGAGCAGCGTCGGGGGCGATTTGGGTTATTTCCAGCAAGGAGAACTGCCCGAAAACATCGAGACCGTGGTGGAAACATTGAAGTTGAGCGAGGTGAGCCGGGTGGTCCGGAGTCCGGCGGGTTTTCACCTTCTGGAGGTTTCGGAGAGAAGGTTGCCGTTCCAGAAAACATTGGCGTCCGTGAAGGAAAACATCAAAAAACGGTTGCTGGCCGATAAGGGAAGAGAGCGGCTCGAGAGTTGGCTCGGAGAACTCAAGCGAAATGCGAAAATCAAATACTATCTGGAAAATCTTGAAAACGTCGTATCGGGCTAAGTTCAGTTGCGTTTTGGCGATTGCGCTTTGCGTCCTGGCGGGCGCGTCCGTTCCGGCGACCACCGCCCCGGTGGCCGCCTCCGCCGTGACGATCGAGAGAATCATCGCGAAGGTTGACGATGAAATCATCATGCTTTCCGAGCTTCAGGAATTCGTGAAACCGAGCGTCGACAAATTGAGGAGAGATTACAGGGGAGAGCAACTGAACCGGCGGATTCGCGAACTCGAACTCGAGGCGCTTGACGCCATGGTCCAGAGCAAACTCATCGCGAAGCGCGCCTCCGCTCTCGAGTTGAACGTCAGCGAAAAAGAGATTGAAAAAGCGGTCGCGGGCATACTTCGCCAGAACAAGACGACGACGGCCCGACTGCGCTCATTTTTGTCGTCGCAGGGAATGACGATGGAGGAATACCGCGAAGAGCTTCGGAAGAAGCTGCTGGCGCGAAAAGTGGAGAACATGGAAGTCGGCGTGCGCGTCTCGGTGGTGGATCAGGAAATTGCGGATTATTACGACGCGCATTCCGATGACTACCGTGAGGCCGAGAAGCGGACGGTGCGGCAGATTTTCTTTCCCGTGAACAAGGCCGCTTCCGCTGCTGAAATCGAAGCGCAGCGCAAAAAAGCGGACCTCGCTTACGGGGAAGCCACGAAGCCGGGCGCCGATTTTCCCCGGTTGGCCGAGAAGTATTCCGAAGGTCCCGCCCAAAGCCGGGGCGGAGCGTTGGGCTCCGTGAAGAAAGGCGAGGTTTTCCCCGAACTCGAACAACTCATTTTCTCGACGGCGAAGGGTGAGACGAGCAAGCCGACGAGAACGAGGGTGGGCTTTCACGTCATCCACGTCGATGAGGTGAAGCCTGGGACAATGATTACCCTCGACAGGGTCTCCGGCAAGATTCGCAACAAACTCTTCAACGAAAAATTCACCAAGAGACGCCGCGAGTGGATAACGGAACTCAAAAGAGCCGCTTTTCTCGAAATCAGCTACGACCCCGTCGCCTCACCCGGCGGCTTGTCTTCCGTGTTCAAGGACGTTCGCGAGCAGATCAGCTTCAGGCTGGTCGGCATCAAGCTCAAGCAAGGCGGCCGCGGGTTGTTCGGGCAGGACAGGGTTTTGTGGGCCTATGGCTCGAACAGGGACAAGCCCCGCTGGAAATCGGGCAGGGTAAAAGTGGGCGAGGGGGCCGCTGTGGGGAAAGACGCCATCGGGGCCCTTGAGTTAGGGAATCGGTTATTCGTGAATCCCGATCCTTCGGCGAACGTCTATCTGTTCCGCTACGTGTACCTGCTGCCCGACTCGTATATCGGAAAAATCAGCTTTGCGGATATGATCAAGGCGTTCTCGGACCAGTCGAAGGGCGACGGCGAGGAGCAGAAAGCCAAGGCGAAAAAAATGTCCTTCGAAACGGACAACAAGGCCGCGCGGCTCGATTTCGAGGTGGAGGTTCAAAAGACGCGCAGCATCGTGGCGGATCCCAAAGAAATCACCCAATGATGACGTAAAATGCGCCTCGACCAGTTTTTGCGCTATAGCCGCCTGGTCAAGCGCCGTCCCCTCGCCAAAAGCATGGCGGACGGGGGTGCGGTGGAAATCGAGGGAAAAACGGCCAAGGCCTCTTCCCGGGTGGAAATCGGGGATGTGCTGAGGCTCAGGTTGGAGAACAAGACCCTGCGGATCCGCGTATTGGGGGAGGCGATGCGCAATTTGTCGAAAAAAGACGCCTCCGCCCTGTTCGAGATTCTGGAGGAATCCGCTCACGCTCCGGGTGAGAAGGAGAGCCTCTCGGGCGCGCCGATGGATTTTTTGAAGCGCGCCTGAGTTCGCCCTTGCTCTTTCCCGGAAAGACTGCTAGTTTTACCGGAATGTCCCGGCTGTATGCGTCGCCGGGCGGAAATGACATGGTGACATAGAAATTCCCCTTTAATGTCGTCCCGTGAGGCGGCGAAGGAGGAAACACAGATGCTTGCCATCTTCTCGCTTGATTTCCGCACTCCATGCCCTGTGGGCATGGAGTTTTTTTTGTTCCTTTTTGACGAGCAGCCGCCCGAAGGCCGGATCCCGCTTTGACGATGAAACAACTCGACGCCGAGCAGTTGAGACGCACCCTGAGGCGTCTCTCGCATGAAATTCTCGAACGGACGGCCGATCTGTCGGACCTGGTGTTCGTCGGTATCCGCACGAGGGGCGTGCCTCTGGCGGAGAGGCTGGCCCGGGAACTCCAGTCTCTCGTGGGCGTGCATCCGCTCGTGGGCGCGCTCGACGTGACGCTCTACCGCGACGATCTGAACCAGGGGGGCGGGGTGAGAACCAGCCTCAAGAAAACGGACCTCCCCTTCTCGTGCGAGGGCAAGGACGTCGTCTTGGTCGACGACGTGCTCTACACGGGCCGCACGGCGCGCGCCGCCCTGGCCGCGCTGGTGGGCTTCGGCCGCCCCCGCAGGGTGCGGCTCGCCATCCTGGTGGACAGGGGAGGACGCGAACTGCCCATCCGCGCCGATTTCGTCGGGAAGAACATCGAGGCGGTCCATCCCGAGGAGGTGCGGGTGCATCTGGAGGAGACCGACGGCCTGGACGCCGTTTTCAAGCGATAAACAAGCCCGATGGCCCGGGCGTTACAGGGGGGGGGATGACATGAACATGGAGAGATACCGAAGAAAGGATTTGCTCTCGATTCGAGAACTCGAACCGGAGGAAATCACGTTTCTGCTCGATCAGACCGATTCCTTTCGCGAGATCAACGAGCGCGACATCAAGAAAGTGCCCACGCTGCGGGGAAAGACCATCGTCAACCTGTTCTTCGAGAACAGTACGCGCACGCGCGCTTCGTTCGAGATCGCGGGCAAGCGCCTCTCGGCGGACGTCATCAACCTCTCCGTCTCCACGAGTTCGGCGGCCAAGGGCGAAACCCTGCGCGATACGGCGAGGAACATCGAGGCGATGGCCACCGACGTGCTCGTCGTCCGGCACTGGGCGTCGGGCGCGCCCGCCTACCTGGGCAGGGAACTCGACTGCGCCGTCGTGAACGCGGGCGACGGCTGCCACGAACACCCCACGCAGGCGCTGCTCGACCTCTACACCATCAGGGAGCACAAGGAGAAGTTCAAGGGCCTGAACGTCTCCATCGTGGGGGACATCGCGCACAGCCGCGTGGCGCGCTCGAACGTGGCCGGCCTCATGAAGCTGGGCGCGAACGTCACCTTCTGCGGCCCCTCCACGATGCTGCCCGCCGAGGTCGACTGCCTGGGCGCGCGCGTGACCACGAGGCTCGATGAGGCCATCGACGGGGCGGACGTGCTCATCGCGCTCAGGATCCAGCTGGAAAGGGGCGCCGGGAGCGCCTTCCCCAGCGCGCGCGAGTACGCCAACACCTACGGGATCACCAAGAAGAAGCTCCAGGGGGCCAAGCGCGACCTGCTCATCATGCACCCGGGGCCCATCAACCGGGGCGTGGAGATGTCCCCCGACGTGGCCGACGGGCCTTTTTCCGTCATCCTGGAGCAGGTCGAATACGGCGTCGCCTGCCGCATGGCGATCCTCTATCTCCTCTCGGTGAAAAAAGAAGGAGAGCCGGGGGATGCGGAGACGGAAGAGGCGGACGCCGCTGACGCGTCCAAAAAATCGCGGGAGGAGGTGAGAGATGCCGTTGCTCATTAGAGGGGGGCGCCTCATCGACCCCGCGGACGGCGTCGATGAGAAATGCGACATCCTGATCGAGGAGGGGAAGGTCGCCCACAGGAAGAAGAACATCCTGCCGCGCGGCGGGGATGAGATTATCGACGCGGCGGGGCTCGTCGTCGCGCCGGGGTTCATCGACATGCACGTCCACTTCCGCGAGCCGGGGCAGGAGTACAAGGAGGACATCGAGAGCGGGACCCGCGCCGCCGCCGCGGGCGGCTTCACCGGCGTGGCCTGCATGGCGAACACCGACCCGGTGAACGATACGAGTTCCATCACCGAGCGGATACTCAAGCGCGCGCGCGAGGTGGGCGCCTGCCGCGTGTTCCCCATCGGCGCGGTTTCGGTGGGCCTCGAGGGCGAGGAACTGAGCGAGATGGCCGAGCAGATAGAGGCGGGCGCGGTGGCCTTCAGCGACGACGGCGTGCCCGTGAAGACGGCCGCCTTGATGCGCGCGGCCCTCGAATACGCCGGAATGCTGGGGGTGAGCGTGCTCGACCATGCAGAGGATATGTCGCTCTCGGGCGGCAAGGTGATGAACGAGGGAGCCGTCTCCACCCTGCTCGGCCTCGCGGGCAACCCGGCTGCGAGCGAGGACATCTGCGTCTATCGCGACATCCGCCTGGCGGAACTGACGGGCGGCAGGCTCCACATTCTGCATATCTCCTCAGCAGTCGCGGTGGACCTGGTGCGGGCGGCGCGGGCGCGCGGGGTCCGCGTGACGGCCGAGGTGACGCCGCACCATTTCGCACTTACGGATGAGGTGATTCACGGCTTCGACTCGGCCGCCAAGATGGCGCCGCCGCTGCGCGGTGAGGCGAACAGGCAGGCGCTGGTGGAGGGACTCAAGGACGGCACGATAACCGCCATCGCCTCGGATCACGCCCCGCACTACGAGGCGGAGACCCAAAGGGAGTTCGACGCCGTGCCGTTCGGTATCGTGGGGCTGGAGACGGCCGTATCGCTCGCTCTGGACAGGCTCGTGGGCGGGGGCGTGCTCACGTTGCCCGAGATGATCGCGAAGTTCACGGCGGGGCCTTGCGAGGTGCTGGGCCTGCCCCACGGCACACTGAAAGAAGGCGCTCCGGGGGACGTGACGATTCTAGACCCCGAGCGCGAAATCACCGTCGACCCGGACGCGTTCGAGAGCAACGGCAGGAACACCCCCTTCGCGGGCTGGAAGCTCAAGGGGTGCGCCGTCGCCACGGTCGTCGGGGGAGAAGTGCGGATGAGCAGGCTTGGCCGTGAAATGAAAATCTCGGCGCAGGAGGCGCTCACCCCATGAAAGGACGAAAAATCAAACCGGCGTTCCTGGCCCTGGAAGACGGCAGAGTCTTCCGGGGCGTGAGTTTCGGGGCGGACGCGGATGCGGAAGGCGAGCTCGTCTTCAACACGGCGATGACGGGCTACCAGGAAGTGCTCACCGACCCTTCCTACCGCGGCCAGATGGTGGTGATGACCTATCCCCACATCGGGAACTACGGCGTCATTCCCGGCGATGAGGAATCCCGCCGCGTCTGGGTCGAGGCGTTCATCGTGAAGGAGGTCTGCAGGCGCCACAGCAACTTCCGGGCGAACGAGGACCTGGATTCCTATCTGAAAAGACAGGGCGTCCCCGGGGTCGAGGGTGTCGATACGCGCGCGCTCACGCGCCACATCCGGGAAGCGGGTGCCTTGAAGGCGGTGCTCTCCTCCACCGATCTGGACGAAGCGCGTCTCATCGCCCGCGCCAAGGCGAGTCCGGGGCTGGACGGGCGCGACATGGTGCGCGGCGTCACCTGCGAGGCCGCGCACGCCTGGGGCGAGCACAAGGGCCGTCCGCTTTGCGTGGCCTACGACCTGGGGGCCAAGGACAACATTTTCCGCGAACTGGGCCAAAGGTTCGATCTCGAAATCGTGCCGGCTTCCGAGACCGCCGAGAGCGTGCTGGCGAGAAAGCCGGCCGCCGTTTTTCTCTCGAACGGCCCCGGCGACCCGGCGGCGCTCGGCTACGTCGTCGAGAATGTCAAAAACATCATGGGCCGGGTGCCCGTCGTGGGCATCTGCCTGGGCCATCAGATTCTGGCACAGGCTTTGGGTGGGCGGACGTACAAGCTCAAGTTCGGCCACCACGGCGCGAACCATCCCGTGCAGGATTTGAGCACGAAAAAGGTGGACATCACCTCGCAGAACCACTCGTTCGCCGTGGATCCTGAGAGCCTGCCCGCGGGCGTGGCCGTCACGCATTCCTCCCTGAACGACAACACTTGCGAGGGGCTGCGTTCGGACTCTCCCAAAGTGTTCAGCGTGCAGTACCACCCGGAGGCCTGCCCCGGCCCGCACGACGCGGGCGCGCTGTTCGATGCGTTCTTCAGCTTCTGCGTGGGGGAATGAGCGTGCGCGTGATGGTTTAGTAGGGACAGGCCTCCGTGGTTGTCCTTCGTCAGGACAGGCACGGAGGCCTGTCCCTACGGTGAACAATTTGATGGTCGGGATGCCGACCCATCAAGGGGCTGTTGAAAAAGCCCCGATAAACGAGGGTTTGACGCGACCGATGAAAGGGGAAGA
>CAYTSP010000082.1:0-35102 GCA_964440505.1 uncultured Nitrospinaceae bacterium
TGCCTTTATGGGGTTTCCCTTTCAAAGGGGTTGCCTTTACCCTCTCAGAGGCTTTTTCAAAAACCCCTTGAGAGGCAGTTGCAACGGATGAAAGGAGAAGAACCTCTCCCCCCGATACGGGATGGTTTGACTGGCGAGCGGGAAGAGGTGATCGTCCCGCATCAATCGAGCTTCCACCTGTAGGGGCCGCATATATGCGGCCCGTGTCGGGCGCCGAAAAATTCAGGGTCGCATATATGCGACCCCTACACACAAACAAATTTTCCCTCTCCGGGTTTTTCAACAACCTCCCCAAAGGAGGAGTGATTTTATAAACAATTTCTCCTGCGAGGCTCGAAGAATTTTTCAGATCCCCAAAGCACCCGGATGGGGAAACTTGATTCCCGGATCGCATCACTCGAAATCTTTCGGCTTTGCGTTATCGAAATCGTACTCGGGCAAATCCGAGCGGGATGGCGGGTCGACATCCTCATCCTGCATGTGGCGAGGCTTCGGGTTCGAGGCCAGAAGGTGGGCGATCAAACGATAGACGCCGTATATCAGCCCGAAGGCCGCGACGAACCAGAGCGCTCCCGTGAAATCGCGCTGATAAAAGTAGTAGGCGATGCCGAGCCAGAAAACAAACCCGGCGAATATGCCCAGAGCCGATCGACCGCTTTCCATCACCAGCCGCCTTTTTCTACTCGTCCTGGAGCGCCCGTTTTCAGTCCGTATGGGGAGCGGGCGCCGTGGATTCGCCCTCTCCGGGAGCCTCCTCCATCCCGGCGTTTTCCTCCGCTTCCTCGGCGCTCGTAATCGAGCCCCTGCCGTCGCCCGTCATGTGGCAGGTCCCCTCGAACACGGCGCCCTCTTCGATGTATATGCTCGGCGTGAAAATCTCGCCGCTCACGTGGGAGCCGACCCTCACCTCGCATTTTTCCTTCGTCTCTATCTTGCCCTCCATCCGGCCCATGACGATGACGACGCCGGCCTTGATCTCGGCTTTCACCTTCGCCGCCGTACCGATGATGAAGGTGTCATCCGTGATGACCTCTCCCTCGAGGACGCCGTCGACGCGCACGGTTCCCTCGAAGGTGATGACGCCCTTGAACTCGGTGCCCTCTCCCAGGAAGGCGCGAATGCTCTTCTCGTAGTTTTTCGCCATTCATCGATCCTCGCATGAATCCCGATAGAAATACCAGAGCTAACAAAGCCGCTGCAGCAACCCCTCGAGCGTTTCCCTCGTATAATACTCTATTTCTATCTTTCCGTTCTCCTCATCGCCAGAAATCGCGACTTTCGTTCCCAGCGCGCTTCTGAGCCGCTCCGCCGCTTCTCTGAGATAAAGCGCCTGCGGCCCCGAGGGCCCGTTCTGTGGAGCGGGTTGGCGGAAGGTTTCCTTCGCCTCGCTCGTCCCCTCAAGCGTTTTTCTCACGCGCGTCTCGAGCTGGCGCACGGAGAGCCTCTTTCGGGTGGCGACCCTGGCTTCGCTCTCCATCTCCTCAATCGTTCGCAAGGACAACAGCGCTCTGGCGTGCCCCATGGAGAGGAGTCCGGCGGCCACGCTCTCCTGAACGGAGACGGGCAGATTGAGCAGGCGGACGTAGTTCGCGACCGTGGAGCGATCCTTGCCCACGCGCGCGGCGACCTCTTCCTGCGTGAGGCCGAGGCGCTCCATCATGCTCGCGTATGCGGCCGCCTCTTCCATGGGATTGAGATCCGCGCGCTGCACGTTCTCGACGATGGCGAGCTCCAAAGCCTCATCCCCGCCTGCGTCGACCAGGATGGCGGGAACCTCATCGACTTCCGCCAGACGCGCGGCGCGCCAGCGCCGCTCCCCGGCAACGATCTCGTATCCCCCGCCCGCGCCGCGCCGAACCAGAAGGGGCTGGATCACCCCGTGGCGCTTCACGGATTCAGACAGTTCGGCCAGGTCCACCTCGTCGAAATCAACGCGCGGCTGGTGAACGCCGGGGGCGAGTCGAGCGGGAGAAAGCCGCATCAGAATCCCGGCCTCTTCGGCGGCGCCTCTGGGAGGGGCCAGTACCGCCGGCGCGGGCTCTTGCGCATCATGGGAGGCCAGGAGGGCGTCCAGGCCCCGTCCGAGTCCTTTCTTTCTCATGGTCGTCATGTCTGGTTTTTCATCCTTTCCTTCGAGCGAGCGATGAACTCGCCCGCCAGCGCGAGATACGCCTGCGCGCCCGGCGAGGAGATGTCGTACGTGATCACAGGCTTCCCGTGGCTCGGCGCCTCGGCGAGGCGCACGTTCCTGGGAATCACGACCCGGTAGGTCAACTCCGGCAGATGGGAGCGCAAGTCCTCGCTCACCTGACGCGAAAGGTTCGTCCTCGAATCATACATCGTGAGCAGGATTCCGCCTATTCTGAGATCAGGATGAACGCTCCCGCGTATCCGCTCCACCGTCTTCATGAGGCGGGCCAGGCCCTCGAGCGCGAAATACTCCGCCTGAATGGGGATGAGCACCTCGTCCGCCGCCCGCAGGCCGTTCAGTGTGAGAAAACCCAGCGAGGGCGGGCAATCGATGAGGATATAACGGAAACGGCTCCGGAGCGGTTCGAGAATGTTCCGCAAACGACTCTCTCTTTGCGGCAAATCCGCGATCTCCACCTCCGCACCCGCCAGGTCGATGGAGGAAGGGAAAACACTTAACCCTTTAATATCAGTATGATACAAGGATTCACCGTCTGCCGGCTCGCCCAGCACGAGCGCCCTGTAAAGCGACGCCGATGGCGAAAATAAACCGAAATTGCTCGTCGCGTTCGATTGCGGGTCCATGTCGACGAGAAGGGTCGGCTGATCCGCCACGGCCAGGCAGGCCGCTAGGTTTACGGCCGTCGTCGTCTTGCCGACGCCGCCCTTCTGGTTCACGACGGCCACGATCGTGCATGGGCCCTCGCTCGCACCGGCTTGGGGAACGCTCGGGGAGATGGTCGCTCCGGGTGTGGTTTCCATATATTCTGTTTCAGGGCGGGTGAAAACGGCTTGCGATAGGCAAAGATTCTCACACCGCGCCTGAAAATTCAACCGGATGTTTCACGTGGAACAAAAATTTTCCGGAAAATTCGGTGAGAGAGTGTTCCACGTGGAACGGTGGGAATTTCGGAGACGGGGCAGTTGCTCTGTGGTAGGGACAGGTCGCGACCTGTCCCTACGGGTAACCGCAATCGATATGGGAGGATTGCGGCGATTTCGTGGGTTCAGGTGCCTCATAGTTGTAGGGGTCGTTCGCGAGCCGCCCCTACGGGCAAAATATGGTTTTTTGGAAGAAACTCCCAAGAGTGGTATCACGAAACCGGCGCAGCAGCCTCCTCCCGCGCATTTCCGCCCTGTTTGCGGATGTAGACCTCCAAAACGGCGACGGCGGCGGGCGTCACGCCCGAGATGCGGCTTGCCTGCCCGAGGGTTTCGGGGCGTATCTGCTCGAGTCTCTGGCGCACTTCTGCTGTCAGGTGGCCCACTTCCGAATAGGAGATGCTCTCGGGTATCTTCACCCTGTCCGCCATCCTCAGGTGGTGGACCTGCTGGTATTCCCGCTCGAAATACTCCTTGTATTTCACCTCCGCCAGCACGTATCGCCGCGCTTCACGGTCCAGCGCCTCCCAAATCGCCTGAAAACGGCCTAAATTGACGGAATCGACCCGAATCGCCAGCTCAGGCCCCGCTTCGGGGCGTCTCAGAATATCGGCAAGTGCGGACGGCTTCTTGAGCGGCCTGGAGCCCGCCGCCTCCATGGCGCTTCGCACGTCCGGTTTGGGGTTCACGGTCGTGGTTTCGAGGTAGCGAACAGCCTCTCGCGCTTGTTTCGCCTTATTCTCGAAAGCGCGCCAGGTGGCCTCATCCAGGGAACCGACCCTGTGGCCGAACTCCATGAGCCTGAAATCCGCGTTGTCGTGGCGGAGCAGGAGCCTGTGCTCGGCCCGGCTGGTGAACATCCGGTAGGGCTCGGCCGTCCCCTTGGTGATGAGATCGTCGATGAGAACGCCGATATAGGCCTCTTCGCGGCTCAAGACGACGGGTTCCTCATCGCGCAGGTAGTGGACGGCGTTGATCCCCGCCATGATCCCCTGGGCGGCAGCTTCCTCATACCCGGTCGTCCCGTTGATCTGGCCGGCATGGAAGAGCCCCGGCATCTTCTTCGTCATCAGGCTTGGCCCCAGTTCGGTCGGCTCCACGTGATCGTACTCGACGGCGTAGCCCGGCCGCATCATCTCGGATCGCTCCAAGCCTTTGATTGTTCTTAACATACGGATTTGCACGTCCACCGGCAGGCTGGTGGACAGGCCGTTCACGTATATCTCGCAAGTCTCGCGCCCTTCGGGCTCCAGGAAGATCTGGTGCTCCTGCTTGCCCTCGAAGCGCATGATCTTGTCCTCGATGCTCGGGCAGTAGCGCACGCCGATCGCGTCTATCTGGCCGTTGTACATGGGTGCGCGCTCGATGTTCCGCCGGATGACCTCGTGCGTCTCAGGGTTCGTGTAGGTGATCCAGCACGGCATCTGCTCTTGTTCGATGGCGGGCGTGCGGTATGAGAACGGGAGCGGCGGGTCGTCGCCGGGCTGTACGTCAAGTACTTGAAAATCAATGGATTTCGCGTCCAGCCGGGGCGGCGTTCCCGTCTTCATGCGCCCGATGGCGAAGCCGAACGAGACGAGTTGCTTCGTGAGTTCGTTCGCCGAACCCTCGCCCGCGCGCCCGCCCTCGACTTTTCTGTCGCCGTAGTGGAGAAGACCGCGCGTGAATGTTCCCGGCGTCAGCACGACGGCCCGCGCCTCCCAGGTTTCGCCAAAATGATCCTGAAGACCCGCTATCGCCCCGTCCTTCACCAGAAGCCTCTGCACCATCCCCTGCTTGAGGTCGAGTCCCGCCTGGCTTTCCACGGCGTTCTTCATATACGCGCGGTAGCGCTGCTTGTCCGCCTGGGCGCGCAGGGCCTGCACGGCGGGGCCTTTTTTCGTGTTGAGCATCCGGAACTGGATCCCCGTGGCGTCGATGGCGCGGGCCATCTCGCCGCCCAGGGCGTCCACCTCGCGCACCAGAACGCCCTTCGCCAGCCCGCCGATGGCCGGATTGCACGACATGAGGCCCACGGTATCCAGGTTCATCGTGAGCATCATGGTGCGCGCGCCCATGCGCGCCGCGGCCAGGGCCGCCTCGCATCCGGCGTGTCCGCCGCCCACGACGATGACGTCATACGAAACAGTCAACTGAAAACCTCCAGAAATTCATAAAATCACGGATAGACAGCTTTTATATGTCTAAATTTATCGTCTTTTTGTGTCGTTATTATATTATTTTTATTTTCCGATGCAAAACGTGGAAAAAATCCTGTCCAGAAGCGCTTCTCCGTAGTCCCTGCCCAGGAGTTCCGCAAGCGCGGTCTGCGCCTCGTTCAGGTGAACCGCCACGAGTTCGGGGGAAAGCTCCCCCTCGGCCCCCGCCCTGGCGCTCCTCACGGCTCCCAGGCATTTCGCGATCTGGCCGTGGTGGCGCTCCCGCGTGAGAACGGATTCCGCGCCCGAAAGCCCGTCTTCATCCATCAAAACACGCGCCACCTCTTCGCGCAACTTGGGCAGCCCCTCGCCCGTGAGCGCCGAGATGAAGAGCGGCTCACAGGCGTCGGGCGCAAGCTCACGCAAAACCGCGCGGGCGCGCTCTTGCGCTTCCAAGGAGGATTTGTCTATCTTATTGAAAACATATAGATTATCGCAATTCACCCCGCTCGCCTCACCAGCTGCCCAAGCAATTTCGGCATCGCCTGCCGTCAGGTCCATCACCATCAGGCTTAAGTCGGCTTCTCCCGCCGCCTTGCGGGCGCGCTCGGTGCCTTCCAGTTCCACCGGGTCGCCCGTATCGCGCAGGCCCGCCGTGTCGATGAGACGCACGGGCGCGCCGCACAAGTCGCAGATTTCCTCCACCGTGTCGCGCGTGGTGCCGGGAATCTCGCTCGTGATGGCGCGGTCCGCCCCCAGGAGCGCGTTCAAAAGCGTGGATTTCCCCGCGTTGGGCCTGCCGAGGATGGCGGCGCGCGCGCCTTCTCTCAGGATTCTGCCGGAGCGGTAGCTCTCGATGAGCCTCCCGAGCGCTTCTTCTATCTCCGCGAACAGGCTTGCGAGCTCAGCACTCCCCATCGGAGCGCCGGAAACGGATGGCCCCGCGCCCGGCTCGAACTCATCTGGGAAATCAATCGCCGCCTCGATATGCGCGCCCGCCTCCACGATTTTCTCCCACACGCCTTCCAGGGCCTGCGAGAGGCGTCCTTCGAGGTGATGGAGCGCCGCTTTCGCCGCCTTTTCGGTTTGCGCAGTCACGAGGTCGGCCACGGCTTCGGCCTGGAGGAGGTCGATCTTCCCCTCCAGGAAGGCGCGCCGGGTGAATTCGCCCTCTGCGGCCGGTCTGGCGCCCATCTCACAAGCGAGGCGCAGGATGGTACCCACGATGGCCGGTCCGCCGTGGCAGTGCATCTCGACCACGTCTTCGCCCGTTACGGAATCGGGCGCCTGATGATAGAGCGCGAGTCCCTCATCGAAGGCCTGGCCGTCATCCATGAAGCGCCCCAGCACGGGCCGCCCCCTCGGAAACGCGCTCCTCTCTTTTCCGGGCCTGAAGATTCCCTCGAGGATGGGGAGCGATTTCGCCCCGCTCAGGCGGACGACCGCGATGGCCCCGCGCCCGGGCGGCGTGGATAGCGCGACGATGGTCTCCCTCTCGAAATCTCTCATCCGCCTTATCGTCTCCATCGCTTGAGGATGCGCGCCTCGCGCGCGGCGTCCGCCCGTAATGAAGCGGATTTGCGGCTTTATTGCAAGGCCAAGCGGGTGGAGGTGCATGGGGGAGGATCGCATGTATGGCGTTGTGGAAAAATCCCTCGACGGGGAGGGCATCGCTTTTACCCCCCTGACAAGGGGTTGTTTAAAAAGTTCTCTGCGCCTCATCCTGAGTAGCGGCGAAGCCGCGTATCGAAGGATGTCCTCTCGCCCCGGCGCGAGGCGCTCGATTCCCCATGCCCTTCGACAGGCTCAGGACAGGCCCCTTCGATACGCCGCCTCCGGGCGGCTACTCAGGGTGAGGAAAGAGGCCTTGGCGGTTTGCGGGGGGCCACAGACAAGGGTTATTCAACAGGCCCTTGAGGGGGAGTGAAGCCCCCTCTCGCCCCGGCCGGCTTCATACACCGAATCACTCTATCAGGGCTTTTTCAACAGCCGCTCATCGGTCAGCGGTGACCACCACCGTCATTCCGGCTTTCGCCGGAATGACGACCAAAACCCGAAACCGGGTGGCGGCGCAGGCTCGCCCCCTACTTTTTCCTGGTATGATCCGCCAGTCCGCGCAGGAGAGTTTCCCGGGAGACGGCGCCCACGACGGCGCCCGCATCGTCCACCACCCGCAGCGGGGCATCGCTCCCGATGCACTTGGGCAGTATGTCCTGAAGCACGGTGTCGCGCGAGACGCTCGGCCCGGTCGTCTCGCTGCACGGCGGCGTCATGATGGAGCCCGCCGTCACCACGCGGCCCCGCTTCACGTCGCGCACGAACTCGCGCACGTAGTCGGTGGCCGGGTTGAGCAGAATCTCCTCGGGCTCGCCTATCTGGTCGACAACGCCGTCTTTAAGAATCGCGACGTGATCGCCCAGCTTGAGCGCCTCGTCCAGGTCATGGGTGATGAACACGATGGTCTTTTTGAGGTCGCGCTGGAGCGCGATGAGATGTTCCTGCATCTGCTTGCGGATCAGCGGATCCAGGGCGCTGAAGGGCTCGTCCATGAGCAGAATCTCGGGGTCCGTGCACAGGGCGCGCGCCAGGCCCACCCGCTGCTGCATGCCGCCCGAGAGCTGGGCCGGGTAGGCGCCCTCGTAGCCGATGAGGCCCACGTCCTCTATCCAGCGCATCGCGCGCCGGCGGCGCTGGGCGAGTTCCACTCCCTGGACTTCCAGGCCGTAGCCCACGTTCTCCATGACCGTCATGTGCGGAAAGAGCGCGAATCGCTGGAAGACCATGCTCACGGCGCCCCGGCGGAACTCGAGCAGCTCCTCGGGCGAGAGCTCTAGAACGTCCCGCTCGTCGACCAGAATCTGGCCGGCCGACGGGTCGATCAGCCGGTTGATGTGGCGGATCAGTGTCGATTTTCCCGAACCCGAAAGGCCCATGACCACGAATACCTCCCCGTGGTCGACGGAGAGGCTCACGTCCTTGAGTCCCAGCGTGCAGCCGGTCTCGACCAGCAGGTCGTTCTTCTCGACGCCCGCGCGGGCCAGGTCGAGCGCGGTTTCCTGCGCGCGTCCCGTTCCGAATATCTTGTAGACGTTTCGTATCTCGATCAGCGCCACCTGTTCAGTCCCTCCCGCTCGTGCGGATGAAGCGCCCGCCGTAGGCCTGGGTGACGCGGTCCATGATGATGGCGAGCAGCACGATGGCCACGCCGGCCTCGAGCGCACGCCCGACGTTGAGCTGCTGGAGACCGATGAGCACCTCGGTGCCGAGCCCCCGGGTTCCGATCATCGAGGCGATCACCACCATCGCGAGCGCCATCATCGTGGTCTGGTTGACCCCCTGCATGATGTTGGGCAGCGCCATCGGCATCTGCACGCGAAGGAGCTTCTGCCTCTTGCTCGCGCCCATGGCGTCTGAAGCCTCGACGATGTCCTCGTCCACCAGGCGAATCCCCAGGTCGGTCAGGCGGATCACCGGCGGGATGGCGTAGATCACCGTGGCGAAGACCGCCGGCACGGCGCCCAGGCCGAAGAGCATGATCGCCGGAATGAGATAGACGAAGCTCGGCATGGTCTGCATCAGGTCGAGTGCGGGCAGCACCATGTCGCGCATCCGGTCGTTTCTCGATATCGCGATGCCGACCGGAACGCCCAGGCCGATGCAGATGATGGTGGAGACCAGCATCACCGAGAGGGTCATCATCGACAAATCCCATAGCCTGGGATCGGTGAGACCGATGAAGAACATACAAGCCGCCACGAGAGCGGTCAGGCCCCATTTGCGCCCGCTGGAGAAATAGGTGAGCGCACCCACGCCCGCGAACACGACGAGCCAGGGAAGGTCGCGCAGAAAACGCTCGAGGCCGACCAGCAGAACGAGAATCCCGTTCGAGGCGGTCTCGAAAATTATCCCGTATTCTGAGACCAGCCACTCCACGAAATCGTTGGTCCACTTGTTGAGCGGCAGATTCAGGCCCTTGGGCCATTCGACCGCCCACTCGGGGAACAGTCCGCGAAAAAACTTCATCAAGGGCCGGCCTCCCCGTGATTACGGCGCAGCTTCAAGAGACAAAGGCATCGCGCGGGCGCGACTCAAGCCGATTCGAGCGCCGCCTCGATCTTTTTCGCGACGTCGGCCGGAACCCACTTCTTCCAGACCTTGTTGGTCTTCAGGAAATGGATCGCGGTGGCCTTGGCGTCGCCGCTGGCTTTGCTCTCGAGATAGGCCAGCATCTTCGAGACTTCTTTGGATGGTAGCGTGTATTTCTCGATGAAAGCGACGATCTTGGGGTGCTTGGCCGCGAACTTCGTGGTGACCGACTTGGGCAGCTCCGCCGTCCGGTAGGCCGTCGCCTTCTTCGGGTTGCCCAGGGCCTCCATTCCGCCTTTCTTGAGCGCGTCCATGTGCTTCAGCAAGTCGTCCCAGTCGGCCTTGTTCCATTTGGGCTCTTCGAGCTGGACGAGGTCGAGCTGTCCCAGGAGCGGCGTCGGCGCCCAGTAATAGGCGAGCACCGGCTTTTTCTTGAGATAAGCGCCCTTGATGGCCGCCGTGAGCGCGCCGCCCGAGCCGGGCCGGAAGTTGGTGAAGTGTTTTTCCAGTCCGTAGGCGCGCAGCTTCACCGTGTTGATGACCTCGCACGACCAGCCGGGGATGCAGTTCACGAACCGGCCCTTGGAGGGCTCTTCGGGGTCCTTGAAGAGATGCTTGTACTTGGGCAGGTCGTAGACCGATTTAAGTCCCGGATTCGCCTTCTGGACGAAGCGCGGTATGAACCAGCCCTGTATGCTGTCGGGCGTGTTGATCCCCACTTGCTTGACCTTGCCGCTCTTCATGGCGGGGTCGTACTGCGCCTTCACGTTGTCGTACCAGAGCTCCATGATAATGTCGTTCTTGCCCTCGTAGTGGGCCGTCATGATCGGCAGCGTACCGCCGTAGATGAGCCGCACCCGGCAGCCGTAGCCGTGCTCCAGGATGAAGGCGGCCACCTGATCGTGAAAGTTGGCGCTGTCCCAGTTCAGGTCGCCGATGCGGACCCTGCAGGCGGCGTCCGCTTTGCCTGGGATGGATACGAGCGCCGCCGCCCCGATAGCAATGGTCAAAACGAAGATAAGCAAAACTCTGGATTTCATTGGCTGGCCCCCTGTTCTCGTTGTGTGTGCCGGTCGATTCGAAGAAAAGAGCGGAGCCTTCGCGCAAGAGAGAGTCCAACCCCTCTCCCAAGGCCCCGGCTGGTTCGCTTGCGGACTGAATCTCCGGCGACCTTCGCGCCGCCGGGCCTGATTGTCGAGTCGCCTGAAAGTCTAAGCGGGTCATCGGGAAAACGCAAACCGGCATCCTCCCGGTACATGCACGAACAAGCTCTTCGCCAAAGAGAGGTGCGCAGAGGGCAAAAATCAACACCGCCCCGAAAAATTTTCGTCTTTATTCCACCAAGACTTGTTTTTTCTTTCAAAATATATCGGTCATGCTAACATTGTTTGCGTATTCTTATCCATAAAAAAGCGAGGCTCTCATGCCCGAGTCGAGATACGACCCGCATCGCGGCGAATGGACGCTCATCGCGCCCGACAGGCGCGCGCGGCCCCATCCTGCGCATTATGCGAACGCCACGCCCTCGCAAGACGACCCGGCCTGTCCCTTCTGTCCGGGCAACGAGAGCGAAACGCCGCCCGAGGTCGCCGCCCTCAGGGAAGAAGGCGAGAAGGACGCGCCCGGCTGGCGCGCGCGCTGCGTGGCGAACAAATACCCCGCCGTGGAGAGCGGAGAACCTGCGCGTGAGGAAGAGGATCTTTTCAGCTCCCTCAAGGGCGGAGGACGCCACGAGGTGCTCATCGATTCGCCTCATCACACGAAGGGCCTGGCCGATTTGGGCGAACCACATGCAGGCGGCGTCCTGAGACTGCTGCAGGAGAGGGCGCGGGCGCTCGCCGAAGCCCCCGGCGTTTCCTGCGTCCATGCCTTCAAGAACCACGGCGCGCAGGCGGGCGCATCCATCCTTCACTCGCACTTCCAGATACTCGGGCTTCCGGTCGCAGCGGGCGGCGCCGGGAAGAAGCTGGAAAGAGAGACCGTTTTCTACAGAGAACAGAATGCCGCCATTTTGGATCGCCTGATCGAGGCGGAGCGCGGGCAGGAAGAAAGAATCGTGGAAACCGGGGAAGAAGGAGCCGTCGTCTTCTGTCCGTGGGCGTCGCGCTTTCCCTACCTCGTCTGCATCTGCCCCTGGCCGACGGAAGCCTCCTTCACCGGGAGCGCGCCCGAAGCCATCGCTGCCGTGGGAGCTGCCCTGGCGCGAAGCTTAAGGCGCTACAAGGAGCTTCTCCATGATCCGCCGTTCAATCTCTCTTTTCTGCCGGCGGCGAAAGACCCGGCGGGAATCCCTGCGGCGCACCGCTGGCACATCGAGCTCTTCCCGCGCCTCACGCCGCAGGCTGCCCTGGAAACCGGCCTTGGCGCGCATATCAACGAGGTGGCTCCGGAGCAAGCCGCCGATGAACTAAGGGGTGTCTGTTTCGGGGAGCGTGTCTTCCCGTCCTCCCCCCCATTTCCACAGAGGACTTGTCCATGAATAAAAAGAATCCGCAAAAAACCGCTTCCTTTCTCACGGGCGGCGACATCGCGCCCGACAGGACGTCGCCCAGGGGAATGTTCGGCCGCCTGGGGAAGCTCTTTCGCGACGCCGATTTCTCTTTCGCGAATCTCGAGAACGCGCTATCGACGCGCGGCGAACTCATGAAGGGAAAGGCGACCAAGCACCGGGGACACCCCTCGCTGGTGGCGGGACTCGTGGATGCCGGCTTCGATGCGGTGGGAATCGCGAACAACCACCTGCTCGATTTCGGAGTGCCCTCGCTGGAGCAGACGATGATGACCCTGCGGCGCGCCGCGATCCCGTTTACGGGCGCGGGCATGGATTCAGAAGACGCGAGAGCCCCTGTCGTCCTGGAGCGCGGTGGGCTGAGGGTGGGCCTTCTCGCCTATTCGTCCGTGCTGCCGCAGGGCCACACGGCGGGACCGGGCGAGCCCGGCGTGAACCCGCTGCGCGTCAGAACGTCTTATACGCCGCTCAGAAACCTGGACGAATACCCGGCCTCCGAACCCGTCATCCACTCCTGGGCGGTGGCGGAGGATCTCGTGCGGATGAAAGAAGACATCGCTCGGCTCAAAGGCCAGGCTGATCTCGTCTTCGTCTACCACCATTGGGGCGCGAGCATGCGCCACGAAGTGCATGAGCATCAGAGGGAGATCGGGCAAGCGGCGATCGACGCAGGCGCGTGCGCCGTCTTCGGCGGACACCAGCACGTGCTGTCAGCCATCGAGTTCTACAAGGGCCGGCCCATCGTCCACTGCACCGGGAACCTGATCTTTGACGAGGTCGAACCGTTTTTCACCGAGGCGACGCTTCAGACGTTTCTGCTGGGCGGGCGCCTGGACGAGGAAGGGCTGAGCGACCTGTACCTGATACCCTGCCGCTGCGGCGTGGGCGGCGCGCCCAGACCCCTTTCGCCGAAGCGCGGAGAGGGCCGCGTTATCGTGGATATGATGCAGAAACTCTCCGCTTCCTACGGGACAGACATTTCCGTCAGGGACGGCGAGGTGGCCGTCTCGCCGCTTGGGTAGAAACGCGAAAGGCCCGCCGCAGCGGGCCTTGCCTGGCGGTTCGCGCCGGGGCGGCGAATGCGCCGTAGGCATTTTTCCCGGGAGGGCTTTATCAGCAGCCACGGAAGGCAATTTTGAGTTTCGCGCACGCTCTTGAAGTTCACTCCCCCCTTGAGGGGGAGTCAGTGAGCTGAGGGCTGAGCCCGAAAGCGAACTGGTGGGGGGTATTATTTGGAATGGCGCAATAACGCGACTTACCCCCCCACCGAATCGGCCTTCGTCCAAAGGACTCGGCCTCTTCGACTCCCCCTCAAGGGGGGAGTGATGCCTCTTCTCTACTCGGTCGACTCCATACGCACAATCACGAATTTAGGACTTTTTCAACAGCCCTTTCCTAGAGCGCGCGCTCCATGAGGCTTCGGATGCTCGCCATGTCCACGTCGCCCGTGGAGCGGCCTTTTTCCTGCGCGCCCTTGAAGACGACGATCGTCGACTGGAAGCGTACGCCGTTCGCCTTCGCGAAATCGCGCTGTGTGTCGAAGTCCACCACGAACGCGGCGGCGTTAGCGAACTTCTTCTCTTTCACCAGGGACTGAAGCAGCGGAACCTGCTGCCTGCACGTCCCTCACCATTCGGTGTGGACGGCCACGAAAATCGTCTTTCCGTCCTTTTGGGCCCGGGCGAAGGCCTTGGCGTCATAAGGCTTCCATCCTTCCAGGGCGGGCGCGGCCTGCGGGAGGACCAGGGCGGCGGCGAGCAACAACAGGGCGATCACAAGCATGGGGCGTCGCATTTGCTTAGCTCCTCTGGTGTCTAGGCGGCGTCAACATTCCTCGCTGCCGGAGATGATACCATGAATCCCCGCGCTTTCGGCGGCTGCACGGCGCGCCGGTTGAAATTTCCCAAAGCCCGCTAGTGCACGTACTGACCACCGTTCACGTCGATGGTCGCGCCCGTGACGTAGCCCGAACCCGGAGTGGAGAAATACCATATCGCGTCGGCGATATCCTCGGGCTCCCCGCCGAAGCCCACGGGCAGGTTCGCCACAATCTGCGGCACGCGCTCTCCGTGCACCAGGCGAAAGCGCCTGGTGAGCGTCACGCCAGGGGCCACGGCGTTCACCGTGATGCCGTGGTGGGCGAGTTCCGCCGCGAGCCTCCTCGTAAAGCCCTGCATCGCGGATTTGGCGGCGCTGTAGACCAGCGAGACGTTCGCCAGGCCGTCGCGCGCGGAGATGGAGGAGACGTTCACGATGCGGCCATAGCCGCGCTCTTTCATGGGAGCCGTCGCCGCCCGCGTGGCGAGATAACAGCTCGTGAGGTTCCACTCGACTATCTTCTCCCACTCCGCCTCGTCGAGGCCCTCGATGTCGGACACCTCCACGAACCCGCCCGCGCAGTTCACGAGAATGTCCAGGCGGCCCCAGGTGCCGAGCGTCCGGGCGAAAAGAAGGTCGATGTCCTCTTTCTGCGCGGCGTCGCCCTGGACGAAAATGGCGTCGCCGTGCAAGCTCACCCGGGCCAGGGCCGCCGAACCACGCTCGGGGTCGCGCCCCATGATGGCCACTTTCGCGCCCTCATCGGCGAAGCGTATCGCCGTCGCCAGGCCGATACCGTCGGTCGCGCCGGTGACGATGGCGACGTGATCTTTCATGGAGGATCGCTCATGCACGCGAATGCCCTTTCTAGTGAACGTACCTGCCGCCGTTGACGTCGAGCGTCACGCCCGTGACGTAGCGCGCCTCGGGCCTGGCGAGATACCACACGGCGTCGGCGATGTCCGCGGCGTCCGCCAGGCGGCCCGCCGGAATCTTCGAGAGGATCTCGGGCAGCCTGTCCTTGTGGAGGACGCCCGTCCTCGGGGTGATCACGACGCCCGGAGCCACCGTGTTCACCGTGACGCCGTAAGGCGCCACCTCGACCGCCAGCCGCCTGCAGAAGCCGAACAGGCCCGCCTTGGCCGCGCTGTAGGCGAGGCCCGTCTCGATGATGGCGTCGCGGCCCGACTGGGAGGCGATGTTCACGACGCGGCCATAGCCGGCTTTCTTCATAAAGGGAACCGCCTCGCGCGCGCACAGGTAGGCGCTCTTCAGGTTCAAATCCACGACCCGGCGCCACTGCGCCTCTTCGAGTTCCTCGATGGCGGGATTCTCCACGAACCCGCCCGCGCAGTTCACCAGAATGTCGAGACGCCCCCATGCGGCGAGCGCCTCCTCCACGGCCGCCTTGACCTCATTCGCCGATGTGGCGTCGGTGTTGATGAAGCGGGCCTCGCCGCCCGCTTCGCATATCCGCCGCTCTGTCGCCTCGCCCTGCGCTTCGTCCAGGTCCAGCAAGGCGACGCGCGCGCCCTCATGCGCCAGGCGCTCGGCTATCGCTTCGCCGATGCCCACAGCGCCCGCCGTCACGAGCGCCACATGCCCTTGAATCGAGGATTTGCCTTCCATCTCTTCCGCCATCTCTCTCCCGTCCGGAGCTCGCCTCCGTCTATGGCTCCCGCCCGGACGCGCGAATCATCCAAAAACCCTCATAGGCGAGCAGGGATACGGTAAACGGCACCAGAACCAGCCACAAGGTCCCGCTCTCCAGCCCGCTGCCCGCCATCTTGGCCAGATAGTTGTAGGCGTAAAAATTCGCCAGCACGCCGCCCGCGAGCGCCGCCAAGACCCGGTGCCATACGGCTCCGCCGCCCATCAAATCGCGGATGTTCGTGATGAGAACGAACGCCAGGGCGGCGATGACGGCGGCGTCGAGCCAATGAAAAACCACCTTGGCCGCTTTGGGGCTGATCGCGAAAAACAGGTTGTTGAGCATCAGCGCGAGCGCAACCGCCAGAACGAGGACACCCGCTTGTGAACGCATCTTCCCCCCTCCCGGCGAAACGCCCGGGCCGCTCATCGCCTCACCTCGTCACCCCTCGCGTCCAAGAGGCGCGCGGCCCGCCGATGAAGGGCGGATTATAGCGTATCGCCCCCGCATTGACAGCCGCTAGCGGGCCTCCGCGAAGGCGAAATAGGTGTTGCCGTCGAAATCCCGCCAACGGGCTCTCCTGAAGCCCGCCTCGCGCAATTCCCCGACGAGTTCCCCTGGCCGAAAGCGCGCCTCCAGGGGCGGCCCCATGTCCATGGGCTTCCTGTGCCAGTCGATCAGCGTGATGACGGCGCCCTCCTTCATCACGCGCCGCGATTCGGCGAGCAGGGCCTGGACGTCGGCCAGCGCATGAAGCACGAACGCGATGAGGACGAAATCCGCGCTCGCGTCCGGAAACGGAATTCTAGAACCCCGGTTTCGCTTCGCCGTCAGGTTGGCGTAGCCGCGTTCCTCGGCCCCTGCCCGAAGCTCGGCGATCATCACGGGCGATATGTCGCAGGCGAGCACGCGGCCGTATTTTCCTACGACCCCGCAGGCGGGTATCGAGAAATACCCGGGGCCGCAGCCGATGTCCAGGAAACGCATGCCGCGCCTGAGGCCCAGAGCGCGCAGCGTCTTGACGGGCGGCATGGCCCGCCGCCTTCCCCTGGTGAGCAGGAGGTGGCGGTTGCGGACGGGAAGCGACCACCGCCTCCGCGAGGCCGCCTCGCTCAAGCCTCGTCCTCGAGATAGCCGCCGAGCGCCTCGCGGATGAAGTCCACCGGATGCCCCTCCCTGATGAGCATCAGCCCCTCCGCCAGGCACTCGAGCTTTCTGCGCTCCCTGTCGAGGCGCGTCTGCCCCTTGCGGCTGAGGAGCCTTTCGACGTCCTGTATCGAGGCGCCCTCGATCGCCCACTTGAGCCCCGTCTTGAGAAGGGGCTCCTGAATCCATTCGAGGCGCTCTGCAATCGCGCCGCCCTCATCGCGGGAGGCCAGGCCCGCGAGTTCCACGCACAGGCTGATGATGTCGACCGACGCCTGGGTCGAGGGAGAAGACCGGACGCCGGGCAGGCGCTCGTAATCCGCCTCGCCCTCGGGCAGGAAGGCGACGAGCCTCGCGCGCGCGCGGTCCTCGCTCACGCCCTCGAGGATCGCCAGCGCGCCCTCGATGGCTATCTCCTTGTTCCTGTCCATCGCGCCGAGGGAGGATTCGATTTGCCGGACGAGAATCATCTCGACCTCGTCCCAGGGCGCCTGGTCCACCAGCATCCGAAGGCCGGTGGAGAAAATCCCGTCCGGGCTTCTCTCGAGAGCCGGCTCCAGGGAGAGGAGCCCGTGCTGCTCCGCCCGCGCGGCCAGAACGACGATGAGCGAAACGGCGTGCTCGGCCTTGCTCTCGGGGGAGTGAAACGCGGCGAGCCCCTCTTCGAGCGCCCGGTCCAGCGGGGGGATGGCGTCGTCGGCGGGGCCGTCGAAGGTAATGTCGCCGTGGCTTTTCATGGCGTAGGCGGTCTGCATCAGCATCTGCCGCGCCTCGACGCTCCGCTCGCTCTGCCCTGCGCCCGAGCGCTCGATTTCCTCGCGAATGTGGGCCGCGTTCTTGGACGAGACGTTCCTGAGCACCCGCTCGACCACCCGCGGCTGCGCGTCGTGAAGCGCCAGGGCGAGAATTTCCAGGTCCATCCGCTCGATGACGCGCCTGAGCGCGCGGCCCGACATTTCCGCGAAAGGCGTCAGGTCGGGATTCTCGCCGGGGGGGAGGTAATGAAAACCCGGGTCTTCCATGCCGCCGTCGCCCCAGCCGCCGCTAAAGTTCATTTACCCGTCTCCAGGGCTTTCGTGTGGCGGTGCGCCGTGAAATCCGGCCGAATCTCTTCAAGCGGTCGCAAGAGCATTTTCCGCGTCAATTCTCCTCGGCCAGCTTGGGCGGCTGAACGGAACGATTCACGTAGAACTGCTGCGCGATGGAGAGCAGGTTGTTCACGAGCCAGTAGATCACCAGCCCCACGGGCACGGGATAGAAGATGAACATGCCCGTGAAGACGATGGGCATGAACATCATCATCTTCGCCTGGGTGGGGTCGCCCGCGGTGGGCGTCATCTTCTGCTGCAGGAACATCGACGCGCCCATGAGTATCGTATACACGTGGTAGGGGTCCTGCACCGAGAGGTCCTGCACCCAGCCGAAGAAGGGCGCGTTCCGCAGCTCTATCGACACCAGAAGCGCCTCGTACAGCCCGAAGAAGACGGGAATCTGTATCAGCATGGGCAGGCAGCCCATCATCGGATTGACCTTGTGTTCCTTATACAAGGCCATGGTCTGCTCGTTCAGCCTGTTCTTGTCGTCCTTGTAGATCTCGCGCAGCTGCGTGATGCGCGGCTGGAGTTTCTGCATCTCCTTCATGTTGCGCATGCTGACGTGGGTGAGGGGGTAGAAGATGATCTTGACCACGATGGTCAGCAAGATAATGGCCACGCCCCAGTTGCCCACGAACCCGTGGAAAAACCGCAGTATCGACATGAGCGGCTTCGCGATGAAGGAGAACATCCCGTAGTCCAGGGAATCCTCGAGGCTGACCTTGAGCTTTTCGAGATGCTCCACCGCCTTCGGCCCCACGTAGACGTCGAAGGCCGCGTCGACGTCCTTTCCCCGCGCGAAAGGAACGATGGCGGCGTATTCGCTGAGATCGTCCGTCTGGGAGAGCAGGCGTATCTCCGCTCCGCCCGCCCCGCCCCGGGGGATGAGCGCCGCGATGAAGTGCTTCGACTGGAGCGACGTCCACTTGAGGCTCTCGCCGTGGGTGACGGGCTTTGCTTCCTCGGGATAGTCGTATTCGAGTTCCTCGCCCACAAAGCTCATCGGCCCCTCGATGACGCCGCCGTAAGTGTTGCCGTCGCTGCCGCCGACGCGCGGGCCCCAGACGATTCCCATCGCCTCGGTCCCGGAGGGACGGGTGACGCGAATCCTCGTGCGGATGTTGAATTCGTTGTGGCGGAAGGTAAGCGTCTTCTCCGCCGAGAGGCCGTCGGCGCCGCGGAAGACGAAACGAAGCGTTCCCTCGGGATTGGACTTCGAGAGCGAGAGGTCGCCGCCCTCAACCTGGTAGGAGGCCTCGTTCAGCCGTTGCGCGGTCTTGCCGCCCCAGAAGAAAAGGGGCCGCACGTCCGGGCGGCCGCCGGGCACGAGTTGGACGAAGTTCTGTTTGCCCTGCTTGTATTTCAGAAGACGCGCGGACAAAAAGCCGGCGCCCCGGTTGGTCAACTCATACACCGCATCGCCCACGTCCACCCGGATGCGCTGGCCCGGGGCGGCCTCCGTGGGCGCGGAAGGGGCGGCGGGTGCGGCCGGCGCGGCGGAACCGGAGGCCGGCGCCTTGAGCGGCGTGCTCGCGGCGCTCGATCGCCCTTTGCTCTGGGCAGCCGTTCGCGCCTTGGCCGCCTTTTGTTTCTGGGCCTGCTCGTCTTCCATCGGCTTCACGACGAGGTATTGCCAGCCAATGAGTATCGCCATCGACAAGACGGCGGCGAGAATCGCGTTTCTTTCCATGGTGTAAAGCGCCTCCGCCGGATCCCTCAGGGAACCGGATCGTTTCCCCCCGGGTGAAATGGATGGCAGCGCCCGATGCGGCGCGCGGTGAGCCAAAAGGCCCGCACGGGCGCGTGGCGTCGAAACGCCTCGAGCGCGTAATGAGAGCAAGAGGGTGAAAACCGGCAACTGCCCGGCATCACGGGAGACAAGACAAGCTGATATCCCCGAACCAGAACCGTCGCCAGGACGCGGACAACCCGGGAGACGGGGCCTATCTCTTTTTCAGGGATGTGTTTTCCCGTGGAAAGCGTTGCGGAACGCCCTTTCAACATCCTCTAACCTCGCCTTGGCGATCGGGTTCCTCGCCACGGCCACAAGGTTCACCCCCGCAGGGAGTTGAGAGCCGAGGCGCCGAAACGCCTCGCGGAGAAGCCGCTTGGCGCGATTCCTCTGAACGGCGCCGCCCACCCGGCGCGACGCGATGATGCCGAGTCTCGCACAATTCCGCGAAGGGACAGGCAGGATGTGCAGCGAGAAATACGGGCACGTGCTCCTGCGTCCCTTTCTGAGAACAACGGCGAACTCACTCCCCTTGCGGATTCGGCGCTCCGGCGGGAAGCTCTCGTCCATCTCCGCGCCCTCCTGGTCGGAATCGGCAGGCCCGGCACGCCCCCTAGGCGGAAACACCGAGTCGCTTGCGGCCCTTGGACCGGCGGCGCCTGATAATCGCACGCCCGCCGGTGGTCTTCATCCGGCGACGAAACCCGTGCGTCTTCACTCGTTTTCTTCTGTTCGGCTGGTAAGTTCGTTTCACCAAAAGCTCCATATACCGTCAACGGGTTCGATCGTTGAGACCGCCACATTATAATGAAGGGAAGCTTCCTCAAAAAGCCGAGCGTAAAGTAGCCACCAAAACCCTGATTGTCAAGAACCACTGGAGGAATGCGCATTTTAAATCTTCAGTCCCGGGCGGGCGAGGATTTTTCTTCGCGTTTTGACCGCCTTTTTTCTCGAAGAATGCGTGTTTCGTTCATAAAAAAACAATGAAAATACCGCCTTTTTGTGGAAAACGCTTGCTTTGGCCGGTCGTTTTGTGGAAAAATACCTTATTGGGTCAGCGGTAATCTCGCCCTGTGGAAAAACCTGCTTTTGCGCGGCCCAAAGGCCCCTCGCCGCGCGATCCATGTTTGAACAGGTTCTCCTGATGACGACTCTTTGGCAACGCTGTTTAGAAAAGATCAGGCAGGAAGTCTCCCCCCAGACCTTCGCGCGCTGGTTTGCCGGCGTCGAGGAACTGAGCGCGAGCGAGTCCTCTTTGGCGATCCGGACCCCCGACCCGTTTACCGCGGATACCTTGCGCTCGCGCTACTGGGGAATCATCACGGACGTGCTCAAGCAAGAGGCCGGACCGAACGTGGCGCTCACCCTGTCGGTGGGCAGCGGGCCGGCCAACGGAGCGGGCCGCTCGCAAGCGCCGGCCGCCATGGTCCCGGCGGAGGAAACGGCGGCGCTTTCGGAAGGGCCTCAACCCCCCTACGACAGGCCAGACTTCCTGAATCCCAGATACCGCTTCGAGAATTTCGTAGTGGGCGGCTCGAACGAATTCGCCCACGCCTGCAGCCTCCGCCTGGCGGACGGCGCGGGAGTCGCGCGGAATCCACTATTCATTTACGGGGGGGTGGGTCTCGGCAAAACCCACCTGATGCACGCCATTGCCCACCGCGTGCTCGATCAACGCCCGAAGTCGCGGATCTTCTACACTTCCTCGGAAAGTTTCACCAACGATCTCATCACGTCGATCAGACAGAACCAGATGGCCGCTTTCAGAAGCAAGTACAGAAAAGTGGACATCCTGATGATAGACGACATCCAGTTCATCGCCGGCAAAGAGCGGACCCAAGAGGAGTTCTTCTTTACCTTCGAGGCCTTACAAAGGGCGAGAAAACAGATCGTCATCACAAGCGATAAAATGCCCAAGGACACGCCAGGACTGGAGGAGCGCCTCAGATCGCGCTTCATATCGGGGATGATAGCGGATATCGGCGCTCCGGATTTTGAGACCAAAGTGGCCATCCTGCAGAAAAAAGCGGGTGAGCAGGACCTCTTTCTCGACGGCGAGGTTGCCCACTACATCGCCGAGAAGGTCCGCTCCAACGTCCGGGAACTCGAAGGGTGCCTTATAAAACTCAGCATTCACGCCTCATTGCACGACATCGAAATCGATCTTCCCGTCGCACAAGAAGTCCTGCGCGGAATCATCCGCGACCCCGCCCGCAACTCTTCGGTCGACAACATCCAGAAAATCGTCGCCGAACACTTCCAGCTACGGGTCAGCGACCTGAAATCGAAAAACCGGGCGCGCTCTTTCGCCGTTCCCCGCCAGATCGCCATGTATCTCGCGAGGAAACTCACGCGCGCTTCGACCACCGAAATCGGCCGCCGCTTCGGGGGGAAGGACCACTCCACCGTGATCCACTCCACCAACAAAATCAAGGGCCTGCTCAAAACGGACCTCTCCCTGTCCGCCACCATCCAAGCGCTCGAACAAAAAATAGACTTATCCTGAAACACCAGTGGAAAGAGTTGTGGATATCCCTGTTGAAACCTTCGCTTCCATCGCGGCCAGAGAAAAAACTCCCGGTAATCCGCCTTCATCCACAAACAATTCCACACCCCCTCGACTGGATAAGGGTTTCTCTTTGAGCGCCTTATGTGGTTATCCACAAATTCACCGCTGCTACTACGACTACTTTTTAGATGTTATATAAGGTTCTAAAAGAACCAGTGCCTGAGGATAACCTTTGCGCCTCACCGAGATGATTCTCCATAACTTCAGAAACTACCCGAGGCTCGAATTCAGGCCTCACCCGGGATTCAACTACATCTTCGGCAATAACGGATCGGGCAAAACGAATCTCCTGGAAGCCATATATTACCTCTCGCACCTGCGCTCTTTTCGCCGGATCTCCAGGGAGAAAATGGTACTGCACGGCAGCGGGGGAATGTATGCGTCCGGCGCGTTCGTCGAGGACGGGAGCGGCAGGGAAGCGAGGCTTGAGGCTGCGTTTCACGGACGTGAGAGAAAGTACAAGATAAACGGCCGGGAGCTGCGTGGCCTGATGCCGTATCTCGACAGTTCGCACGTCATCGTTTTTTTTCCCGAGACGCCCCAGGTCATCAAGGAAGGTCCCGGGGCGAGAAGACGTTTTTTCGACAGGGCGATAGCGGCCGTCGACCCGGCCCATATCGAGGATTCCAGAACGTACGCAAAACTCCTCTCGGAGAGGAATCGCCTTTTGAGAAATGAGACCGAATCTGCTATGATTCAGGTGTGGCAAGAGCGATTAATCGAGATGGCCGCCCGCATTATCGTCCGCAGGAAACGGTATATACATTCACTGAAAAACCGGCTGAATCACCTAGAGAACTTATTTGGAGAAACGCAGGAATCCAGGGTCTCGGTGGCATATGAAGCCAACGGTCTCCCCGGGGGTGACGGGGGAACGGAAGGGGACATACGAGAGGGCATGCGAGAGGCGGCGCAAAGGCTCTCGAACGAGGAGAGGGCGAGGAAGACGACGCTATGGGGGCCGCAGCTTGATGATTTTCACTTGTCCTGGAACGGGCGCCGGGCGAAGGACGTCGCCTCCCAGGGCGAACAGAGGCTCATTACGATACTGCTGGTAACGGCGAACGCCGAGGAATACAAGGGGAGAAGGAAGGAGACCCCCGTCGTGCTGCTCGATGACCTGGGTTCCGAGCTGGACGCGGACAGGAAAAAAAGGGTGTTGTTGTTCCTGGGTTCTTTGGGAGCCCAGACGTTCATCACATCGACAGAGAATCCCCGGATAAGCGAAAGCGAAGTCGAGGGAAAGAATTTTCGGGTTCAAGACGCAACGGTTATAGGCGTGGACTGAAAAACTCCGGCCCAGAGAGGCGGCAAGAAAGAAAATGGCGAGAACCACCAACAGAAAGTCTGAGGCGAGCTACAAGGCGAAGGACATACGCATCCTCGAAGGATTGGAGGCGGTGCGGAAGCGGCCCGCCATGTACATCGGCAGCACGGGACCCGGCGGCCTGCACCATCTCGTATACGAGGTGGTGGACAACAGCGTAGACGAGGCGATGGCCGGTCACTGCGACAAGGTGAGCGTGGTGATCAACGAAGATGGTTCGGTGCGGGTTACGGACAACGGGCGCGGCATCCCCGTGGACAGGCACCCGACGGAGAAAGTCTCCGCGGCCGAGGTGGTTTTGACGAAGCTCCACGCGGGCGGCAAGTTCGAGAACAGCGCGTATAAGGTTTCGGGCGGCCTGCACGGGGTGGGCGTCTCCTGCGTGAACGCCCTTTCCTCATGGCTGGTGGCCGAGATCAGGAGAGACGGGTACGTTTACGCGATGGAGTTCGACAGGGGCGTCCCGAAGGCGCGACTCAAGAAGGGACAAAAGGCCCGGACGACCGGCACCACCATCACCTTCATGCCGGATGAGGAGATTTTCGAGACCACGGAGTTCAGCTTCGACGTTCTCGCGAGCCGGCTGAGGGAACTGGCCTATCTGAACAGCGGCCTCAAGATCGTGCTCGAAGACAAAAGAGAGGACGACAGGAAACAGGAGTATTTCTACAAGGGCGGCATCGCTTCTTTCGTGGAGCACCTGAACCGCTCGAGGAACGCCATCCACAGAAAGCCGATATACATCAAGGGCGAGCGCGAGGGGAACATCGTCGAGGTTTCCATCCAGTACAACGACGCCTACAACGAGACGCTCCTCACCTTCGCCAACAACATCAACACCACCGACGGCGGAACCCATCTCGTGGGCTTCAGGAGCGCGCTCACGAGAACCATCAACCGCTACGCCGCGACGAACAAGCTCCTGAAGAACAACCCCGCTCCCTCGGGCGAAGACGTTCGCGAGGGCCTCACGGCGGTCTTGAGCGTGAAGCTGCCCGACCCCCAGTTCGAGGGCCAGACCAAGTCCAAGCTCGGGAACTCCGAGATGAAGGGCCTCGTCGAACAGGTCATGAACGAGAACCTCGCCAATTTCTTCGAGGAGAACCCCTCCGTCGCCAAGAGAATCGTGGACAAGGCCGTTCAGGCGTCCCAGGCGAGAGAGGCGGCGCGAAAGGCGCGCGATCTCACGAGAAGAAAGGGGGCGCTCGACAGCGGCTCCCTGCCGGGCAAGCTCGCCGATTGCTCGGAGAGAGACCCCGCTTTGTGTGAGCTCTACCTGGTGGAGGGTGAGTCGGCGGGCGGCTCGGCCAAACAGGGAAGGGACAGGGCGTTTCAGGCGATCCTCCCCCTCAAGGGAAAAATCCTGAACGTGGAGAAGGCGCGCCTCGACAAGATGCTCAACCACGAGGAAATCCGCACCATGATCACCGCCATCGGCACGGGCATCGGGGAGGATTTCGACTTAGGCAAGCTGCGCTACCACAAGATCGTCATCATGACGGACGCCGATGTGGACGGTTCGCACATCAGGACGCTCCTGCTCACGTTCTTCTACCGCCACATGCCCGAAC
Organism: uncultured Nitrospinaceae bacterium; assembly: GCA_964440505.1. Lineage (GTDB taxonomy): Bacteria > UBA8248 > UBA8248 > UBA8248 > UBA8248 > Bin107. The sequence continues at coordinate 24,714 of CAYTSP010000082.1, forward strand.
TCATTACCGGGCAACACCTCTACATCGCGCAGCCGCCGCTCTACAAGGTCAAGAAGGGCAAGGCCGAGATGTACCTCAAGGACGATCACTCGTTCGAGGACTACATCATCTCCTCCGCCGTCAAGGACGTGGAGATCCACGGCGAGGCCAACGGAGCGCCGGCGACCGCGACAAACGGGAATTTCCCCAAAGGCGAAAAGCTGCGCAAGCTGATGCTGTTAATCTCCGAGGCCGAAGCCGCGGTCGGGCGCTTCACCCGCCGGGGCATGGACCCGCGCGTCATCAGGCTCCTGGCCGACGAGCCGGGTCTCGAGGCCGCTCACCTGAAGGATCGGAAAAGGCTCGAAGAAATCGAAAAAATGGTGAAGCGCGAGTTCAGGGAATATCATCCGGCGGATGGCGAGCCGGCTGTAACGCCGCGAACGGAAGAGGACGGCAAGACCCTGAGGGGCCTGACCGTTCGTTCCCGCATGTCGGATCGCGATCTCACGACCCGAGTGGATGCGGGCCTTTTCGAGTCCGCCGGCTTCAAAAAGCTCCGCCGTTCCACGGATATGCTCGCCGCGTTCGGCAAGCCTCCCTACGTCATCAAGTCGGGTGACGCCGAGCTTTCCGTGACCCGGGCGGGGGAGATACTCGATCAGTTCCGCTCACTCGGCCAGAAGGGCGTCAGCGTCCAGCGCTACAAGGGACTGGGCGAGATGAACCCCGATCAACTCTGGGAGACGACCATGGATCCGCAGCGCAGGACCTTCCGCAAGGTCGTCGTATCGGACGTCATCGGGGCGAACGACATTTTCTCCACCCTCATGGGAGACGCCGTCGAACCGAGGCGCGAGCACATCGAAAGGCACGCGACCGAGGTTCAAAACCTCGACGTCTAGCGCGCGCCCTCGCGGAGCGCGAAGGCCTGTAATTTTCCCGGAACTAGAAGCGCGCCTCCTCATGGCAGCGAACGCACGCGGAGTGCACTTCGAACAGCGCTTTTGCACTCGTGGTGATATCTTTGCTCTTCGCCGCCTTGGCGAGCGCGACCGCGGCGCCTTCGAGTTGACGCGAGAAGACGAGCATCGAATTATCCCCCCGGAATTCCTCTGCGGAGGGGAGGATTTTCGCCGTCGCGGCGGTGGCCTTCGCGTGTTTCTCGATCGTTTCGTATGGCGTCTCGTTTACGAGTTCCTGAACCGAGGCGACGAGGACGGCCTTGACCAGCGCGCCGAAGTCCGCGTCCAGCTTCTCCATCAAGGCCCCCACTTCGGGTGAGTGAGCCCCGCCCTGGTCGTCCTTATGACTTTCCACCATCACCGTGGAGGCGAGCAGCGCCAGAAAGAAAACGGCGGCCAGGACGAGGCGGATCTTCCTGGCGGACATAAGTGGGAATCGCATGGGCATCCTCGCTTGAGAGAAGAAATTCACCCCGGCTTCTGATGCTGCTATTTTCCACGAAAGAAGGCTCTTGGGCAATCGGGCGGGCGAAGAGAGCGTGGGCCTGAAACCCATTGAAACAAAGGCGCTTTCGGCTTCCCGAAAACCACCGCAAACGATCGCCTTTGTTTGTCGATGCAGCTCTTTTTGTGGTATAAGAAAGTGTTTGCGCTTCGCCCATCCAGGTTAGCCACTATCCGGTTATCAAACCTTTGGGACGCCCTTCGACTCGCACCGTCGGCAGGAGATTTTCGAGAGCATGGACAACCTGAACGAGGTCAGCATTGAACAGGAGATGAGCGCGTCCTTCATGGACTACGCGATGAGCGTCATCATCGCGCGCGCGCTTCCAGACGTCCGCGACGGACTCAAGCCCGTACAAAGGCGCATCCTCACCACGCTGAGCGACCTGGGTCTCGCGCACAACAGGCCGTTCCGCAAGTGCGCGAAGATAGCCGGGGATGTGAGCGGAAACTATCACCCCCACGGCGAGGCGGTGGTCTACCCGGCGCTGGCGCGCATGGCGCAGGATTTCTCGCTGCGCGGCCTCCTGGTGGACGGGCAGGGCAACTTCGGCTCGGTGGACGGCGATCCGCCCGCGGCCATGCGCTACACCGAAGCGCGGATGACGCTGCTCGCCGAGAACCTGCTCGCCGACATCGAGAAAGATACCGTCGATTTCATACCCAACTACGACAACACGCGCACGGAACCCTCCGTGCTCCCCTCCCGGGTGCCCAACCTGCTGCTGAACGGCTCCACGGGCATCGCCGTCGGCATGGCCACGAACATCCCGCCCCACAACCTGGGCGAGCTGTGCGACGCGCTCGTTCACGTCCTCGAGAAGGAAGACGCCACGCTCGAGGAGATTCTCGAGAGAATGCCGGGGCCGGATTTTCCTACCGCGGGCATCATCTACGGGCGCTCGGGAATCAGGAGTTACTACGAGACGGGCCGGGGTTCGCTGCAGTTGCGCGCCAAGTCGATGGTGGAGATCAACGGGCGGACGAACCGCCAGTCCATTGTGGTGACCGAGATCCCCTACGCGCTCAACAAGGCGAGGCTGATAGAGAAAATTGCGGACCTCGTGCGCGAGCAGAAAATCCGCGACATCTCGGACATCCGGGACGAGAGCGACAGGAGCGGCATGCGCATCGTTATCGACCTCAAAAGAGACGCCGTGGGCGGCGCGGTCCTGAACCAGCTCTACAAGCACACCCAGATGCAGACGACCTTCGGCGTCATCCTGCTGGCCCTCGTGAACAACCAGCCCCGTGTGATGGGCGTGAAGGAGATGCTCTCCCATTTCCTGCGCTATCGCCGCGAGGTCATCCTCAGGCGCAGCCGCTTCGAGCTCAAGAAGGCCGAGAACAGGGCGCACATACTCGAGGGTTACCGCATCGCGCTCGACAACATCGAAGAAGTTATCACGCTCATTCGGGCGAGCGAGACGCCCGAAGAAGCGCGCGCGGGACTCATTCGCAACTTCGGGCTCACCCAGCCCCAGGCGCAGGCCATCCTGGAGATGAGGCTCCAGCGCCTCACCGGCCTGGAGCGCGACAAGATAGAAGCGGAATACAGGGAACTCCAAAAGACCATCGCATATCTCCGCAAAGTGCTCGTGGACGAAAAGCTCCAGACCTCCATCATCAAGGAAGAGCTTCTGGAAATCCGGGAGAAGTTCGCGGACGAGCGGCGTACGGAGATCGTGGATGAGACGAGCGAGATTTCCATCGAGGACATGATCGTCGAAGAAGACATGGCGGTCACCATCTCGAATTCTGGCTACATCAAGCGAAACGCCATCACCCTGTACCGCTCCCAGCGCCGTGGCGGAAAGGGCGTGATGGGCATGGGGACGAAACAAGAGGATTTCGTCGAACAACTCTTCATCGCCTCCACGCACGATTACATGATGTTCTTTACCTCTCGCGGGCGATGCCATTGGCTCAAGGTGCACGAGATTCCCCAGGGAGGCCGGGCGGCGCGCGGCAAGGCCATCGTGAACGTGCTTCAACTGGCGTCGGGCGAGTACGTCTCCGCCGTCATGCCCGTGCGCAAGTTCGAACCGGATCGCTACATCCTCATGGCGACCAAACAAGGCGTGCTCAAGAAGACGCAGCTCACGGCGTTCAGCAATCCGAGGGTGGGCGGAATCATCGCGCTCAATCTCGACGAAGGGGACGAACTCATCGGCGTCGGCCAGACCGACGGCAGCCTCAATGTGTTCCTCGGAACGAAAGACGGCAAGGCCATCCGCTTCCCGGAGGAGAAGGTTCGCGCCATGGGCCGGAGCGCGCGCGGCGTGCGCGGAATCGATCTGGCGAAAGGCGATTGCGTGATAGGCATGGAAGTCGTCTCGCCGGGAGACATCATTCTCACCGCCACCGAGTTCGGCTTCGGGAAGCGCAGCCGCGTGGATGACTACCGGCTGACCAACCGGGGCGGCAAGGGCGTGATCAACATCAAGGTGACGGATAAAAACGGACCGGTTGTCGGTATCAGGCGGGTGACCGAGGACGATGAATTCATGCTTATCACCACCGGGGGGCAGCTCATTCGCTCCCGGGTTCAGGACGTTTCCATCATCGGACGCGCCACGCAGGGAGTTCGCCTGATCGGGGTCAAGGAAGGGGATCGTGTCGCGGCCCTGGCCCGCATCGAGGAGAACGGAAACGGCTCTCCGTAAACATTGGGTGGGTGATGCGAGAAAAAAACAAAGGGGCCGGGCTTCCGCCTCTGCTCTGGCCCTCTGCATGTTTCCTCGCACTGGCTTTCTCGAGCGTTGGGTGCGGCGGCGCAGAGCCGCCGGCCCGGCAACCGGTTGCGCCGCAGGAAAAACAGGCCCAGGACGCCACTTTCTCCGCCCAGGCGCTAAAGCGAACACGTTCTGCGACTCCCGCACCCCTGCCGGAGCATAAACCGCCCTCTGCCGAGGAGCCGGCGCCCCCGCTGGAGTCCGGGCCTTCGCCGGAATCCGAGCCGCCCCCGCCGAGCCGCGCCGCGGTTTTGAGCGACATGGGAGAAGCCGCGTACCGGCAGGAAGATTACAGATTCGCCGAGAAGAATTTTCGCGAGGCGCTCGTTCACGAGCCGGAGCTTCTCCATGCGCTCACGGGCCTGGGCTGGACCCTGTATGATGCGAATCGTCCCGACGAGGCCTATTTATTTTTCCGGCGGGCGAACACGCGCTACCCCGGAAGCGGCAGCGCCCGGCGAGGACTCGCCTATCTGCTGTATCGCTACGGGCGGCTGAAAGAGGCGAAGGCGCTGCTCGGCTCGCTCGATACGTCGAGGTGGCCCGAGCTCACCAACATCGAGTATGAACTCAAGGCGCGCGCCATCAAGGGCCTGCCTGCGCCCCGGCTCCCGACGGAAAAGAGGGAGGAGGAAAAACCCGATACTCCCTCGGCCGGAACCGACGCGGTTCCTGAAACGGAATCAACACCGGAGCCGAGTCCGGAGCCGGAACCGAAGACTGAATCCGAACCAAAGCCGGAGCCTAAAACCGAAACCGCGAAACTCGCGCCCGCCGAACCTGCGCCGGAAGCGCCGAAACCACTGCCGCCTCCACCCGTCCGCAAGCCCTCTCTCGAGGGAATGGTGGACATTCCCGGAGGGCGCTTCATGATGGGCGTCGAGTACACCAACCCGAATCGCTCTCGCAGAAGATGGCGCCGCAGGCGCGTGATTCTCAAGGCAACGGGCGGGCGCCCCGTCGAGGTCGCGTCGTTTCGCCTGGACAAGTTCGAGGTAACGAACGCGCTTTACGGGGATTTCGTGCGCGCGACGAACGGGCCGGAACCCCCTTTTTGGCGCAAAGTCCACTTCATCGGCCCGCACCTCCCCGTGGTGGGGGTGACGTGGGAGGAGGCGCGCGCGTACTGCGCATGGGCCGGGAAGCGGCTCCCCACGGAGGCTGAATGGGAGTACGCCGCCCGGGGCGCGGACAAGGGCAGGCGGTATCCGTGGGGGAATGCGCGGCGCGACAGGAACGCCGTCTTCGGCCTGAGCCCCGATGCAGGAGGCCCCAGGGCCGTGGGAAGGCGCCCGGAGGGCGCCAGCGTTCACGGCGTGGAGGATCTGGCCGGAAACGTCTGGGAGTGGGTGGAGGACGAGTTCAATAATGGGCGTGAAGACGCTCAGCCGATCAGGCAAAACGGCCGGGCGCTCAGAACGCTCAAGGGCGGATCCTGGGTGAACGGGTGGTGGGCGCTGGCTTCATCTCACAGAACGGGCGACCTCCCCGACCGCCGATTGCCCGCATACGGGTTTCGCTGCGCTGCGGATGCGCCGGAATGAGATATGTGGGTATAATTCCCCATACGACTTAAGCAAAAAACGAAACACGACTCCCCGGAAAAGGAGAGTATTATGCGTTCAGGAAAAAGACGGCTTCTATCGCTGCAAATCGCAATTCTTGGAGTGCTCTTTCTGGCGGTGAGCGCCGAGGCGCAGAGTTTGACGCCGCCGCCGCTGACCCCGCCCGAGGCGCAGCCCGCTCCACCCGGCACGGTCCCGGGCCAGCCGCCACCGGCGGTTCCGACCCTGGCGCCGCCTGCGCCCGCGATGCCGCAGCAAGCGCCCCTGACGCCCGCGGAGCCGCAGCGCCCCCTGGACCTCATCGTCACGATTACCCTGGCGACGGGAAAAGCCGAAACCTTCGCCCGCGAGATCGATCGGCTCGAGATCATCACCGGCCCAGGCGGAGAGGTCGAGATGATCCATCTGCTTCTGGTTACCGGCGGGGAGCGCAACACGCACGTCTGGTACAACTACGGCCAGGTCGCCAAGCTGAGCTATCGATTCGTCACCCCGGAGGGGAAGGCGAAGGTCTACGTGCGCCCGCTCCAGGCCTCGCCGGCAACGAGGGAACTCTCGGACAGGCTCGAGCCGCTCAGCCCGCGCGAGTTCAGGTAAGGCGCTGCGCCGATGAGCGACAAGGGTTACGTGAACCCGGGCATTGCCCTTACACCTGCGCAGCTTAAAGAGCGCATCGGCGAACGCAAGGGGGACGACCTCGTCATCATCGACACCCGCCAGGCGCCCGAGTTTTGCGCGGGCCATATCGAGGGCGCCGCGCATCTGGATTTGTACGGAATCTCGCTCAACGACACCCGCCCGCAGGCGCTGGCCGCATTCACCTGGATGCTTGCCTATCTCATGGAGATACGAGGCGTCGATTACGGGAAAACGGTGGTCTTCTATCAGGAGAACACGGGCTTCCGCTCGGCGCGCGGGTTCTGGTTCCTGGAATACCTGGGCCATGAGGACGCGCACGTTCTGGACGGCGGTATCGACGCGTGGAAGGCCGAGGGGCTGCCCGTAACGCGCGATGCCTGGCCGATGGCGGGAGGTCCCTACGAGCCGGGCGTCGAGGGCCACAGGCGCATCCTGAGAACCTCGTTCGCGAGCCGGCTCAAGCCTTATGATGAGGGCCGTATCGCCACGGCGGATTACATACGGGATCATCTGGGCGATCCGGATGTTGCGATTCACGACACGCGCTCGGAGGGCGAGTATTTCGCCGAGAACGTCCGGGCCACGCGCGGAGGCGCGATTCCGGGTTCGGTCCACCTCGAATGGAGCGAGGCCATCGCGGCGGACGGCTCGCTCAGGTCCGCCTCCGAACTGAAGGGCTTGCTGGCCCCGAGGGGCCTGACGCCGGACAGGGAAATGGTGCCGCTCTGCCAGGGCGGCTACCGCTCGGCGCACGCCTATCTCGTCTATCGGCTGCTCGGCTACCCGCGGATCAGGAACTATCTCGGCTCCTGGAAGGAATGGGGCGACAGGGAAGATCTTCCCATCGAGGTCCCCCGAAGAAACGCTTAGTCGGCGTATCAGGCGCGGCTCAGCCGCCTTTCAGGACGCGCGCGAGCGTTTGCGCGACGACGCCTGCCACGGGCGGAATCCAGAACACCGAGATGACGCGGAAGGTGAAGAACTCCGTTCCGAGAATGGGGATTTCATACGCGAACGCGCGCACCGGGCCGATCAGGGCCGATGCGGTGAGCATCGTAATCATCGGCCCGAAGCCCGCACCCCCCTGGATCAATCCGGCCACGAGCGGGTAGAGGACGAAGGGCGCGCCCATGGGGAACATGAACCCCGCCAGCCAGCCGATGAAGATGCCGCGCCAGCCGGAGCGGTCGGAGAGCCAGTTCTGCAGGATTTCCTTCGGCAGGACCTCGGCCACGAGCGCGCCGATGAACATGCCGATCATGAGTTTGGGAAGAATGGTCACGATGAGGCTTCCCGCGCGGCCCGCGGGAGCCCAGGGCAGATCCCCGGTTTTCTGGTACGCCAGAAACGCCAGGATCGCCGCGATGGCCGCGAGAAAAAGAGAAGTCTTGTCGAAAATGCCGGACATGTTCGTTCCTCATAGATAGTGAAACACAAATGCCGCCGGGTGGATTCGCTCCGCAGGAATCGCGAGTATAGCCCCAAGAACGCAAGGAGTGAACCGACCGGGCGGGCCGGGGCAGGAATCGAAGCGGCTCGTTTTCCGGGGTTCCGGGGGAGATAGAATGGAGGGAACGTATCTCACGGATTCCGTGTCCGGCACAGGCGGGCGTCTGCGCGCGAGGCCGGAGGATTTCCGCGTGGAGGAGATTCCGCTTGCGCCCCCGAGCGGCGACGGAGAGCATCTCCACCTGTGGGTGGAGAAGCGCGGCGTATCGACCATCGAGGCGCTGCGCGCCCTGTGCGGGGCGCTGGGCGTCCCCGAGGCGGAGGCCGGCTATGCGGGCCTGAAAGACGCCAATGCGGTGACGCGGCAGTGGTTTTCCTTCAAGACGAAAATACGAGAGATTCCGGGCGCCGTCTCGGGGCTGGAGCAAAACGGGATACGGGTTCTCGAGGCGGCGCGCTCTCGAACCCGGATGAGGCGCGGCGCGCTCGCGGGCAATCGTTTCGAGATCCTGGTTCGGGACGTCGGCCCCGGCGCCGAAAAGAGAGCGCAGGAGATTCTGGATTGCCTCGCCGCGCGGGGATTGCCCAACGCATTCGGCGATCAGAGATTCGGGGTTCACGGCCATACGGCGCGGGTCGGTTTTGCGCTCGTGAAAGGAGACTGGCGAGGCGTTTTGGATGCGCTCCTGGGCTCCGGTCGATTCACTTTTACGCGAAACGATGCGGATGAGCGCTTGCTGGAGGCCGCCCGAAGGTATGAGGCGGGCGAGTTCAGGGGGGCGAGGGAGCTCTATCCCCCTTCCTGGGAGGCGGAGAGGCGTGCGCTCGCCCGCCTGGAGCAAGGCGCTTCGCCCGGGCAAGCGGCGGCCTCGATTCCTGCGAGAGAACGGGTCTTGTATGGCGGCGCGTTTCAGGCTTGCTTGTTCAATCTCTGCCTCGCAAGAAGACTCGAAGCGCACGCGCACGCTGAAATCTGGGCGGGCGACGTGATTTTTCACCATGAAACGGGGAAGACCAGAAGGGTGGGCGCGCCCGAGAAAGAAGCGCGCGCGCTCGCGCGCTTCGAGGTGAGTCCGGCGGGACCCCTGGTTGGCCGAAAACTCGTTGATGCCCGCGGGGAGGCGGGAAAACTCGAACGAAGCGTGCTAGAATCCCTCGGCGCCGGCGGGCCGGGCATTCTCAACGGGCTGGAAGGCCTGAAACTTTATGGCTCCAGACGCCCGTATCGTGTACGAATGAAAGAGGAGAGCCTGAGGCCGGAAAAGGAGGGCTTGCGCCTCTTCTTCACGCTGCCGCCGGGGGCCTATGCGAGCGAGGTATTGCGGGAATTGACGAAGAACGAACCTCCGGTGGGCGCCGTCACGCGCATCGGGGGCGGACGCTGAGCGGATTCATCCGCTTCGTGGGGGAGGTAGTGAATCATGAAAGTTTTTCTGACGGGCGGAACAGGATATGTCGGCGGCACCCTTCTTTCCCTTCTGTCGCTGGCGGGCCATGAGATCAGGGTGCTCTCGCGCGATCCCGAACCGGCGAGGCAGCGCCTCGACTCGATGAGCGGGGCCTTTCCCGTGCGGGGCGACATCACGGAGTATTCGGTCGATCAGCTGGCAGAGCTGATAAAGAAACAAGACGCCGTGATCCACCTGGTGGGCATCATCATCGAGAAGGGAACGCCCGGTTTCGAGATGGTCCATACCGAGGGCACGCGCCGCATGGTGGCCGCCGCCGAGCAGGCGGGGGTGAAGCGCTTCGTGCACATGAGCGCACTGGGCACGAGGGAGAACGCCGTCGCCCGGTATCATAAATCCAAGTTCGCCGCCGAGCAGTTCGTTCGCGAGAGCGGGCTGGACTGGACGATTTTCAGGCCCTCCATCATTTTCGGCGAGAACGACGAGTTTCTGAACACCTTCGCGGGCATCGCGCGCATGGCGCCCGCTCTCCCCCTCATCGGCGGTGGCGGCGGTAAGCTCCAGCCCGTCTGGGTGGAAGACGTGTGCCGCTGTTTTGCGCAATGCCTCGCCATGCCCGAGACCATCGGACAGACTTACGACATGGGCGGAGACACCGCCTACCCGATCAGGGAGATTCTCTCCATGCTGGTGGGGGCGATGGGCAAAAAGAGGTTGCTCGTGCCCCTGCCCACGTCCATCGCGCGCCTGCAGGCCAGGCTGTTCAACATGCTGCCGATGAAGCCCCCCTTCACCGAGGATCAGATAACAATGCTGGGCGAAGACAACGTGTGCGACCCTTCTCCCATGAAAGAGGCTTTTGGCCTTGCGCCAAGAACGCTCGAGAATTATCTGGCGGATCACTTCGGGCGCTAGACCCCAAAGGACTACGCAAGGCGCCGCATATACGAGGTTGTTAAAAACCCCTCCTCACCCGGAATTGGCCAGCGCCGTCATTCCGGCGAATGCCGGAATCCAGAGCCGAGGAGAATGGCGACGCTCCGGTTTTTCATCCCCCACTCACTGGGGCTGTTGAAAAATCTCCGATTCCTAGATTTGTCGTATGTACCCAACCGACGAGAGAGAAATTCACTCCCCCCTTGAG
>CAYTSP010000083.1:0-3720 GCA_964440505.1 uncultured Nitrospinaceae bacterium
GTTCGAGCCTGCGATGGACATGCTCCTGAGAACGGACCTGCCGATTGACGACATCTTCACCCACCGCCTGCCGCTCTCCCAGGTGCAGGCGGGCATCGAGGTCACGGGCACGGGGGAGTGCCTGAAGGTACTGCTCAAGCCGGATTAGGCTTCTCTCACGGAGGCGGAATCGAGTCGAAATCCATCTCCAGTAGATTGAGCGTCTCCGCGCGCTCGCAATCACCGAGGTCAAGGTCGTCCAGTTTTTCCAGCCCCGCGAGCATGTTCGAAACGCCCTGGGCGAGCGCCTCCGGCGAAATTTTATCCAAATCAATCGCATAACCCATGGTTTTCGCCATGGCGAGAATGTGGGCGGCGGCTTCTGTCTCCGGCGCATTTTGTGGCGTCGAGGGAGAGTCTTCCGGCAGCGGTTCGGGAGGCGGCTGCTCGTCGACCTCGGGCGGGCGCATCCGCCAGAGCGGGTTATCGTCTTCCAGCGCCTTGCCGATTCGGAACAGGCGCGCCTCATCCCCCCATCTCCCCGCAATCTGAAGGCCGACGGGCAGGCGCTTTTTCGTGAACCCGCAGGGAACCTGAAGGACGGGGTTGCCGATGGTGCTGAAGGCGGCCGTGTTGTCGCTCACAATCGGCCACATCTTCATGCCGTCCAAACAATCCGCGATGGTGGGCGGCGCGACCGCGACGGTGGGCGTGAGCACGGCGTCCACACGTCTGAAAACCTCCGCCGCCTGACGGATGAAGAACGTCCGCGCCTTTTGCGCCTGCACGTACCGCCAGCCCGGGATGAAGAGGCTGTACTCGAAGAAATCCGCACCGGGGGAGACGTACCCGTCCCGGTGGTTTTCGAGGAATTTCCGGTGGTATTCCGCGCCCTCGGGCCCCACGGTCGCGGCGTAGGCGACCTGGCCGAGCCGCGCCCAGGGGATTTCCACATTCACAACGCTCGCGCCTATCGCCTCGAACCGCGCGATGCCCTCGCGCACGATGGCTTCCGCTTCTGTGTCCTCGCCCGGCCAGAAATGGTTGGCCGGAACACCGAGCGTCAGGCCGCGCACGCCCTCGTTCAAGGATTCTAAAAAATCGGGCGCGGGCCCGGTTCCCGTCGTCGGGTCCCTGGGGTCGGGACCGGCGATGGCCTGCAGGATGAGAGCGGCGTCCTCCACAGTACGCGCGAGGGGGCCCACGTTGTCGAAGCTGAGCCCCAGCGGCACGGCCCCGGCCCTGCTCACCCGGCCGTAGGTGGAGCGGATGCCCACCAGATTGCAGAAAGAGGCGGGCAGGCGCACCGAGCCGCCGGTGTCGGAGCCGAGCGCTGCGGCCGCCATCCCCGCCGCCACGCAGGCGGCCGAGCCGCTGCTGCTTCCCCCCGGCGTGTGGTCCACACTCCAGGGGTTGCGCGCCGGGCCGAACGCGCTGTTCGCCCCGGTGCCGCCGCGCGCGAATTCCTGCAAGTTCGTTTTGCCGACGATCACCGCTCCCGCCTCCACGAGCCTGCGCACGCACTCCGCCGTTTCACTCGCGGCGGATTTCCCCAGAATCCGGCTGCCCGCCGTGGTCGGGTGGCCTTCCAGGTCGAACAGGTCCTTGAGCGCGACGGGAATACCGTGGAGCGGCCCCCGATTTTTTCCACCTGCGAGCTCTTGATCGAGTTGCCCCGCCTGTTCCCTGGCGAGGTCGAACGTGGTTCTCGTGAAGGCGTTGATGGTCGAGTCCAGCTTTTCGATTCTGGCGATGTGGGCCTCGAGCGCCTCGCTCGGCTTCACCTCGCCTGCCCGGATGAGGGCGGCCAGTTCCGTGATGGGGCGGTGCAGCAGTTCGTCGGGTTTCATCGGGTGGCTCCGAAAATGGGGTTATTTTGGCGCGATTATATTCCATCCGCCGTGCGAGCCGAAATGATAAAGGGCCTTCATCACGAAGTGTGGTGAAATATCCTGATGCGCCGGGACGCTCTCCACGAAAGTCTCCCCGGCTTGGCAAGCGCCGCCATGAAGGGTAAAAGCACATCACCTGAGACGATGAACGAGAAGGAGATTGTCATGAAACTCTACCGGACGATTCTGTTCGCCCCCGGAAACAGGGAGAGAATGCTCGCGAAGGTGGGCAAGGCCGGGGCCGACGCCGTCGTGCTGGACCTGGAAGACGCCGTGCCCGCCGACGAGAAGGACTCGACGCGCGCAGCACTCGGGGCGGCGGTCAGGACGATAGCCGAAGAAGACGGCGCGGATGTTTTCGTGCGCGTGAATCCGCTGGACGACGTGACGGGCTTTTCGGTCGCCTGCGGCCCTGAGGACATCGCGGCCGTCGTGGGGCCCGCGCTCCGGGGAATCGTGCTGCCCAAGGCGGAGAATCCCGGCCAGATACTCGCGGCCGACAGGCTGCTTCGCGATGCGGAGAGAGAGGCCGGCTGTGATGCAGGCGGCATTCATCTGCTCGCCATCATCGAGAATGCCAGGGGCGTGGAGGACGCCATCGCCATCGCCTCCGCCGATACGGGGGAGCGTCGCTTCCAGCTCGCCTTCGGGGCGGGGGACTACACCAACGATCTGGACATCGAGTGGCCGCGCGATGAGTTCACCTTCGACTACCCGCGTTCTCGAATCGCGGTGGCCTCGCGCAGCGCGGGTCTCGAAAAACCGCTCGACACGGTCTGGATAGCCCTGGACGATCAGGAAGGCCTCGCCGCCAGCGCCGTGCGGTGCCGCGCGCTCGGCATGTTCGGCAAGTTCTGCATCCACCCCAGGCAGGTGGAAGTCGTGAACCACGCGTTCACGCCGACAAGAGAAGAAGTCGAAAAGGCGCGCGAGGTGGTCGCCGCCTTCGAGGAGGCGACGGCGCGCGGGGAGGCGAGCGTCTCCGTCGGCGGACGGATGATCGACTATCCGGTGGTCGAGGCGGCGGAAAAAGTCATCGCCCTAGCCGATGATTTCGGAACGAGGGATTCATAGGACAAAACGAGAGGGTGATATGAAATTCGGCATGTTCGTCATGAACCAGCACGCCCTGGGGGACGACCCCGCAGAGCGCTGGGAGGAGCATCTGGAGCAGGTGCGCCTGATTAGAGATTTGGGCTTTCACAGCGTTTGGTGCGGCCAGCACTACCTCACCGAGGGCGTGTGGATGATGCAGACCTGGCCGAGCGTCGCCCAGGTGGCGGCCCACGCGGGGGATATGACGGTCGGCACGGGCATCCTGCTGCTTGCGCTTCACAACCCGGTGGACGTGGCCGAGCAGGTCGCCACGCTCGACGCCATGACGAAGGGCCGCTTCGTGCTCGGCGTGGGGCTGGGCTACCGGGAACCCGAATACCGCGCGTTCGGCCTCACAAAACCCTGGCGCGTCAAGGCCTTCGAGGAGAAACTCGAAGCCGTCACCCGCCTGCTCGAAGAGGGGACGCTCGATTATGAGGGTGAGGTCGTAAAGCTCCAGGACGTGAAGCTCACCATGCGGCCCATCCAGAAGCCCAGGCCGCCCATCTGGATAGCGGCGAACGGCGACGGCGCCGTGAAGCGCGCGGCCAGGATGGGAGAAGCGTGGTTCCTGAATCCCCATGCGCGCTTCGACACCCTGAAGCGCCAGATGGAGATGTTTCACGAAGAGCGCGAGGCCCTCGGCAAGGGCGCGCCCGATGCGATGCCCGTCATCAAGGAGATGTTCATCGGCGCGGACAGGGAGAGCGCCTTTCGCGAGTGCGCGGATTACCTGGCGGTGAAATACGACGTC
>CAYTSP010000084.1:0-13334 GCA_964440505.1 uncultured Nitrospinaceae bacterium
ATTCCGAATTCCACCCCCCACCAGTTCGCTTTCGGGCTTACGCCCTCAGCTCACTGACTCCCCCTCAAGGGGGGAGTGAAATTCAAAGGCGTTCGCGCAACCAAAATTGCTCCCCAGGATTTTTTCAGCACCCCTCCCTCCCCGCGCAAAACTCTCTCACTTCGCCTTGCCATTGAGCTTCTCCATCGTGCGAAGCGCGCCCAGGCCCAGCATTCCCAGGGTGAGTTCGAGAAGTCCCTCCGCCGAGACGGGATAGGGCACGAGTTCCCCGCTCATCACCACCTGCCGCGTCCAGAGCCACGCGCCGAGCGCATACTGGGGGATGAAATAAAAGGCGAGCGAGACGCCGCAGGTCCACAGGATGAACGGTCTCCCCCCGGCCACGAAGGCGCTGCGGTGGGCGGCCTCTATCTTGTTGATCTCGTTCTGGGCTTCCGTGGGGCGCATCATCAGCTTTTGTTTGATCGCCTCCGCCGCGCGCCGCTCATCGGGCGTCTCGACGAACCTGTCGATGACGTTGGCGACGCCCTCGGCCGCCGTCATGACGCCGCCGCCGATGAGCTTTTCCAGAAAGGCCATCACGCGCTCCTCATGCTCTCGGCGACCCTGCCCGCCCGCGCGGGCAGTTCCCTCGCATAAACCGAATCGAGCGCCTCCGCCGCCGCGCGCGCGCAATCGCCCTCGGCGAGCGCGGCCCACATCTTCTCGAACCCCAGCAGGTTCGGCACGCCCATGTTGTAGGCCATGTTCAAGACCGCGCGCCGTGCTCCGGGCTTGAGATTCTTATATGTCCCGCCGACGGGGGAACGCTCCAGTTCCCCGGCCATCAGAGCCAGCCGATGCCGCAGGAGCAGTTCGGCTTCGGCTTCGGATATGCCGTCTTCGAGCAGCGTTCCGTAGCCGATGGTCTTCTTGCCCTTGACGTCCAGATACACTACCGGCACGAAGCCCTCCTCATGCTTGATATCCTCTACGAGTTCATCCGTGAGCATGCCCTGCCCTCCCCTTCAAGCAGGCTCCCCGTCCCGGCCGCTTCTCTCAGGAGGCGCACGAGCGCCGCCGCGCCCTTGCGCGCGCCCGAGCGGCCCGCATAGGCCCGGCTCGACGCCAAGACCCGCCCGTTTCTCGCCCGCAGGCGGAAGCGATGCCGCCCGGATTTATCCCGGAAAATCTCGACGGGGCGATGCTTCGAGTTCCTTACGGACGCCATACGTAACCCCCCAGGAAAAAGCCCAACAGCACCAGACCTGCGCCCGCAGCGATGAGGCGCAGGGCGGTATGCTTCTCCTTCGCCCAGCGCCACAAGGCGGCGTCCGTTCGTTTTTCGATTTCATTTTTCCCGGTCATGACTCTCCTCACATTCTGTTAGCGAAATCCCGCGCGCCGCTCCTGTGCGATGCGCCTCAATGCAGGAAAAGTTTATGTCTTGAAAGCGCGCGCGCTATGACGGAAAATGCGGGCAACTGCGCGGAGATGCGCACCCTGCCCTCGATACGTGCGGAAAACCTCGAAAGCGGCCCTTCAAGCAGCGCGAATGTAGTGGTAAAATACGCATCGCCCAGGGTCGTTTTGGTATAATGCGCGCCGGACAGCGCATGCCGCCACACACAGGAGAGGAAACATGAAGAAACTGACAGCCCTTGGACTAATAGCCGTATTTTCTCTGGGACTCGCCGGGTGCCGCACCGATGGAAGCATGGACAAACAGACCGGCGGAGCGATTCTCGGCGGAATCGCGGGCGGTCTGATCGGGTCGAAGTTCGGCAAGGGCCGGGGCCGCAAGGCGGCGACCTTCGCGGGCGCGGTTCTCGGCGTCCTCGCGGGCAGCGCCATCGGGGCGCAACTCGACGAGCGCGACCGCCTGCTGATGTCGCGCAGCACGCAGAAGACGCTCGAGCGCGGGAAAACGAACGTGGCCAGCAAATGGGTGAACCCCGACACGGGAAACCGCGGCACCATCACGCCCAGGCGCACCTACCGGGTCCAAAGAGGCTCGACCACCCGGTATTGCCGGGAGTTCCAGCAGACCATCACCGTGGGCGGCAAGACCGAGCGCGCCTACGGCCGCGCCTGCCGGCAGCCCGACGGAAGCTGGAAGATCGTCAACTAGGCCCGCGCCGCTCAAGGCGTTTCCCGACGATTCGGCAGGCGCAAATCGGGTAGAACCTTGCATTGCGGCATCGCTCGCCTAAAATAGACGGTGCATTCGTGGAACGACCGCGAGACCTGAGAGCGATCCGGGAAGGGAGGCTTACCAAATGGTTTCCGATCAGACGAGAAACGACGTTTGGCAGGATCTTCTGGACGTCACGAGACTCGTTCGCTACTACGGGACGCTCTCCGACCGCCATCGCCGCAACCACTCGGCCATCCGGTTCCTTCTCCTGGCCGCTGCAGCCGGCGGAATCGCAGCACTGCTCGACCTGCTTCCGCAGATCGTCCAACTCATCGCTGGGGGATTGATCGCCCTCCTCGTCGCTTGGGATTTCGTATCGGATTACGCCAAGAAGGCCGCCGTTCTGCATACCATCAACAGCGAATGCGGTTTGCTGGAAATCGAATGGCGCGAATTGTGGAACGAGGCCAACGACCCCGAGGCCAACGACGCGGAGGTTCGGGAGAAGAACCGGCGACTTGCCGAGAGAATTTCCTACGTGACCGCAAGGGCGGGAGACGCCAACATCCCGGAGAATCGAAAACTGAACGAAGAATGCGCGAAAGCGGCGTACAGGGTCGTGGCCGAGCAATATGCCGCCTGAAACTCGCAAAGGCGGTTCGTCAATTATTGCCAGAGGCAAGCCCCCAAGACCGGAGAACATACCCTTACCGAAACCACCGCCGAGACCGCCTGCGCCGCCGAAGAAAAAACCCGAAAACTAGCCTTGACCCTGCTCCATCCGCGTCCGTCTGGAGTTCACGCTTCCCGGGAGATATAATCCGGGTTCATCCTTGAGGTGCGTCTGATGAAAAAGCGTGTTTGCGCAGGCGTGGCGTTCATGTTCTTCGTATCAGGGTGCGCGGGCTCGGGACCCATGCCGGTGGCACGCTACTCGCCTGCCGATGAAAAACGCTCCTGCGCGTCCCTCAAGGCGGAAATCAAGGCCAACAGAAAAGAAATCGCCAAAAAGATCGAAGAGCGGACGAACAAGACGCACGAGAACCTCATCCTCGGCGCTTCCGGCGTATTCCTCATCGTCCCGTGGTTCTTCATGGACTTGAAGGGCAAGGAGGCGGGCGAGACGGAAGCGCTCGAAAACCGTAACGCCTCCTTGCGCCGAATCGCCGCCGTCAAGGGCTGCAACGCGCCGCTTCCCATCGTCATGCGTCAGAGAAAACCGAGAACGGGGGAGAAAAAGAAATAGACGCAATACGCGGTTCGCGCCCCCCTGACCGCTTATACCTTGCGTCTTTGAAACATCTTCGCCGCCGCGCAACACAGGGCTATCTTCATGCCGAAAAGACTCACAAGAAATCTTCTCGTCAAATCACTCCTAATCACCGTCTCGATGCTCTGTGCGGTAAGCGTGCCATACACAGACGCCAGGGAATGCTCCTATGGCCCCTACACGGGGCGCTGCCGCGACATCGGGCTCATGCGCTCGGTCAAGATAGACGGCGAAAAACTCGTCTCGGCGCGTTCGATCCTCTGGGTGGAGGCGGACTATCTTTCGGATGATGAGGCGAGCGATTTACACCAAAGGATAGACGCCGGGGTCGAGGCCGTCGAGAAGTTTCTCGGGCTCACGTTCTCGCGCGAGGCCTACGGGCAGGGGAAAATCGAGTTCTTCGTCCACGGCAGGCGCGCGCCCTCCCACACCATCACGGGCTACAGCCCGCGAAAGTACATGCACGCGATCGTGTTTCTCTCTTTCGCCAAGGGGAGGAGAACGCCCTATCTGCACGAGACGGTCCACATCATCGCGTGGGACTGGAACGCGCTTTGGCTCAAGGAGGGACTGGCCGTTCACCTGAACGACCGCCTGGGCGGCTACGCCGCCTTTCCCAATTTCGGGGAACCGGTGGATGAGTTCGCCGGCCGGGTGCTCACGCGCGAGTTCCCGCCTGCGATGGTGGCGCTCGACCTCGTGGGCGAGAACGGAATCCCCAGATTCGAGAGCAGGGCCGTGCGGCGGATGTTCTACATCCTCGCGGGCTCCTACGCCGGCTATCTCTTGCGCGAGTGGGGGGTCGAGAAGTTCATGCGCGTCTACGCCGCCAAAGACGCGGAGGCCGCAATCCTCAAGGAGACGGGAAAGCCCGCCTGGCAGTGGAAGGAGGCATGGCTGGGTGGGGTGCGGTAGGAAAGTCCTGACCGAGGAGGGAGGAATCGGGGCAAAGAAGGGAAAAGATTGCGCGGTTGCCAAAAGAAAAGCCCCCCGGTTTCGCCGAGAGGCTTGGGTCGTTTCAGGCTCGTGCTAGAAGCCGGGATCCTCGTCGTGTGTGTGGAACATCGCTTGTTCTCCTTTCAGCGGCCGGATAATTACAAAACCACCTAACTGGTTGAATTATTCCACTTCCGGCATAGATTTTCAAGACCCTTATAAAGACGGTTTCCCCTTCGGTTTCTCAGGTCGGCAATCCAGGGCTCGAATACGTCATAATAACGTAAAACATTTGTCTGGAACAGTTCACGGATGGTGTCTTCGTCTACAAAACCTTTGTCGACCAGCACTGCCAAGTCTTCGAGGTAATTCAATACATTCGTTATATTCAATTCGAGAATTTCATTGTCCTTGATTTCCTCTTGTATAATTTTGAGCCTTTCCTCCCTTGGTTTGGCGGCTATCGGTTTGATTAGCCCGATAACGGCTTTTTTGGAGTCGAAAAAACTTGCTGTATTCCATTCAGAGGTTAGAGACATTGTGCGTGTCATTTGCTCGGATTCCACATTCGCATAAATGCTTTGAGCGATGTAAAAGGCACTGGCGACCGCGGATGCTGCGCCAACGGAAATGGCGATAAACGTCGCCAACTCCTTATGAGCTGGCAGGAAGAAATACACACCCACGATCACGCCGACGAAGATAATGGCAACCACGCCGATATGGACCGTGAACCTTCGCTCGAATTTAAGATTGAAATCGAATGCTTTGGAAAAATCTCTCGCCAATTGCGGACCCCCACACGAACTCGACCACCCATCGATTCAGTTGGGGTCCTCTGGCAACTCACTTGAGTGGCTAATTGTTCGCCAAATATACCTCTTTCCGCTCAAATCTCAACCTCATCCCTTATTGCTCCCGCCCGAAAGCGGTGAAAAGGATTGCTGACCTCCCTCCCCGGTCGCAATCCCTCCTTGATCAGTCGGAATTGCTTACTCCCGCATCCCGCCGAATTTCCATTCGAGATCGTGGGGGAATTCCTCCGTCATCTTCTCGACGTAGGCGAGCACGTCCTCGCGGCGAAAGCGCGCGCTCTTGAAGGAGGGGTGGTTCTCGGGCTGTTTGACGCCCGCGCGCGGGGGCGGGCGGCGCAGGTAGACGGGCCTGAGGCAGGGCGCGTCGCTCGCGCAGTCCTCGGCGATGATGGCGTCGAGCGTGCGGTAGCTCTTGTAGCCGAGCACCCTGGCGAGCATGGGCTTGGTGAGAAACGCCTCTTCCTCGAGAATCCGGCGCGGCGTTCTGGGGTCCGGCGGGGCGTGTTTCGTCCTTCTCTCGCGCCTCTTGCGCCCTCGGGTATTCCTGCGCGGCGGCATCAGAAAAGCGCCTTGGCGAGCGGCGTGACGGAAACGTCGCGGCGGCGGGTTCTCCGCGTCCTGACGAGGGCGTCGGCGCGGGCGCGGGCGGATTCAGCGTTCGGGAAGAGGAGGCGCACGCTTCTCTCGCGGGTGCGGTCGCGGTAGATGAGCAGCACAGCCTCTTCGGGGACGCCGAACCCCTCGTCCACCAGATCGGCCGGCGCGCGATCGTGGGTCCCGATGAAGGAGGCGGCCTCGATCATGACGACGCCCCTCCCGGGCACGGGCATGGTGATGTGCATGACGCCTCCTTGACGAGAAGTATTAAAAACCCGGATGACCCGCGCGGTCTTGAAGGTGCGATGGACTCGGAGGGGGGCGCCTCGCGGGCGGTTCGAGGCGCCGTGTTCGGTGGGGAAGAAGGCAGGGTATTGCGGGACGGATCATCCGGGCAAGGCGAATTTCCGTAAATATCGCTAAATTCAGATAAATTCACGGGGTTTTTCGGTAAATTCATGAGATTTCCTTTTTCTTCATAAATTCAACAATATCAATTAAGTAACTGGCTCATCCGCCTGTGCGTGATATTCTTATTCACACATCAGGCAACAGAAATATATCTATATTTAACTATTATGTCAAGAAAAATATCCAGAAATATTTATCCGAGGGGTCCGGACGTGCAAGTCATTGACAAGAAAGGAGATACGGAGGGAGTCGGGTCAGTCGAGATCTCTGCCCAGCAGTTCGATGAAGCGCCGCACGCCGCCGTGGAGCGGCTTGTCGCGCCTGTGGATAAGGCCCAAGGGCCGGATGATGCGTGCGCCCTCGAAGGGCAGCACCGCCAGCGTGTTCATGGCCCGCTCGTTGTGAACGGCCGAACCGGGCAGAATGCTCACCCAGGTGTCGATGAAGAGCGCTTCCTTGATGCTCTCCACGTTGTCGAACTCCATGACGACGTCCACCCTCACACCGGCCTTGCGCAAGACCCTGTCGATCGCGCTGCGAATGGAGAGGTCGCCATCGAACGCCACGAAGGGCTCGCCCGCGAGGTCCGAGAGCTTCACCGCGTGGCGAAAGGCCAGTTGATGCCCCGGATGAGAGACGAAGAACATGGGTTCTTCCCTGAAGGGCACGACACGGAGCGCCTTTTCCCGCGGGGGATAGGAGAGAACCCCGACGTCGGCCGTATCGTCCAGAACGGATTGCACCACCTTCTCCGGATGGAGGCATTCGAGGCGAACCCGGGCCTGGGGATACAAAGAGCGGAAACGCTGCATGTAAGCGCCCATCTGGTGAAGCCCCACCGAGTAGATGGCCGCGACGTGCACCTCTCCGTGCACCTCGCCGATGCCGTGTGATATTTCCGCACAAACCTGGTCGAATTCCCCCAACATCTTGCGGCACGCTTCATAAAACCGGGCGCCTTCTTCGGTGATGCCGAATGGCCGCTTGCTTCTGTCGAGCAACTCGACGCTCAAATCCCCCTCGAGCTGGCGAAGCGCCTGGCTCGCCGCGGACTGGGTCACCCCGCTTTGAGCGGCCCCCTTGGAAAAGCTTCTCTCCTGGATGATGCGGCAATAAAGCCTCAAGGTTTCGATGTTCATGAGAAAAGACTACAATATAAATAACTCTAATGCAATATATTAAATATTTTAGTTTGTCTTATTTTTCATCGTGTGTTATGCTTGAAGTCCGTTTCATGGAAATCATCATGCGATGTCCATAAGACGCACTCAGGAGTTCCCCGTGAAATGGGCAAACGGGGAGTATCCGAGAAACTCTCTCAGAAAGAAAGCTGGTGAAACCATGAGAAAACCCTCACAAAAACAGGGTCTGTATGATCCTGCCTTCGAACACGACGCATGCGGCGTGGCCTTCGTCGTGGACATCAAGGGGCGCAGGTCTCACGACATCATCGAAAAATCCCTCACTATCCTCCGCAACCTCGCCCACCGGGGCGCAACGGGTTCTGAAATCAACACGGGCGATGGTGCGGGGGTTTTGATGCAGATACCCGACAAATTCCTGCGAAAGGCCTGCGAAGCCGAAAAAATCAAAATCCCGGCGGAGGGACGCTACGGGGTGGGTTCGGTGTTTCTTCCCAAATCCCCCAGCCAGGCGAACGAATGTGAGCAGATCTTCGAGTCCATCGTCTACGAGGAAGGCGCCGATGTTCTCGGCTGGAGGCCGGTGCCGAACGATCTCTCCTCGCTCGGCTCTACGGCCCGTGACGCCGCGCCGCAATTGCGTCAGGTATTCATCGGCGGATTCGACGAATCCCTCGACTCCATGGGGATAGAACGCAGACTCTACGTGATCAGAAAACGCGCGGAGCACGCGATTCGCGAGTCGGGCATCCGCGACAGGGACGAGTTCTTCATCCCCTCGCTCTCGGCGCGCACGCTGGTCTACAAGGGGATGCTGACCGCGAAACAACTCGAGAACGTATATCCCGATCTCAAGGACCCGGACATGGAATCGGGTCTGGTGCTGATTCACTCGCGATTCTCCACCAACACGTTTCCCTCCTGGCCCCTGGCGCATCCATACCGCTATCTCGCCCACAATGGCGAGATAAACACCCTGCGAGGCAACATCAACTGGATGCGCGCCAGAGAAGCGCTGTGCGAATCCCCGCACCTGCCCGATCTGGAGAAAATCCTGCCCATTATCGTCGAGGGCGGTAGCGATTCGGCGATCTTCGATAACGTGCTGGAGTTCCTCTACATGGCCGGCCGGGAAATGGCCCATGCCGTGTTGATGATGATCCCCGAGCCCTGGGAAGGCCATGAATCCATGAGCGAGGAGCGAAAAGCCTTCTACGAGTTCCACGCCAGCCTGATGGAGCCCTGGGACGGGCCCGCCTGCATCGCATTCACGGACGGCTCGGTCATCGGCGCCGCATTGGATAGAAACGGCCTGCGGCCTGCCAGATACTATGTCACACATGACGATCTGCTCGTCATGGCGTCCGAGGTGGGCGTTCTCGACATCCCGCCTGAGAACGTGAAAATCAAAGAACGCCTCCATCCGGGGCGCATCCTGCTCGTGGACACCGAAGAGGGCCGCATCGTCGACGATGAGGAAATTAAATCGCGCTACACTTCCGAGCATCAATACAGGGAATGGCTGGACGCGCACCTGCTGCATCTCGACAAGCTTCCCGACGCGCCGCAGCTTCCCGAATCGGATCATCAGGGCATCCTCGAAAGACAAAAAGTCTTTGGCTATACGCAGGAGGATTTAAGGTTTTTCATCGGCCCGATGGTGAATCTGAAAAACGATCCCACGGGATCGATGGGCAACGACGCGGCTCTCGCCGTTCTATCGAACCGCCCGCGTATTCTCTACGATTACTTCAAACAGCTCTTCGCCCAGGTGACGAACCCGCCCATCGACGCCATACGCGAAGAAATTATTACACAGATATCCGCCACCATCGGACCCGAGAAGAACCTGCTCGCGCCAGAACCGGATTCCTGCCAGCAGGTGAGGCTCGACTCCCCCATCCTCAGCAACGAGGATTTCTACAAGCTCGCCCACATCCGTCAACCGGGCTTGAAAGCCGTCACGCTGCCCATTCTCTTCCGGGCCGAGGACGGCCCGGCCGGCCTCAGGCAGGCGATGGACGATCTGTGCCGAAAGGCCAGCCGCGCCATCGAACAGGGTTACAGCTTCATCGTCTTATCGGATCGTGGCGTGTCGAAAGACTACGCCCCCATCCCCGCGCTTCTGGCCACAGCCGGCGTCCATCACCATCTGGTACGGGAGGGAACACGGACGCGCATCGGGCTACTCCTCGAAACGGGCGAAGCGCGCCAGGTCCATCACATGTGCCTGCTGCTCGGCTTCGGCGCCGAGGCCGTCAACCCGTATCTCGTCTTCGAGACCATCGACGACATGATCAGAAACGGGCTTCTCGAGAACATCGACCCCGACGCGGCCAGGAAGAACTACATCACCGCGCTCAACAAGGGCATCCTCAAGGTGATGTCGAAGATGGGTATTTCCACCATCCAGTCGTATCGCGGCGCGCAGATTTTCGAGGCCATCGGCTTAAAGCGGGACTTCGTGAAGAAGTATTTCACCTGGACGGCCTCGCGCATCGGCGGAATCGGAATCGATGTCGTGGCCGAGGAGACCCTGAAGCGACTCAGGAACGCCTTCCCCGAGAGGCCCGTGGGCTCCCAGGAACTCGAAGGCGGCGGAGACATACAGTGGCGCAGGGACGGGGAATTCCACCTGTTCAACCCGGAGACCGTTTTCAAGCTCCAGCACTCCACGATGTCGGGGCGCTATGAGATTTTCAAGGAATATACCGACAAGGTGGACAACCAGAACAAGCATCTGGCTACGCTGCGCGGTCTCTTGGATTTCCGGTGGGCGGAGACGCCTATTCCCCTCGAAGAGGTGGAGCCGGTCGAGGATATCATGAGGCGCTTCAGCACGGGCGGCATGTCCTACGGCGCTTTGAGTTCAGAAGCCCATGAGGCCCTGGCCATTGCGTTAAACCGCATCGGCGGCAAGTCCAACTCGGGCGAAGGCGGGGAAGACGCGAACCGCTACACGCCCGATGAGAACGGCGATTTCAGGCGAAGCGCGGTCCACCAGGTGGCGTCGGGACGCTTTGGGGTGACGAGCGAGTATCTGGTTAACTGCACCGATCTGCAGATCAAGATGGCCCAGGGCGCCAAGCCCGGAGAGGGGGGACAACTCCCCGGCTACAAGGTCTACCCGTGGATAGCCAAGACGAGGCACTCCACCCCCGGGGTGGGTCTTATCTCCCCGCCGCCGCACCACGACATCTACTCGATCGAGGATCTGGCGCAGTTGATCTACGACCTCAAGAACTCGAACCCCCGGGCGGACGTTCACGTGAAGCTCGTCTCGGAAGTCGGCGTCGGCACCGTGGCGGCAGGCGTCTCCAAAGCCCATGCGGATACGATTCTCATTTCGGGACACGACGGCGGAACGGGCGCCTCCCCCATCACGAGCATCCTGCATGCGGGCACTCCCTGGGAGTTGGGACTGGCCGAAACGCAGCAGGTACTCGTGCTCAACAGGCTGCGCGACCGGGTGGCCGTACAAGTGGACGGACAGATGAAGACCGGGCGTGACGTCATCGTGGGCGCTCTCCTGGGCGCGGATGAATATGGATTTTCGACTGCGCCGCTCGTCGTTATGGGTTGCATCATGATGCGTGTGTGCCACCTGAACACATGCCCGGTCGGTGTCGCCTCCCAGGACCCGAAACTCAGGGAGAAATTCGACGGCAAACCCGAATTCGTTGAGAACTTCTTCCGCTTCGTCGCAGATGAGGTGCGCGAATACATGGCGAGGCTCGGCTTCCGCACGATGGAGGAAATGATCGGGCACGTGGACAGGCTCGACACCAAAAAGGCGGTGAACCACTGGAAGGCGAAGGGCCTTGATTTCTCGGCCATTCTCCATAAGCCCGACGCCGGCCCCGACGCGGCGATCCGCCAAACCATCAAGCAGGACCACGGCCTCGAACGCTCGCTCGACATGCGGGAGTTGCTGCCCCGGTGCAAGGATGCAATCGAGAACAAAACGCCAGTCGCTTTCGAGCTTCCCATCCGCAACACCCACCGGACGGTGGGCACCATCACGGGCTCCGAGATAACGCGCAGACACGGTGGCGAGGGCCTGCCGGAAGACACCATCCGCATTCACTTCAACGGCTCCGCCGGACAGAGCTTCGGCGCCTTCACCCCGAAGGGAATGACCCTCTCGCTCGAGGGCGACGCCAACGACTATATGGGCAAGGGCCTCTCGGGCGGGAAGCTGATCGCCTATCCCCCGAAAGGGGCGGGCTTCGCGCCCGAGGAGAACATCATCATCGGAAACGTGGCGCTTTTCGGGGCCACCTCGGGCGAGGCCTATTTCCGGGGCGTGGCCGGCGAGCGATTCTGCGTGAGAAACAGCGGCGCGCACACGGTGGTGGAGGGCGTGGGAGACCACGGCTGTGAATACATGACGGGCGGCCGCGTCGTGATCCTCGGCAAGACGGGCAGGAACTTCGCCGCGGGCATGTCGGGAGGCGTCGCCTACGTGCTCGATGAGTCGGGTGATTTCGCCAGGCTATGCAACACGGAAATGGTGGACGTCGAACCGCTGCAGGCGCCCGACGACGTCGAGGAAGTGAAAGACCTCATCAAGAAACACATCGAGTATACGGACAGCGCGCGGGCCAGGGAGATTCTCGACGCCTGGGAGGCGCACCAGCCGCGATTCGCAAAGGTGATGCCCCGCGACTACAAGCGCGCACTCTTGGCGATTGAAGAGGCGAAAGAAAAAGGTATCCCGTGGGAGGAAGCCGTGATGGAGGGAGCCCATGGGTAAGCCGACGGGATTTGTGGAATTCGGAAGAGAAGCGCCCAAGACGAGGCCCGTGGATGAGCGCGTCCATGACTGGGACGTGGTCTACCTCCCCACGCCGCACGAGACGCTCCAGCGCCAGGGCGCGCGGTGCATGGACTGCGGGATTCCCTTCTGCCATGAGGGATGCCCGCTGGGAAACCTGATCCCCGACTGGAACGACCTGGTCTACCGGGATTTGTGGAAAGACGCCATCGACAGGCTCCACGCGACGAACAATTTCCCCGAGTTCACCGGCTGGCTCTGTCCGGCGCCGTGCGAGGATTCCTGCGTCCTCACGATCAACGACTCTCCGGTCACGATCAAGGAGATCGAAAAATCCGTCATCGAACACGCCTTCGAGCAGGGTTGGGTGAAGGCGACCCCCCCTGCGGTGCGCACCGGCAAGAAAGTCGCCGTCGTGGGCTCGGGGCCGGCGGGGATGGCCGCCGCCCAGCAGCTCAACTGGGCGGGTCACGACGTCACCGTCTTCGAGCGCGACGACAAGCTCGGCGGGCTCATGCGCTACGGCATACCGGACTTCAAGATGGACAAGACCTATATCGACCGCCGCACGCAGCAGATGGAAGAAGAGGGGGTTACGTTCCGCGTGAACGCGAACGTGGGCGTCGACCCCAAGGTCTCAGAACTCCAGGAAGAGTTCGACGCCATCGTGCTGGCCGCGGGCGCTCTGCTGCACAGGGATCTGCAGATTCCGGGCCGCGAGATGGACGGCATCCACTTCGGCATGCGCTACCTCACCATGCAGAACCGGAGGCTCGCGGGCGAGGACATTCCGGATGATGAGTTCATCACAGCGAAGGACAAGCACGTGGTCGTCATCGGCGGCGGCGATACGGGGGCGGACTGCGTGGGCACCGCGCACAGGCAGGGGGCGAAATCCGTGCGGCAGTTCCAGTACCACCCGCGTCCCCCGGACGAGCGGGACCCGCTGAACGATCCCTGGCCGAACTATGCGAACATCTTTCGCACAGCACCCATGTACGAAGAGGGCGGAGAGCGCATCTTCGAGATTCAGACCCGCCGGTTCCTGGGCGAAAACGGCCGCGTCAAGAAAATCGACACCGTTAAGGTGAACGAATCTCACGACGAGAGCGGAGGAGTCGTCTTCACCGAGATTCCGGGCACGGAAGAGGAAATCGACGCGGACCTCGTTCTCCTGGCGATCGGCTTCCAGGGCCCCGACTGCCACCCGCTGCTCGATCAACTGGCGCTTGAGCGCACCGGGCGCGGCGCGGTGAGCCGAGATGATAAG
>CAYTSP010000085.1:0-8765 GCA_964440505.1 uncultured Nitrospinaceae bacterium
CGCGCACGCGCGGGGGGAGGCGCGTGGTGCTCGAGGGCATCAACGGCGGCCAGGAGACGCCTTTCAACACGGATCGCATCGTGTTGGACGAAATCGCGATATTCGGCGGGCGCGGCTCGCCCAACTGCTACCCGAGGGCGATCCAGATCATCGCGGACGGCCACATCGCCGTTGATAAAATGCTCACGCACTCCTTCGCGCTCGATGACTTCAATGAGGCGATGCGCATGTTCAAGGCGCGCGAAGACGGCGTGATGCGCGTGATGCTGACGCCCTAGGACTTTTGAGGGGATTGCGCCGCCGCTTAGCGGTGCTTGAGACGCACGAAGCCGGCTTTGACTGGCGATAGGAGGAGGAAACACCGATGCCGCAGAAACTCCTGCCCACCACCGTCGTGGGCAGCTACACCCAGCCGGACTGGCTCATCGACCGCGAGAATCTCACCACGCGCCTCCCCCCGCGCGTGCGCGTGGAGGAGATTTGGCGCATACCGCCCGAATTCCTGGAAGCGGCGCAGGACGACGCCACCCTCCTCGCGATCCGCGACATGGAGCGCGCGGGAATCGACATCATCTCAGACGGCGAGGTGCGCCGCGAGAGCTATTCGAACCGCGTCTCCACGGCCCTGGGCGGCATCGACACCGAGAACCACGGCTATGCGAAAGACCGCTCGGGCCGGGACAACCCCGTCCCCCGCGTGATAGGCAGGATCCACCGCGCAAGGCCCATCGAGGTGAGCGACGTGGAGTTTCTGCGCGCCAATACGGACCGGCAGATCAAGATCACGCTGCCGGGCCCCTTCACCATGACGCAGCAGGCGCAGGATGACTACTACGGGGGCGATCAGCGCGCGATGGCGCTCGACTACGCCCGCGCGGTGAACGAGGAGGTGAAGGACATGTTCGCCGCGGGCGCGGACGTGGTGCAGATAGACGAGCCCTACATGCAGGCGCGCGCGGAGATAGCCAAAGAATTCGCCGTCGAGGTGGTCGCCGAGGCGCTGAAGGGCGTGGAGGGCACCACGGCTCTCCACATGTGCTTCGGCTACGCGGCCATACACGCCTGGCAGGGATTGGGGAAGCCCGACGCCTATTCCTTCCTGCCCGAGCTCAACGAAAGCGCCATCGACCAGATATCCATCGAGGCGGCGCAGCCGGGCATCGACCTCGCCGTGCTGGAGAAGCTGCCGGACAAGACCATCATCCTGGGGGTCATCGACAACGGCGACTCCGCGATCGAATCGCCCGAAACCGTGGCCTCGCGCATCCGGGCGGCGCTCGAGCACATATCGCCCGAGCGGCTCATCCTCGCGCCTGATTGCGGCATGAAATACATGGACCGCGACGTCGCTTTCGGTAAACTCAAGTCCATGGCCGAGGGCGCGGCCATCGTGCGTGAGGAGATCGGGGGGTAGGGGGGAATACCTGCGGCGCATCCGGCGTCCTTGCGCGTGATGTTTCCCTCGTTCCCAAAAGGTTGCGTCAAACACTCATTCATCAATCCTGTTTGACCCGCGACGAAACGCCACCTTCATCCCGAGTAGGCGCGTTCGCGCGCCGTATCGAGGGGCGGCCCGCGTCGGAAAGCGCCCTTCGATACGCCGCTTTCAGCGGCTACTCAGGGTGAGGCGAATACGGCGGCCTGCAGTACACGAGAGTTGACGCGCCCGATGAAGGAGCGTCAAACGGGGCCGTTCCTGGAACTGGTGTTTCGCCCCCCAGGGGATCGACCGGGGTCAGTCCGCGTTGCCGCCGAACGCGGTATTGCGCAGGGCGGTGTTGATGCGGGACTGCCACCCCCTGCCGCCTGCTTTGAAGTGAGCCACCACGTCCGCGTCGAGGCGAATGGTGGTCTGCACCTTGGTGGGCTTTTTCTGCGGCCCTCGAAAACGGCGGGGAGGGGTGGTCACCAGTTCTCCCCGTGCGTGGGCCGCGACGATCTCGGGCACGACCTCTGAGGCAGGACGCATCTTCTCCAGCATCTCCTTGCTCAGTGGGCGATCCTCCGCCTCCATCGGCGCTTGATTCTTTCGTTTTCTCGCCATCTTCACTCCTTCGTCATGCGCGATGTTCCGCGTATTGACTCGTTTCTCTTTGATTCGCTTTGCGTAGGCTGATGATCCAGACGAACGATTCACGGCGGGTGAATACCAGAACATGGACCCGCTCCTGAATCAGTCCCAAAGCCCAAAAACGTCGTTCGTCATATTCGGTGCGCGCATCCTCGTAGACCAAAGCCGTCTGCCAGTCAAACTCTAGGGCAGTGAGGAAATCGACATTATGCTTGTCAAGATTGGCCTCCCGTTTCTTCTCATCCCATTCGTATTGCATGCTAATCGTAACAACAATTTAAGAAAAGCGCAATCACTTCGCGCGGCGAAAATGCGCCATCGCTATTCAGCGCCTGTGGATTGGTGGCCCCGTCGTCGCTTTGTGATAAGGTGTCCGCATCCGCCCACAGACACATCCCGGGACAGCGAATGGTCACGAGCACGAAAGCGCGCGCTCGCAAAGCGAAGCCCATCGCCCAAAACGAGAAACCTGGGCCCCCGCTCAAGTGGGCGGGCGGCAAGCGGTGGCTCATCCCGCACATAAAGGCGTATTGGGAGCATAACCGTGGTCGCCGCCTAGTCGAGCCTTTCTGCGGCGGGCTGGCCGTCGCGCTCGGCCTCTGCCCCGAGAGGGCGCTCCTGAACGACATCAACGCCCCGCTCATGAACTTCTACGCCTGGCTCAAGAAGGGTCTCTCCCGCACCCGGCTCGATATGCGTAACGACGCCGATACCTACTACGCCCACAGGGAGCGGTTCAACGCGCTGCTCATGAGCGGGCGGGGGCGCAACAAGGAGGCGGCGGAGCTTTTCTATTATCTCAACCGCACGGGCTACAACGGGCTTTGCCGCTTCAACAGCAAGGGTGAGTTCAACGTCCCCTTCGGGCGCTACAAGCGAATCAACTACGCCCGGGACTTCTCGGCCTACCGGGAGGTCTTCGAAGGCTGGGAGTTTCACTGCAAAGACTTCGAGACGCTCTCCATAAAGCCCGATGATTTCATCTACGCGGACCCTCCCTATGACGTCCAATTCACGAAATACGCAAAGGAGGATTTCTCCTGGGCGGATCAGGTGAGGCTCGCGGAATTTCTCGCTGCGCACGAAGGCCCCGTCGTCCTCTCGAACCAGGCGACGGAGAGAATCGTCCGCTTATACGAGGAGGCGGGGTTCTCACTTCAATTCCTCGAAGGCCCCCGCCGCATCAGTTGCACGGGGGATCGCTCACCGGCGATGGAAGTCCTGGCCGTGCGGGGGTTGGACAATGAGGGCGTGGGATATGCCGCGTGAGGGAAGGCATGACAAACGACCGTCGACTTGAGAACCGACATGACGAATTGTATGATGACGCACAAACAGGCTCAGGTTTTGCCGCCCGTGAGGAATTCGAATGACCAATGCCGCTTCGCACCTTGATACGGCGCGGCAGCCGGTGCAGGACGTGCTCCCTCGATTGGAGGGGGAAAAACCCAAAAGCCAACCCATCCTCGCGTGCGCGGACAACCTCGTTTTTGTGAGGGAACTCCCCGATGAGCGGATGAAGCTCATCGTCACGTCGCCCCCTTACAATCTCGGCAAGGAATACGAATCCAGAACCCCGCTCGACGCTTACGTCGAGGCGCAGGAACAGGTGATACGCGAGTGCGTGCGGCTCCTTCATCCCAAAGGTTCGCTCTGCTGGCAGGTTGGTAACTATGTAGATAACGGAGAAATAATTCCGCTCGACACCGTTCTATATCCCCTTTTTCAGCAGCAGGGCCTTAAGCTTCGCAACCGAATCGTCTGGACTTTCGGCCACGGGCTTCACTGCACCAAGCGGCTCTCGGGCCGATACGAGACCATCAACTGGTGGACGAAGGGCGATGATTACACCTGGAACCTCGACCCGATACGGGTGCCTGCGAAGTATCCCGGCAAGAAACATTTCAAGGGACCGAACATCGGCAAGCTCTCGGGGAATCCCAAAGGAAAGAACCCGAGCGACGTGTGGACTTTCCCGAACGTGAAGAGCAATCACCCGGAGAAGACGATACACCCCTGCCAATTCCCCGTAGAATTGGTGGAACGCCTCGTTCTCTCCATGACGGATGAGGGCGACGCCGTTTTCGACCCATACATGGGCGTCGGTTCATCGATCATCGCCGCGCTCATGCACGGTAGGACGGCCTATGGCTGTGACGTGGTTTCCGAATATGTGGACATCGCGCTGGACCGGGTGCGTAAGCTGTATGCGGGAACCTTGAAAACGCGCCCGATGGGAAAGCCTATCTACGACCCCGCCAAACCAAACGGCGGGCATTAGTGCGCATCAAAGCCAAGTATTCTCATCTGAACGGCGAGGAATACCTGCTCGTCCACCGCAAACAATTGTGGGATGAAGTGAAAGCCGTCATTACGGAGGTCGACGCAGAAGCTAGCCGGACGAAAATCTCCAAAGAGAAGACCATGCCTGGAAAGGTATTGTTTTCGCCGCCCGAACTAAATCGGGCGTTCAAGGATGGCCTCAAGGCACGCGGCTGGAGCGAGCGCAGAAGCACCTTTTGGCTCACGGCGGATGAGAGGCTCATGCGCGGCATATACGGCCTGTCGTCTGATGAGCAGAAACGAGCAATCGAAGAAGCCGGATATGAACCCATCATGTCCTACAACCAGACGGATTTCGTGAAAGATCGCGTCGCGGTGGAAGTTCAGTTCGGCAAGTACGCCTTCGTCGCGCACGATTTGTTCGTGAAGCATCTGAGTTTCTATGTTTCCGACATCATCGACGTAGGCGTGGAGATACTCCCCATGAAGGAAATGGAGCGGGAGATGTCCACAGGCGTCGCCTACTATGAGCGGGATTTGTTGAACGTCTTGCGGCAAGGCCGCGGGGTTCCCGCGGTTCCTCTGGTGCTCGTGGGCGTCACGCCGTAATTTCCCCCTACTCATCCCCCTCCTGAAACGCGATGCGCTCGCCGGGGGGTTCCACGACGAGGTGAAGCGCCTCGGCCACGCGGCCCGTCAGGTTCCAGAGTCCGCAGATGAGGGTGAGGGATACGAGCTGCTCGGTGGAGAAGTGCTTCTTCATCGCCTCGAAGGCCGCGTCGTTCCCCTTGGCGGTGAGGTTCGTGACTTCCTCCGCCCAGTTGATGGCGGCCTTTTCTTTTTCGCTAAAGAGCGCGCTGTCCCGCCAGTCGTCGCCTTCCAGCAGATTGATTTTCTCCTGTTCGATGCCCTGAGCCCGACCGAGCTCGACATTGTGCCCGAGTCAGTTGTTGCATTCGGTCAAGATGGCCGTCTTGATGATGACGAGCTGGGCCATGTGGAGGTATTCGGGGTCGGAATCACGGTGCTGGACACGCAGCTTGCCGTCCATGATCTGCCAGCCCTCGACGAAGCCGGGCGCCCAGCCGAGCAGGCGCAGGAAGCGCGACACCTTGCCCCAGCGCTTCACGCCGCGCTCATAGAGGGGCGCGAGTTCAGCGGCCAGGTGTTCGGGGATGTTCTCCGGGTCGATGAGCGGCACGCGGGGGAGGGGGCAGGCCATCATCTCCTCGGTGACGCCCATGTCGCCTGAAAGACCGGTGGCTTCGTTTATCGGCATGGCATGAGTCCTTTTGGTTGTGATGCGTGAACGGATAAGAGTGAGCGCGCGCATTCTCGCGCAAGGATGGGTGGGGATCAACGGGGGAGAGTCAATTTCGAGCGAGGAGGGGCTGTTGAAAAACCCGGTCTTGGGAGCGGGCGTGTTTGACGCTCCTTCCTTGGTCGCGTCAAATCATCGTCTTACCCGGCTGCCGTCTCGTCCTCACCCTGAGTAGCCGCCGAAGGCGGCGTATCGAAGGGCACACTCTTCGACGCGCACGCGATGCGACCAAACTCTCCCTCGATACGGCGCGCGAGCGCGCCTACTCGGGATGAGGGTGGGGTGTCCTCGCGACCTGTCCCGACACCCTTGTTGCAAATTTTCTTGCGCCGTCCTCCGGGCGGTTCACGAGTCGCCATCACTCGCTGTAGGATGCGCATGAGGAGGCGCTTGGAAGATGCCCCAATTCATCATCGCCGAGACGGAAGACGATTATCGCGAAGCGAGGGTCCTGCTCCGCGAGTACGAGGCAGAGAGCGAGGTGGACCTGTGCTTTCAGGGCTTCGATGAGGAAGTCGAGACTCTGGAGCGCGCCTACGGCCCGCCGGGCGGGAGGTTTCTCCTGGTGCGCGCAGGAGATAGAGTCGCGGGCTGCGTCGCCCTCCGGGATCTGGGCGGCGGAATCTGCGAGATGAAGCGCCTCTTCCTGCGTCCTGAATTCAGGGGGCGGGGTCTGGGAAGAAAGTGCGCGGAGGAGGTTGTCCGCATGGCCCGGGAGTCGGGCTGCAATGCCCTGCGCCTCCATACGCTGCCCGCCATGCGCGCGGCCGTCGCCCTGTACCGCTCGATGGGTCTCACCGAAATCGCCCCTTACGACGAAACCCCCGTGGAGGGGGTGTTGTTCATGGAACTGGAGTTGGGGTAGGGATGTTTCCTGGGGGACGCATACCGGCTTGTTGAAAAATCCCTCGTCGGGGGTGTCCCTTTGCTTTTGATCGTCATTCCGGCTTTCGCCGGAATGACGGTGGTTTATGCCGCATAGGTCTGGATTGATATCAGAATGACGACTGCAGGGGCGGTTCGCGAACCGCCCCTGCAGTATTCTCAATTTTCTTCGAGAAAGGCGGGCGGACACGAAAGTCCGCCCCTACAGCAACAAGCCCTACCTTTTCAATCGCGCGTCTACGCCCCCAGCGCTCTCTTGGCCCGGCTCTGGTCCTTGGGATTCACCCAGAAGATGGCGCCGTAGCGATTCCTGCCCGCGGCGATGGCCGTGATGGCGGTGATGTTGATGCCGGCTTCGGCGAGCTTGGTGAAAACCGGCAGCAGCGCCCCGGTGCGGTCCGTGCCCTCGACGAGAAAGGCCTTCTTCCGGGGGCTGAGCTTGATCTTCGCCTTGCGCGCGAAGGAGGTGAACGCGCGGGCGTCCTCGGGCACGATGTCGACCTGAACGCGCCTGCGCTCGGGGAATGCGTGCACCGCCAGCAGGCTGACGCTGGCATCCTTCAGCATGGCGGCGAGGGCGGCGCCCTCTCCCGGCTTATTCGATGCGGTCATGTAGTAATAGGGTACTTCACGAACTGTCTCGGCCATTGCCTGTCTCCTGATAGACCCGGGGTCACCGGGGGGCGGGTTATTCTCGAATCATGGGCAGCGACGAGGCGCGCGCCACAACGCAAATAATCATACAACACGAAGCGAGGAGAGGGAAACGGGGCCAATTTCGAACGAGGAGGGGGAATTGCGCCGGTCTAAAAAGGAGAATGTATCGGTTCGCAATTTCTGCGAAAATGAGAACTCTCGCTCATCGCTCGAAGCGAATCTCACGCCCTCCGAACACGCCGGCGAATGTTCACCATTCCTCTCATTGACAGGCTAGCCGTCGCACGCGCATTTCCCCGCATTTGCCGGTGGTGGTATTTCGCCGGTATAGGCGAGAATCTCGCGCGCGAATTTGATTGTTCTCATGGATGGGAGCAGGGGAAAAAATGGATTGGGCGATTCTATTTTGGTACGGAACCGCAGCTGTTTTTCAGCCGGGGCGACCTCTCTCTCCCGTTGTCGGCGAAGCGGATTCGAGCCTCGTCGAGGCCGCCGGGGAATTCCCGGAAATATAGCTAAAATTAGATAAATATAGATAAATTCAGGGGTTTTTCGATAAATTAACCAAATCAGAAAACACTTGAATAAAACGTTTCAACTTATTGATATTTAAAGACATCAAGTTTTATGCAGGCATTACCTTTGGGTGCTCGAGCATTTCCTTGAGCGTACCGAGAAATTCGGCCGCCGGCGCGCCGTCGACCAGGCGGTGGTCGGCGTTGATGCCGACGAAGGCCGTCGTCCGGGCCACGACCTCGCCGTTACGCACCACGGCGCGCTCTCGCGCCGCGCCCACCGACAGGATGGCGGATTCGGGGTGGTTGATGATGGCGCTGAAATGATCGACCCCGTAGGCGCCCAGATTCGAGACCGTGAAGGTGCCGCCTTCGAGCGCATCGAGTCCCAAGGCGCCCGCGCGGGCCGCTTCGGCCAGCGCTCTCGACTCGCGCGAGATGGCGTCGATGGATTTCTGGTCGGCGCCCCGGATGACGGGCACCATCAGTCCCTGCTCGACGGCTACGGCCACGCCGATGTTCACGTCCTGCATCTGCTCCAGGGCGTTTTCGGTGAGGCGAACGTTCACGGCAGGACAGCGGCGCACGGCGCGGGCGGTGTAGAAGAGGATGAGATCGTTGATGGACACCTTGACGCCGAGGTCGTTCTCCCAGGCCTGGCGGCTGGCCTCGCGTACGGCAAGGAGATTCGTGAGGTCCACCTCAGCCTGCATGGTGATGCGCGGCACCTGGGACCAGCTGGAGAGCATGCGCTCGGCGATGATTTTCCGCATCCCGGCGAGGGGTGTTGAACCCGCCACGGCTGCAGGGCCGCTCGCAGCGGCGAGCGGTGCAGTGCGGAGACCCGATGCGGCCGCTGCCCTCACGTCGGCCTGAACGATTCTGCCGCCGGGACCCGAGCCTTTGAGGGTGCGGAAGTCGATGCCCAACTCGCGGGCCACGCGCCTGGCGGCCGGACTGGCGAAAATTCGGCCAGTGCGAGCGGGTTGCGCCGCCACGGGGGCCACCGGAGCAGGGGCAGGTGTCGAGGGGG
>CAYTSP010000086.1:0-6702 GCA_964440505.1 uncultured Nitrospinaceae bacterium
CCCCTGTTAAGGGGGGGTAGGGGGGGTTGGTTTTCAGGCAAGGGTTGTTGCCCGGCGTCCCTCGATACGGCCCTTGCGGGCCTACTCGGGATGAGGGCGTTTTTTGTTTTCCTCACACTGAGTAGCCGCCGAAGGTAAAACGCGACTGAGAAAAGAGCGTTTGTGTCGAGGAATGCCCGACCTTCGAGGGGTTTTCGTCCCTTTGTTTTTGATCGTCATTCCGGCGAAAGCCGGAATCCAGAGCCGATGAGGATCAAAATACTCTCGTCCTTCATGTTCTCACCGTTGGGATCGGCAAAGGCGAAGAACAAAAACCAAAAGAGAAAGTCCCTGGATTCCGGCTTTCGCCGGAATGACGGCAAAACCGCCAATCACAACCGGACAGAAAGGGAGCGTCCCGCGCGACGCGAATTATTGACAGATGCCCCCAAAAGCTATATATATCTCCTCCTTGTTGTTTAGGGAACGTATTTTTGCAATCATCATTTGCTAAACAACCGGTTCGACCGCCCGGCTCCCTCACAGACCGTGGAATCGTGCGGCCGAACCCCCGGACGCTTTGACGCGCCTGTTCGCGCAGGCCCCTGAGCGGCCGGACTTGGAGCTGGTGAGATGGTGGCGCACGAATCCCAGGACAAGCCGAACAGGACCGGCATGAGCCGCTCCGTCGAGACCATGCTGCGCGTGGGCGCGCGCATCCGGGGCCTTCGCCTCTCCCACGGCCTCACGCAGGAAGAGCTCGCGGGCCGCTCGAACCTGACCAAGGGGTTCATCTCCCAGCTCGAGCGCGACCTCACCTCGCCCTCGCTCGAGAGCCTGCTGGAGATACTGGAAGCGCTCGACACCGACATCGTCCGCTTCTTTCAGGGACACGAGGAGGGGAGAATCGCCTTCGGCCCGGAGGATTCGCGCATTGCTGCGACCTACGCGGAAGTAAGCGCCTTCGAGCTCATGGTGCCCGGAACGGCGAACCGCAACATGGAGCCCGCCCTCGTCACGATGGAGGCGGGCGAGTCGATTTATGAAGACGCGCACGCAGGCGAGGAGTTCGGCTACGTTCTGGAGGGCAAGGTGCGGATTACATACGGGGAGAGGCGCGCCAAGGCGAAACGGGGGGAGTGGTTCTATTTCGCCTCGGACAGAAACCACCGGGTGGCGAACCCCTACAAGAAGCGCGCGAGGCTCCTGTGGGTGTCCACGCCGCCGAGTTTTTAAGATCGGGAGTTTACGGAATGGTTCGTCGAGCCGCCTTTGGAGGAAGCCTGAGTTGAATGTCCTGGGCCGCCACCTGCTGGCGGAATTCTATGACTGCGGAACCGGTGCCCTGAACGATCCGGGGCGGATTGAGCGGCTCATGAACGAGGCCGCCCGCCTGAGCGGGGCCACCGTCGTGCAGAGCGTGTTCCACGCCTTCAGCCCCCACGGGGTGAGCGGGGTGGTCGTGGTGGAGGAGAGCCATCTGGCCGTGCACACCTGGCCCGAGTACCGCTACGCGGCGGTGGATTATTTCTCCTGCGGTGAGGTGGACTGCGACGCGGCGGTGCGCTATCTCGCCGATCACCTCGCACCCTCGCGCGTCGAGACGAAAGAGGTCCCGCGCGGCGTCATCGAGGAGCGCGAGGCGCCGGTGAGCGCGCCTCTCGCCTCGAACGGAGGAGGGGAGGCCTCCCTTTCCGTTCAGAACGGGGAGGGGCGCGAGCGATGATCGTCGCGACACCGACCAGGTATTTCCTGGCCCACGGGAGCGACGAGGGGGTGACGGAGCTCAACGCCTTCGACGCCGCGCTCCTGCGCGCGGGCGTGGGCGACACGAACCTCGTGC
The DNA here is from genome assembly GCA_964440505.1 of uncultured Nitrospinaceae bacterium. Classification (GTDB taxonomy): domain Bacteria; phylum UBA8248; class UBA8248; order UBA8248; family UBA8248; genus Bin107. The sequence continues at coordinate 1,823 of CAYTSP010000086.1, forward strand.
GGGTGAGCAGCATCCTGCCGCCCGGATGCGAGGAGATAGCGCCTCCCTCCCTGCCGCCTGGCGCGCTCGTGCCGGCGGCCTATGCGTCCGTGAGTTCAGATAAGCCCGGCGAGGTGATCACCGCGGCCGTGGCGGTCGCCATCCCCGAGGACGAGACACGCCCCGGCCTCATCATGGAGCATCACGGCCACGCCCCGCGCGCGCGGGTGGAAGAGGAGGCCCGGCGCATGGCGGAGGCCGGCATGGCGCATCGCGGCGTGAGTATCCGGGAGATCAGGAGCGCCGCCGCCGAGCACGTCGTTATGGATACCGGCGCCGTCTTCGCGGGAGTCATCCTTTGGAACTGACGCGCGCCCCCTTCATGCCAAAAAACCCTCCCGCCAAGCCGGCGACCTGGTTCACCGAGTACCACGGCCCCGGCACCGGCCTCACGATGAAGGTGCTGCGGACGCTTTATTCCGCCAAAAGCGCGTTTCAGGAGATCACCCTGGTCGAAACCGAGGACTTCGGGCGCGTCCTCCTGCTCGACGGTATCATCCAGACCACCGAGCGCGATGAGTTCGTCTACCACGAGATGCTGGTCCACGTGCCCATGTGCGCGCACCCTGAACCCGGGAACGTCCTCATCGTCGGCGGCGGGGACGGCGGCTGCGTCCGCGAGGCGCTGAGGCACGAGACGGTGGAGCGCGTCACGCTGGTGGAGATCGACGAGATGGTGGTGGACTGCTGCCGCGAGTTCCTGCCATCCATTGCGGGAGGGCTGGACGACCCCCGCGTGGAGGTGCGGATCGAGGACGGGGTGAAGTTCATCGAGGATTGTGAGGGTGCGTTCGACGTCATCCTGGTCGATTCCACCGACCCGGTCGCCATGGCGAACCCGCTCACGCAGGTCTCCTTTTTCCGCAAGGCCAAGCGCGCGCTCAAGCCCGGCGGCCTCTACGCCGCGCAAAGCCAAGGCCCCGTGTTCGAGGGTCACCGTATGCGGCGCATCACGAGGCGCATCCGGCGGGTGTTCCCCGGCGCTGCGACGTATCTCGCGAACGTGCCGACCTATCCGGGGGGGATATGGTCGTTCGCGCTGGCGCCGAAATCGACGAGAACGGACGTCCGCGCCAAGCCGAGGGCGATGCCGCAGGCCGAGAAGACCCACTACTACTCCCCCGAAGTCCATGAGGCCGCGTTCACGCATCCCCCCTACGTGGCGGAGATTCTAGACTGATGGGCGGGGAGGCCCGCCCGCGTTTTCTCTGCGCCGGTAGCCCCTTCGAATCATCGCGCGTCGTTCTCCTGGGATGCCCCTTCGATGAGACGGCGAGCTTCCGGCGGGGCGCGCGCTCAGGCCCCGATGCGATGCGCGAGGCGTCGGATTGTCTCGAAACCTACAGCCCGCATCTGGGTAAAGATCTTGAAGACGCCGCCCTGTGCGATCCGGGCGACGTTGCTTTCACCTCAGGCGATACGGAAGCCGTACTCGCTTCCATCCGTGTCGAAGCCTCAGCGGTTTTCCAGGCGGGCAAGCGTCCCGTATTCCTGGGCGGAGAGCATCTGGTGAGCCTGCCCGCCGTGGAGGCGGCGCTCGCGTCCTTCCCCGGTCTGGCCGTTTTCCAGTGGGACGCCCACGCGGATTTGAGAGAGGACTATCTGGGAGAACGTCTCTCCCACGCCTGCGTGATGCGGCGCATCCTGGAGCTTGAGGGCGTCGGGCCGCTCCGCCAGTTCGGCGTCCGTTCCGGGACGCGTGAGGAGTTCGCGTGGATGCGCGCGAACGACACCATGCGGCCCCTCACGCCTGAGGCCGTCGCGGCGGCGCTCCAGGAGGCGGGCGATCTCCCCATATACCTCACCCTCGACGTGGACGTCGTGAACCCCGGCGAGATGCCCGGCACCGGCAGCCCCGAACCCGGCGGCCTTGGGCTTGATGCGCTCATCGAGTGCATTCGCGTTCTCGACGTCTCGGGCGCGCGCATCGTCGGGGCCGACGTCGTGGAACTCGCCCCCGAGTGGGACCCATCCGGCGCGAGCGCCATAGCGGCTGCCAAGATCGTTCGCGAGCTGGCCCTGGTGATGGGGGCGTGAGGGGCTGTATTTTCCTGTTGACGATGGCTCCGCAGAGTGGCATGATTCCACTACTCCCCCAGTGGTTTCGACCGCTGGCCGCGGGGCCTCTTCGGAGGCCCCTGCTTTTTTCAAGGCCATCATGCGAACTTATATCTACGTCGATGGATTCAACCTCTACTATCGCGCGCTGAGGAGAACCCCCTTCAAGTGGCTCGATCTGTCCGGTTTGTTTCGGACTGTTTTGCAGTCGCGCCACGATATCCTCAAAATCAAATACTTCACGGCGCGTGTCTCGTCGCGCCCGAACGATCTGTCTAAACCTCAGCGCCAAGACACATATTTACGTGCGTTAGAACGCCATTGCCCGGAAGTTGAAGTCTATTTCGGGCATTTTCTGACTCATAAGGTTCAAGCGGTACTTGCGGGTTCCGGCAATAGGCGGAGACTGGTTGATGTCGTCAGGACGGAAGAGAAGGGATCGGACGTCAATCTCGCCGTCCATCTTCTGAACGACGCCTGGTTGAATGACTATGATTGTGCTGTCCTGGTAACGAATGACAGTGATATTGCGGAGGCCTTACGCCTCGTGAGAAAGCACAAAAATAAATTAATTGGCCTCATAACGCCCGGAACGAGCCGCACATCCAAAGAGTTGAGGGCGCATGCCGATTTCCTGCGTCGGATTCGAAAGAGCGCTCTACAGAGGAATCAACTTCCGTCCCCGATTCCGGGAACCAGTATCATCAAGCCTGCGAACTGGTGAATCCGGATGATTTCTGTTGCGGGAAAGGCCGCCGTGAGCGCCATAGCCGCCGCGAAACTGGTGCGCGAGTTGGCCCTGGTGCTGGGGGCGTGAGGTTGGCCCGGCGTGAGTGGCGGGGCGGCTTCTGGGCGCTGGCGCTCCTGTGGCTGCCGGCCGGGATGGTCGCGACCGTCATCGTGCGTTTCGGTACTGAACCGGCCATTTGGGCGCAGATGCCGATGGCGATGGTCTCGCTTGTCCCGGTTGCGCCCTGCGGCCTGCCGCTGGCGCTGGGGTGCCGGAGGCTGTGGCGGCTGGGCTACCGCCGCGACGCCTGGACGGCGGGGGTATTGCTCGGCGTTTTCACTTTGGCGACGACGCTGGTGGGGGGACTCCTCGGCCCGGTCGCCATCGCCCTCTACGCGGTGACTTTAAGCCTGCCGGTCTGGGCGGCGGCGTGGTGGCTCGCACGGCGGGGGTGAAGCAGGGTGAGAGGAAGCATTGCTAAGGCTGTGTGATTGGGGCTGCAAGATATGGGGATGTCGCAGGAATCATGCATTATATATCGCAGAATTCGACAAATTCGAATATGACGAATTGCCCAAAGTTGATTGGAGATAACTATGAACGTATCCGGTGGTTTTGGATACTCCGATATCGATACACTTGTGCTGGCGGTTCGCGATAAGGAGTCTCAGCGACTCATTGGGGAGGCCATTGCCGCGTATCGTGGTGGTGCTTTTCGCTCAGCACTTATTTCAACCTGGATCGCAGTAGCCTACGATATTATTGCCAAGGCTCGGGAGTTGGCAAACCAAGGAGAAGCAGGCCCCAAGGCTTTCGTCGAAGAACTTGATAAAGCTATTGCAGATAAGAATGTGCGTAAACAGCAAAAGATCGAAGCTGAACTGTTGGAAAAGGCCGATAAGGAATTCCAACTATTGGCTCCTCATGAGTACACTGCGCTTGACCGCATACAGGAGGATCGAAACCTCTGTGCGCATCCGGCATTTATCGTAGAGGATGAACTCTATCAGCCCACGCCTGAGCTAGTGCGTGGACACATTGTTCATGCAATGCAGTTTCTTCTTGTCCACGCCCCACTACAGGGTAAAAGTGCGATTGAGCGCTTTGAAACTGATATGTTGAGCCCATCATTTCCGATTACTGCGGACGACATTGGAACCTTCGTCCGTGCGAAGTATCTTGATCGAGCCAAGGATGTCCTTATCATTAATTTGATCAAGGCGATCCTCGCAGTACCATTTGGCACAGATCACGAACAGTATGCCGGGTACATTAGAACACTGGCGCTCACCCTCCGAGAAATCGCCAATGCAAAACCGGCAATCTACGATGCTGAAGTCCCAGGCATTGTATCCAGAAAATTCGGACAAGTGTCCGATGACGTGCTTCTAAACATCTGTCCCTTTTTAGAAAATGATCGACGCATTTGGGAGTGGCTTCCAGAGACTGAACAAATGCGCATACAGCGTCTGCTAGAAACAGTAGATGTGGAAACACTCAAGACGCATTGGGCATTTGATGTTTTTGCGATTGAGCCGCTTAGTTCGATCTTGTTGGACCGTTATGAAAGTTTTGATGACACAATCAAGATTAGTATTATTCTCGAGCACCCCAAAGAGGAGTTTGTTCAATCAGGCATAAAAATTTATTCTCATGCTGGCAGCTTTAGGGATGCCGAGAGATTGGGACAGTCTATTATCCTGCCTCTCGCGTCCTTCGTTCGCGCGAAGGACATCCAAGCGATACTTGAGGCTGCTGCGAATAATGGTCAGATTTCGTATGCTGCTGGCACAACTGAGATACTAGAACAACTCTTCGATCAAACTAAACACCTGTTGCCGGAAAGCCGACAGCATTGGCAAGCTTTTGTAGACCAACAAATTAAACAAATGAATAATAATGCAACTGAGTACTATGCCTACCCAGGACTTCAGCGGCGTTTGGCTGAATAAGTGATGACCGCGAGACTGGAGTCGTTCGATCAGCCTATAGCCCGCTAGAAAAGTTTCGCTCGCCCCCCTAACCCCCCTCCGCCTCGACGGCCGCGGCCATC
>CAYTSP010000087.1:0-6111 GCA_964440505.1 uncultured Nitrospinaceae bacterium
CTTCATCACCCACTCCATCCCCGAGGCCGTGTTCCTGGGCGACCGGGTGATCGTCATGACGCCGAGGCCGGGCCGGATTTCGGAGATCATCACCGTCGACATCCCGCGCCCGCGCTCGCTCTCCACCATGGGGGATGAGATGTTCGTCGAACTCACGCAGAGAATCCGAAACCTCCTCTACGTGGAAGGTTCCCTGGATTAGGAAAATCACTTAAAAGCACATTCTCAGGAGCGCACCGAATGGAGAAACTCATCATCACCAACTGCGCGGCGGACAGCCGCAAGCACGCGGGCGTCCCCAAGCGGCTCCAGACGCCCGACGCCGTCGCCAGAGAGGTCAGGGAAAGCTACGAGGCGGGCGCCGCCATCGCCCACATCCACGGCATCCCGATGAAGCTCGAAAGCTGGGAGCCGTTGACCCACGCGGTGCGCGATGCCTGCCCCGAGGTGCTGATCCAGTTCGGAATCGCCGCGATGGGCCTGCCCGGCCGCCAGAAGATCATTCATCTCAAGCCGGATATGGCCTCCATCGCCCTGGGCTCCCATGATTTCGCCTTCGTGGACGCCGACCTGCTCGTCGAACACTCCCGCCAGGAGATAGAGGACCAGGTGCGCCTGTTCAACGACCACGGCGTGAAGCCCGAGTTCGAGTGCTTCAACCTGGGGCATCTCTGGAACCTGGAGTGGCTGCTGGACAAGGGGCTGGTGGAGGACCCGGTCGTCATCACCATCTTCTTCGGCTGGCCGGGCGGCTTCTACGCTCCCGCCACGCTGAAAGAGCTTCTGCACCGCATCGACCACCTGCCCAAAGGCTGCGTTTTCTCGTGCAGTTCCGCAGGTCCGACTTCGAACGCACTCGAGACCGTCACCATCATCCAGGGCGGCCACGTGCGCGTGGGCACCGAGGATGAGCCCTACTACACCGAGGGCGTGCTGTGCGAGAACAACGCGCAGCTCGTCGCGCGCATCGCGCGCATCGGCCATGAACTGGGGCGCGACCCGGCCACGGTGGATGAGGCGAAGCAAATACTCGGCATGGCCTGACAAAATTTTCGGCATCATAAAGGAGCGCTTCATGGATAAGATGATGATCGTCAACTGCGCGGCGGACACCTCGATGCACGAGGGCGTGCCGCAGCGTTTCGCGGACTCGGAAGTCCTCGCCGACTCGGTCGAAAAGGCTTATGAGGCGGGCGCGTGCATCGCCCACATCCACGCACCGCCCACGAACTACGAGGCCTGGGCGTCGCATTCGAAGGCCATCCGGGACAGATGCGGAATCATGCTCCAGTACGGCATCTCGACCCAGACGGTCGAGCAGCGAAAAGAGGTGGTGAAGAACCATCCCGAGATGATGTCCGTCGCGGTGGGGGCGCACAACATGGCCTTCATCGCGCGCGACGTGATGATGCTCCACCCCCGCGAGGAACTCGCCGAGATGATGCGGCTCTGCAAAGACTACAACGTCAAGCCCGAGTTCGAGGTCTTCACGCTGGGCGAGACCTGGATGATCGACGACCTGCTCCAGAAAGGGCTCCTGGAGCCGCCCATTCTCATGACGTGCTTCTTCGGGCGTCCGGGCGGGGCGTGGTCGCCGCCTTCCCTGAGCGAGTTCTTACACCGCGTCTCGAACCTGCCCGCCGATTCGGTCTACATCGCAAGCGCCACCGGCCCGACGCACATCCACATGCAGACGATGGCGGTGATGCACGGCGGCCACGCCCGCGTGGGCACGGAGGACGAACCCTATCTCCACCCCGGCCAGTTGGGCGACAACGCGGATCACGTGGCGCGCATCGCCAGAATCGCGGGCGAAATGGGCCGCGAGATCGCGAGCGTGGACGAGGCGAAAGGGATGATAGGGATCGCGTAACCGGTTTCAAGGGGGCGCGATGGTTTGGTAGGGACAGGTCGCGACCTGTCCTTTCGAGGCGGTATGGTTTTGTTCGTCATTCCGGCGAAAGCCGGAATGACCGTGGTTTTCCTTCGTCGAGGGACTTTTTCATCGGGCTTTCCCCTCGGGAAGCCCGACCCCTCAAGGGGGGAGTAAGAAAAACCCAGGCATGAGAGAGTAGTTTTGAAGAAGGATTTATGAACTGACCGGCGAAAAGGAGTCGTCAACCGAAGCACATCATTCAAAAATTTCACGATATCTCCACCCACACTTTTAAGGACAAATAACATGCCCAAGATGAGCGGGGCGCAGTTCATGGCTGACGCCCTCCACGCCTACGGCGTCACCCACATTTTCTTCGTGCCGACGATTCTGAGCCACTCCCTCGCCCAGATGGATGAGCGCGGCACGGGCATCGCCCGCGTCCTCACCCACGGGGAGAAGGCCGCGGCCTACATGGCGGACGGCTACGCGCGCGCCTCGGGCCGCCCCGGCGTCTGCATGGCGCAGATCGTCGGCGGCGTGAACCTGGCGGCGGGGCTTCGCGACGCCCACCTCGCCTGCGCGCCCCTCATCGCCTTCACGGGCGGCACCACGCCCCAGATCCGCTACCGGAACGCCTACCAGGAGACCGAGGACATCAGCGCGTTCGACCCGGTCACCAAGTTCAACGCCACGGTGGATACAGTCGAGCGCTTTCCCGACCTGCTGCGCCAGGCCTTCCGCGTCGCCACCTCGGGAACGCCCGGCCCGGTGCACCTGCGCTTCGGCGGGAACCTGGGACAGGTGGAGCAGGACGTGGCCGATCTGGAGCTGATCGTCGAGGAGAACTTCAAACAGGTCCCCGCCTACCGGCCCGAACCGGAGCCTGAGAGCATCGCGCGGGCATTGCAAGTCATCGGGGGGGCGGAGCGGCCCATCATCGTCGCGGGCGGCGGCGTCAGGACCTCCGGCGCGAACGCGGAACTCGTCGCCTTCGCCGAGAAACTCCAGATCCCCGTCGCCACCTCCATGAACGGCAAGGAATCGATTCGGGGCGATCACCCCCTCTCGGTCGGCGTGGTGGGCACGTATTCGAGGAGACGTGCCAACGAACTCGTATCAGAAGCCGACCTCGTCTTTTTCATCGGCACCCAGACGGGCGGCATGACCACCCACTTCTGGCGCGTGCCGAAAATCGGCGTCAAGGCCGTCCAGCTCGACATCGACCCCGAAGAACTCGGGCGCAACTACCCGCTCGAGGCGTCGGTCATCGGGGACGCGAAGATTGCGCTCGGGAAACTCACCGAAGCGGCGGAAGAAGTCACAGAACGCGGAGCCTGGCTCTCGCGCGTGGAGCAAGTGGGCGCGGCTTGGCGCGCGGAATTCGCGCCGCTCCTGAACTCGGACGCCTCGCCCATGCGGCCCGAGCGCGTCTGCAGGACGCTGGGCGAACACCTGCCGCCTGACGCCATCGTCCTCGCAGACACCGGGCATTCGGGCATGTGGACGGGGGGCTATCTCGACCTCAAAAGCCCCGGCGTCAGCTTCATGCGCGCGGCGGGCCACTTGGGCTGGGGATTCCCCGCGGCATTGGGGGCGAAGTGCGGCGCGCCCGAGCGGCCCGTGGTCCTCTTCACGGGCGATGCGGGTTTCTGGTACCACATCGGCGAAGTCGAGACCGCCGTGCGCTGGGGCATCAACGCCGTCATCCTCGTGAACAACAACGGCTCCCAGAACCAGGAGACCAAGATTTTCGACGACGCCTACGGCGGCGAACAGCGCGGAAAGGCGCATGAGCTCTGGCATTTCAACCAGACGGATTTCACCGACATCGCGAAGTCGATGGGCGCCGCGAGCATCCGCGTCGAAAAACCTGCGGAACTTGGCTCAGCACTCGATCAGGCCTTCAGCATAAAGGGAGGCCCCGTCATCCTCGACGTCGTCACGGACATCGAGGCCTTGGCGCCCGGGGCCTACGGGCCGGAGGGTTAGGGGAAAGAACAGCCCCCTAACGGGGTTGTTGAAATACCCCGTGCGACGCAATCCCCCTCCTCATCCTGCGCAGCCCGCCGCTCCGTCTCACCCTGAGTAGCGGCGAAGCCGCGTATCGAAGGGCGAAATTCGCGCCCGCCGGAGAGATGCGCCCCCCATCCTTCGATACGGCGCTTACGCGCCTACTCAGGATGAGGGTTTGGGGCGCTTGCTCGGAATGAGGCGTCAAGTGTTCTGCGAAGCCCAATGCCGCGCGGTGGGTCAATCCCGACCGGCAACTCTTACACATCCTCCCCGAATAGCGACCGTAGCGGACAACCCCAATGGTTGTCCGAGGTCGCGACCTGTCCCTACGAATTCCCTTGCAGAATGCCCAACAACCACTCCCCCCTTGAGGGGGAGTCGAAGAGGCCGAGCCTTGGCGTAGGCCGATTCGGTGGGGGGACATGATTCTAAAAATCTAAAGCTCCCCCCACCGATTCGCTTGCGGGCTTACGCCCTTAGCTCATCGACTCCCCCTCAAGGGGGGAGTGAATCCTTCCTGATGAATTGGGAACAAGTCTCAAGAGGGGAGTGTTTCTTCTCCCTCGCAAGTCAGCCACGACTCACAAGGGGGAGTCATTCCGTAAGCGTATGTCGATTGAGAAATCCATTCCCCCATAATTGGGGGACTTTTCCACTCTCACCTAATGCGAGAGTATCTGGCTCAGGAAGAGTTTCGTGCGGTCGGATTTGGGGTTGTGGAAGAATTCCTCGGGTTCGTTCTGCTCGACGATCTGGCCCTCGTCCATGAAGATGACCCGGTGGGCGACCTGGCGCGCGAAGCCCATCTCGTGCGTCACGACGAGCATCGTCATCTCGGTCTCGGCGAGTTCGACCATCACGTCGAGCACCTCCTTGATCATCTCGGGGTCGAGTGCTGAGGTCGGCTCGTCGAACAGCATGATCTTGGGCCGCATGCAGAGCGAGCGCGCTATCGCCACGCGCTGCTGCTGGCCGCCCGAGAGCTGGCCGGGGTATTTCAGGGCCTGCTCGGGTATCTTGACGCGCGTCAGGTACTCCATCGCGAGTTCCTCGGCCTCGGCCCTCGGCGTCTTGCGCACCCAGATGGGCGCGAGCGTGCAGTTCTCGAGCACCGTCAGGTGCGGGAAGAGGTTGAACTGCTGGAACACCATGCCGACTTCCCGGCGCACGTTGTCGATTTGCTTGAGGTCGCCGGTGAGTTCGATGCCCTCCACCACGATGGTGCCCTTCTGGTGTTCCTCCAGGCGGTTGATGCAGCGGATGAGCGTCGATTTGCCCGAACCCGAAGGCCCGCAGATGACGATGCGCTCGGCCCGGTTGACGGTCAGGTCGATGTCGCGCAGGACGTGGAACTGGCCGAACCACTTGTTCATGCCCTCGATGCGGATAATCGGCTCACTCATGGGCGCATTCTCCCCCCTCAGGTTCTGTGGCCCGTGTCGAGCTTGCGCTCTAACCACAGGCTGTAGCGCGACATGCTGAAACAGAAGATGAAATAGATGACGGCCGCGAAGATGTAGGACTCATGCTCCAGGCCCAGCCATTTGGGGTCCGTCACGGCGGAGCGGGCCACCAGCAGCAGGTCGAAGAGCCCGATGATCGAAACCAGCGCCGTATCCTTGAAAAGCGCGATGAAGGTGTTGACGATGCCCGGTATCACGATTTTCAAGGCCTGGGGCAGGATAATGAGCTGCATCGACTTCCAGTAGTTCAGTCCCAGCGCCTGGGCCGCCTCGGTCTGGCCCTTGGGCAGGGCCTGCAGCCCGCCGCGCACGACCTCGGCCATGTAGGCGGAGGCGAACATGATAAAGCCTATCAGGGCGCGCAGCAGCTCGTTGGCGTTCACCCCCTCGGGCGTGAAAAGCGGCAGCACGAAAGAAGCCATGAAGAGCACGGTGATGAGCGGAACCGCGCGCCACAGCTCGATGAAGGCGATGCAGATCGTGCGGATGACGGGCATTTCCGAGCGCCGCCCGAGCGCCAGCAGAATCCCTATCGGCAGGGAGAACAGGATGGCGACCGAGGCGAACACGAGCGTGAGCGCCAGCCCACCCCACTTGTGCGTCGGCACGGTCTCGAGGCCGAAGGCGCCGTGGAGCAGAATGAAGGCGACGACGGGAAATCCGAATACCAGGAAGAGCGCCGCGAAGGTGCGTCCCGGCACCCTGTCGGACAGCACCGGCAGGAGGTTCAGGCAGAACAGGATGAAGGTGAGGTTC
>CAYTSP010000088.1:0-8235 GCA_964440505.1 uncultured Nitrospinaceae bacterium
GTTCGTGGGGAAGCGGCCTTCCCGGAATAAGCGATACCCTCGACGAGGACTATTCAACAACCCCTTCTGCGATCCCCCGCTCAGAGCTTGTGGCCGTAGAGCTCCTCGGCGCTCTCGTGGTAGATGCGGCGCCTGAGATCGTCCGAGACCTCCTGGAATACCTGCCGGGGGTTGTCGAAATCCCAGTGCGGATAATCGGACGCGAACAGCAGGGTTTTCTCCGCCCTCGCCATCCTGAGAATCTGGCGGTGGTCCTCGTTCGTGGGCGGCTCGGCGATGGGCTGCGTCGTCAGCCGGATGTGGTCGACGACGTATTCACTCGGCGGACGCTCGAGCCAGGGCACCTCCGCGCGCAGCGAGCGCCATTCCTGATCGAAGCGCCACATGATGCTCGGCAGCCATGCGTAGCCCATCTCCTGGAAGACGACCTTGAGCTTCGGGAAGCGCACGAACACGCCCTCGCACACCAGGCTGATCACCTGCGCCTGCGCTATCGTCACCGCGCCCGTGTGCACCTCGATGTAATAGGCGGGAATTCCCGTGGGATTCATCGGCGTGTTCACGCCCGCCGCCTCGCCCGCGCCGTGCATCCCGATGGCGAGACCCATGGCTTCGGCGGCCTCGTAGATGGGGTAGTAGTGGCGGTTCCCCAACAGAACGTCCATCTGCGGAATCTGCACCTGCACCACAGCCGGATGCGCGCCGATTCTCTCGATTTCCTTGACGGCGAGCCCCGGGTCGCGCGGACCGACGTGCATCGCGAGCTTGAGCCTGGGTTCCGCCTCGCACCACTCATGAAGCAACCAGTCGTTGTTCGCCGCGATGAACGCGGCCGCCATGTCTGCGTCCGGCAATCCCCCGATGCCGAATAGATCGCCGGCGATGAGGATGCCGGCGTCGACCCCGTATTTGTCCAGATGGTGGGAGCGCAGCATGTCGAGGTTCGAGCCCGGTCTCCCGCCGTCCGGCGGCAGGGCGTCGGGACGCTCAGCACCATGGGGGTGGTAGTACCATCGCTTGGGTATCGAAAAGACGTTTCGCGCGGTGTTGGGATCTTTCGCGGAGCTGAGCGGCGCCACGCCCATGCGCTTGCGCCACGATTCCGGGAGATACGGATGAAGCTGGTGCATGCCGTTCATGCGCGGATGGATGTCCGCGTCGATGATCTTGAGCTTCACCGCATCCGTTGTTTCTTCGACCGCCGTTTCAACTCCCGTCTCGTTCATCTCAGGCCCCTCTAAGCCAAGAACTTAAAATACATGCCGTCCTAAAATTCGGGAAACTCCGCCCGCCAGCCCATCTCCTCCTCGAACCACCTCGCCATCGCCAGGAGTTTCTCCTCCCCGCAGCGCACCGCGCCGAACTGGATTCCCAGCGGGAGGTTCATGTCTCCCCTGCCCAGAGGCAGGGTAATCGCGGGCTGTCCCGAAAAAGTGAGCGGCTGCAAAAAGGCGGGCCCGCCCGTGGATTCCGCCCACGGCGGCGCAGCCGAATCGAAACTCGGCAGCACGAACAGATCGTAGCGCTCCATGAGATCGTCCATTTTCTTGGTGAAATTCGCGCGAACGCGCATCGCCTTCACGTAATGGACGGCGGGCGTCATATAGCCAATCGTGAAGCTCCTGCGCACGAAAGGCGGGAGGTCATCCCTGTGCGCCGTGTACAAATCCTCGTGGCAGGACGCGAAATCCACGCACCGGGCGATGAAATGCGCTGCGTTTATCTCATCCATGCTCAAGGGCAGTTCCACCTCGTGGACGGCCACCCCCTTCGATTCGATTCGGGATACGGCCCGCTCGGTCCACTCGACGACTTCTTCGCTTGCGAGTTCGAGCAGATGTTTCAAATACGTGATTTTCTCCGGTTTCCGGGGCGTCTGGTTGGCGGCGGGCGGCGGGGACTGCACGGCGCTGTGATCCGCGCCATCGGGGCCTGCCGCCACTTCGAGGATTTTGGCGATATCTTCGACCGTGCGCGCGATAATTCCCGGGTGATCGAAATTCCACGAAACTTCGATGACGCCCGTCCTGGGAATGCGTCCATAGGTGGGTTTCAGGCCCGGCACCCCGCAATACGCGGCGGGGCGAAGCGTGGAGCCCGTCGTCTGGCTGCCGAACGCGGCGGGAACCATCCCCGCGCCCACGGCCGCGGCGGAGCCGCTGCTCGACCCGCCCGGGCTCCGCTCGACGTTCCAGGGATTGCGGGCGATGGAGGGATCCCCCTGCGCGAAGGGCGTCGTCACCGCCTTGCCCATGGCAATTGCGCCGGCGCTCCTGAGGCGCGCCACGCAGGCGGCGTCCTCTGAAGCCGTCCGTCCCTTGAAAATCTCCGTTCCGGCTTCCAGCTTGAGACCCCGGACGCCGAAAATATCCTTGGCCGCATAAGGCGCTCCGGCAAGAGGACCTAACTCCTCCCCGGCGCTTCGGGCTTCGTCTACCGCCTTCGCCGCCTCAATGGCGCCTTGCGCGTCCACCTGCACCCAGGCTTTCACCTCCTCTTCACAAGCGTCGATGCGGGTTAAAAGAGAGCGCACCCACTCCGTCGCGGTGAGATCGCCCTCCTCCATCTTGCGAAGGCCGTCGCTCAACGAGAGTCGCCAGTGTTCATTCATTTAGCGCCCTCATCGGCCTTGGGATTTTCGAGCGGGGGGAGAAACGGCTCATCGGTGGACTCAACGGGTGCGCCTGAGAGAATCTGGAGCATTCCAGCGCAATCATCCGCCGTCTTGAGGGCGAGTTCATCCCGGGGCACGCCAAAGACGGTATCGGCCATCTCTGCGATTCGCGCCGCTATTTTCTCACGAGCCTCTTGCGGTTGTGACATATTCACTCTCCCGGCTGCACGAATATCACCCGCTCCGGAATATCGTGTTAGGTATCTCGAATGAAAAGCATCATACTATAAAGGAGACGCCGGGATTAAGGGCGATGAGAGGGAAAACGCATGAAAATCTGGGTGGACGCGGACGCATGCCCGCAAGATATCAAGGAGATTCTCTACAAAACCGCCGATCGCCTCGACATTCCCACCGTGCTGGTGGCCAACATGAAGCTGAGGACGCCGGACATTCCATCCGTCTCCACGATTCAGGTCCCCGGCGGGGCGGACGTGGCCGATGAATACATCGTAGAGAACCTGAACCCGGGCGATTTCGTCATCACCGCGGACGTTCCCTTCGCGGCGAAGGCGGTCGAAAAAGGCGCGCTGGGCATCGATCCGCGCGGCGAAGTTTATAACGAGGAAAACGTGGGCGAGCGGCTATCCTTGAGAAACTTCATGATGGATATGCGCTCGGGCGGTCTCGTTCAGGGCGGCCCGCCGCCCATGGCCGTAGCTGATCGCCACAAATTCGCTGCGGCCTTGGACCGCGAGTTGACGAAAAAACGGGGCAGCTAGGCGTTCACGTCGACGACCACGCGGCCCTTCACCTGCCCCTTCAATATATCGCCGCCAAGGCCCGCCAGATCGGAAAGCGTCGCTTCGGTGATCATGGATTCGAGCTTGTCCATCGGCATCTGCTCCGCAAGGCGCGCCCACGCGTTCCGGCGAGGCTCATACGGACACATGGCGGATTCGATACCCAGGAGATTCACGCCCCGCAGGAGAAAGGGGATCACCGTCGTCTCGAGCCCGCTCCCGCCGGCCAGACCCACCGCCGCCACGGAGCTTCGATTTTTCATCTGCGTCAACAGGCGCGCGAGCGTCGTGCCGCCCACCGAGTCGATGCACCCCGCCCAGCGCTCGCTCTCGAGCGGGCGTTTCGTGGGTTCGGCAAGCTCGCTCCGCGCGATGATGGCCGAAGCGCCCAGCGACCCGAGATATTCGTGGGTTTCCTCCCTGCCCGTCGACGCGGTGACGGAATAACCCAGGTTCGCAAGAACGGCCACTGCGACCGAACCCACCCCGCCTGCGGCGCCCGTGACCAGCACTTCCCCGTCATCCACGCCCATGCCGTGGTCTTCCAGCGCCTGAACGGAAAGCATGGCCGTGAAGCCGGCCGTGCCGAGCGCCATCGCCTGTCTCGTGGACATATTCTCCGGCAGTTGGACCAGCCAGTCTCCCTTGACGCGCGCTTTCTGGGAATATCCCCCCCAGTGCGCCTCGCCGACCCGCCAGCCGGTGAGGATCACCTTGTCTCCGGCTTTGTAATCGGCGTGCGCGCTCTCTTCCACCGTGCCCGCGAAGTCGATGCCGCCGACGTGGGGATAATTCCGCACCAGCCGCCCGATACCGCGCAATACCATTCCGTCCTTGTAGTTGAGCGTCGAATAATCGATCGCGACCGTCACGTCGCCATCCGGCAGGCTCGCCTCGTCAAGCTCCTGGACCGATGAACTGACCTTCCCGTCCGCTTCCTCTAAAACCAGAGCACGAAACATAACGCATCATCTCCTTATGGTTAGCTTTGTTCGATCGCCTCTTTGAGCAAGACAAGCGTCGCTTCGGCGAACGCCCACATATTCGCCTCCCTGTCCCCACTTTCCGTCTCCATCGTTAATACTTTTTTTACGGGACCGGAGACGGCCATGCACGAATGCCCCGGCGCATCCCCGTATCTGTTGCCCGCTGGACCGGCCGCCCCCGTTTCGGAAACGCCCCATGTCGACCCCAGCCTGTCTTTTATCGCTGCGGCCAGCTTCGCCGCGTAGGGCTCCGTGCTCGGACGCATACCCTCGAAGGCCTTCTCGGGCAAGCCGAGCAGAATGCTCCTCGAATCGTAGGTGTAGAGCACGCCGCCGCCCATGTAATAGGCCGAAGCCCCCGGAACGGCGAGCAGAGCGGCCGACACCAGGCCACCGGCGGAGGTTTCCGAAACGGCGACCGTTTGTCCCTTGTCTTTCAGCAATTGCCCGATTTCACCGGCCATTCGCATGAGCACATCCATGAGCGTCTCCAGATGAGAAAATTTTGAACCCAGAAGGTGGAACAATGGCATATTCTCGCCTTAAAATCACCCCGTCACCGCTTTCGGGCGCACGAACCGCCAGGGCGCGGGGACTTGGTTCCCACTCGTGATATACTGCGCCAAATCATTGGTTCGACTCGGATACGTGGAGGAAGTCATCTGATGCCCGACGGGCAAGGTGGAATTGAAAAGCGTCACCACAGTTCCCACTGGGGGGCGTTCCGGGCGCTTGTGCGCGATGGCCGCATGGTGGGTTTCGAGCCTTTCGCCAAGGACCCGGCGCCCTCCCCCATCCTGGAGTCGATCCAGGACGCCATTTATGACGAAACCCGCATCTCCGGGCCCATGATCCGCGCGGGCTGGCTCGAGCATGGCCCCGGCAAACGCACCGAAGGACGCGGCGGCGAACCCTTCGTGCCCGTCTCCTGGGAGACGGCTCTCGGCATGGTCGCCGACGAAGTCAAGCGCATCAAGACCGAACACGGCAACGAGTCCATCTTCGCGGGTTCTTACGGCTGGGCGAGCGCGGGCCGCTTCCACCACGCCAACACGCTGCTCAAGAGATTCTTCAACTGCTACGGCGGCTTTACGGATCAGGTGACCACCTACAGCATCGCCGCCGGATACGTCATCCTCCCCCACGTCCTGGGGGACTTCGTCGCCTGCTCCGGGCACATCACGACGTGGGACAGCATCGCGCAAGACTCAGGACTGTTCGTCATGTTCGGCGGCGTCCCGGTCAAGAACGCGCAGGTGGCCGCCGGCGGCGCGGGAGAGCACTCCCTGGAGCTATGGCTCGAACGGGCGAAGGCGAACGGCGTGGAATTCGTGAACGTAAGCCCCCTGAAAGACGACGCCCCCGATTTTCTGGGCGCGCAGTGGCTCGCCGTGCGGCCCAATACGGACGTGGCCCTCATGCTCGGCCTCGCCCATACGCTCTGGGAGGAGAATCTGCACGACAAGGACTTCCTCGCGCGCTACTGCGTGGGTTTCGAGAGGTTCGAAGCCTACCTGACGGGCGAAACGGACGGGCAGCCCAAGAGCGCGGACTGGGCGGCCCCCATCACGGGAATCGGGGCGGACGTCATCCGGAATCTCGCCCGGCGCATGGCGGGCGCGCGAACCATGCTCAACACGAACTGGTCGCTCCAGCGCGGAGACCACGGCGAACAGACGTTCTGGATGACGGTCACGCTCGCCGCCATGCTCGGGCAAATCGGCCTGCCGGGCGGGGGCTTCGGCTTCGGCTATGGGAGCATGGGTGGACGCGGCGAACCGCGCGAGAACATCCCCTCCGTCAGAATGGGTTTCGGGAAAAACCCGACCGGCAGCTTCATCCCCGTCGCCCGCATCGCGGACATGATGCTTCACCCGAACGAGGAATACGACTTCAACGGCGAACGCCGCACCTACCCGGACATCCGCATGGTGTACTGGTGCGGCGGCAACCCCTTCCACCACCACCAGGATTTGAACCGGCTGGTGGAGGCGTGGCGGCGGCCTGAAACCATCGTCGTCCACGACCCCTGGTGGACGTCCACGGCGCGCCATGCGGACATCGTGCTGCCCGCCACCACCACGCTCGAGCGCAACGACATCGGCTCGAGTTCGAGAGACCGCTTCATCCTCGCCATGCACAAGGTGATCGAGCCTGTGGGCGACGCCCGGCACGATTTCGACATCTTCTCAGAACTGGCGGAACGCTTAGGCTTCAAGAGCGCTTTCACTGAAGGCCGCGAAGAAATGGAATGGCTCAGGCACATCTACGAGGAGGCGCGCCGGAAAGCCGCCGCCCAGGGTGTGGTTCTCGATACGTTCGAGCACTTCTGGGAAACGGGCCACACCGAAGTCGCCCCGCCGGAGACGCCGCACGTCTACCTGGCCGATTACAGGGAAGACCCGGAGAGCAACCCGCTCAAGACGCCCTCGGGGAAAATCGAGATATATTCAGAGCGCATCGAGAGCTTCGGGTACGCCGATTGCCCGCCCCACCCCGCCTGGCTCGAACCCCTCGAATGGCTGGGGAGCGGACTGGCGGAGAAATTCCCGCTGCACCTGATCTCGAACCAGCCGCGCACGAGGCTCCACGGCCAGATGGACAGCGGCTCCACCAGCGTCAAGAGCAAGATTAGGGGCAGGGAACCGGTGTGGATTCACCCCGATGACGCCGCAGCCAGAGGAATCGCAGATGGAAACGTCGTGCGAATCTTCAATGAGCGCGGGGCGATTCTCGCAGGCGCCGTCATCACAGAGGGCCTGCTCCCGGGCGTCATCCAGCTCTCTACGGGCGCCTGGTACGACCCGCTGGAGCCGGGGAGGATCGGCGCGCTCGACAAGCACGGCAACCCCAACGTACTGACGCCCGACAAGGGAACCTCCAGCCTCGGCCAGGGGCCGAGCGCACACAGCGCGCTGGTGGAGATGGAGCGCTACGAGGCGGAGCTTCCCGAGATCACGGCGTTTCAACCCCCATCCTTCATCGAGGCGTAAATGTCAAAAAAATTCTTTTCAGACCATGCCAAGTGGCCCCGGTGCGTTTCGGGGGGGCCTTTCCTGTTCTTCAGCGGGCGGATGGGGATGCACCCGAAAACGGGGGACATCTGCACCAGGTACGCCGAGATCGGAGACAAAGGACCCGCGCGGACCAAGAACTACCCCTGGGTCGATAAAATCGAAGCGCCCATCGGCGCGCAGGCCATCGCCACCTACGAGGGCGTAGGGGAAACACTGGAAGCAAAAGGCGGGGGGCTGGAGAACCTGCTCAGGTTCCACCTGTATCAGCTCGACAAGCGCTTTTTCCCGGTCTTCGACAGCATCCGGCGCCACTATGAACCGAAAGACCCCACGCCGAGCACCGCCGTGGGCATGGGGGCGTTCGACCCCGAGAGAACCGTGCGCTTCAACATCGACGCCATCGCCCTGAACCCCGAAGCCGCGAAAACGCTGGGAAAAAGGATGGCGCACGAAGGCTCCAAGGCGCACTCGGCCGCCGCGCATTTCTCCCACGTCGTCGGCGCGGGGCCGTACCTGTTCGTCGCCGGGCAGATTCCGACGGATACCTCGAAACCCGGCTCTCCCCTCATCCGCAACTACCCCGACATCCCCAAGAGGGGGCGATTCCTCTCCGTCGGCCAGAGCCATGAGGACAGCAGGAACGGCCCCATCGCCGCGCAGACGTGGTTCGTCTACGACTTGATCCGGAAACACCTGGAAGGCTCGGGGTCGTCTCTCGAAAACATCCTGAACCTGACCGTCTATCTCGGGGACATGCGCGATTTCCCGACCTTCCACCGCGTTCACGAGCGGTTCTTCCCGAAAGACCCGCCCGC
>CAYTSP010000089.1:0-3480 GCA_964440505.1 uncultured Nitrospinaceae bacterium
CGGGTCGTTACGCCGCGCGCGCCCTCCTGGAAACCGGCCTGTATGGCTTCTGAATCCGCGTGGGCCGCGCGCCGGAATATCTCCAGTTCGTCCTCCCGCTTCACGGCGCGGAGTTCTTCCAGAACCCCGAGGGAGTCGACGAACCGCGCGGCGCGCAATTCGCTCTGGAGCGCTTCCATCGCATCCACGGGCATGAAGGCGCGCTCGACGGCGATGGTCCCCTCATCAAGGCCGCGTTTCCGGATCGCCTCGGCGGCCGTTTCCGCAGCGCCGACGGTTCCCCGCGCCTTCGTGTAGATGACATCGGGTATCCAGGTGTCCACCTCGTTTCGCGGAGACGCCTCGACGCGCCAGGCCACCTGAAAGGCGTTTTTGGGATTTCCGCGGGGGATCCCCACGAAGGGGAGGTACTGGCTCGGCCCGATGGCGGCCACCCGTTCGCGGAAGTGGAAGTAGTAGCCGCCCGTCAGGTAGCGGATGTTGTGGGGCGTGTGCGCGAGTACGAGGTCGACGCCCGCCTCTTCCATCAGGCGGGCGAGTTTTTCCTCGTCGTACAGGGGCCGCATCAGTCGACGACCACCCAGTCCTCGCGTCCCAGGTCGCCCAGGGGCTCGTAGCCGTCCGACGTCACCGCCACGGCGTCTTCCACCTTCACGTAGCCCACCTCGGGATGGCGGATGTCGGTCTCTATCGACACCACCATGCCCTCTTCGAGCTTTCTCTCCACGCCCGGGCCGAAATAGGGCTGCTCGTGCGAGACCATGCCGATGCCGTGGATGATGAAGTTGCCGTATTCGCCGTGCTCGGTGTTCTTGAGATACGTCGTGCCCTTCTCGTATATGTCGCCGCACACCGCACCGGGACGAATCTCGGCGCGCACGTAGTCCTGCGTTCCCAGGCACGCCTTGTAGAGTTCGTCCGCCAGCGGCGTGGGCTCGCCGCGCACGCCCATGCGGCAGATGTCGGTCAGGTAGTCGGATTCAGAACCGCCCGCGTCGAGATGGAGCACCTCTCCTTTCTCCCACACCTTGCTCGAAGGAGCGCGGAGCATGCCCGGCCCCGCGGCGGCGAAGACCCACAGGAAGTGCAGCCCCCTGTCCGTCATGCCGCGCTCCACGGCGTGGGCGACGTCGCGCGTCGTGGCGCCGGGCCCCGCCGTCTCGAAAGCGTCGCGGATGGCCTCGGCGTCCGCCTGGGAGATGCGCCGGTAGATATCGATCTCCTCGGGCGTCTTGATGGCGCGAAGCTCCTCCAGGATCGGGAGCGCCTCCGTGAACGCCGCGTTCGGCAGCGCGCGCATGAGCGCGTCCTTGGCGGAGGAGGGGAGAAAGTTCTCCTCCACGGCGATGGTCCCGCTCCCCAGCCCGCGTTCCGCGATGGCGTGGGCGGCGTCTGCAGCGGCTTCGGCCGGAAATCTGCCAGAGGTGATAAGCTCGGGTATCCAGAGGTTCTGGTCCTTCGCCTGGCCGACCTCCCCGGCCCCGCCAATCAGGAACGATTTTCCGGCGTCGCCGCGCGGGATGCCCGCCAGCGCCATGTACTGGCCGCGCCCCATGGAAGTGAATCTCTCGTGAAAGTGGAAGTAGTAGCCGCCGCACAGATACCGCACGTTCTCGCGCGAGTTGGCCAGCACGAGGTCGACGCCGGCCTCGCTCATGAGGCGGTCGAGTTTTTCACCGTCATAGGGTGGCTGCATGGAAATTCCTCCAGTTTTATGATTTCAGCAGATATCTGAAATGGTTTGTCTGTTGTTCTGCTCATCCTCGCTCAGGAAGCGGCGAGGGTCAATCCGAAACCCCGTGAAATCGCCCGCCGCGCCGCCCGGCTCGGGGTAGTTGAAAAAGACCTACTCGGTAGTAATTGACGAGCGGAGAGGGAGATGTATGTAGGGGCCGCATACATGCGGCCCTGGTTTTGTGTCCACGAAAAGGGACGCATATATGCGTCCCCGACACCCCGAATGGCGACCGTAGTGGGGCGTTCGAGAACGGCCCCTGCAAGATTCGTCAGACCGGCGCGGGTGCCGGACAGGCACGGGGGCCTGTTCCTACGGCTCCCGGTCGGTTACATCTCCCGGAACACGAAATCAGGATTTCTTCAACAGCCCCGATGAAGGAGCATTTGCGCCCCTACTCGGGATGAGGCCGGAAGGTGGCCATACAAGACGAGGATTTGACGCGGTTGATGAATGAGCAGTTGACGCGAACGGGATTGTAGGGGCGGACCTGCGTGTCCGCCCTGTCCCCGTGGTAACGAAAAATGGGCGGACACGCAGGTCCGCCCCTACGGTGAAATCCCGACCCAACCACGAGGACTTTTTCCACAACCCCGACTCGTGTCGGCCTCAAGCGACCAAACCGAGCTCTTTTTTCTTCGCCGCCACGTCGATTCCGAAGAGCCTGGCCTGGTTCCCGCCCAGAATCTTTCGCTTGTCCCCTTCCGTGATGGGAGGATAGCCGTATCGCTCCTGGAGTTCCTCGTCGATCTCCATCTCCCAGAACCACTCGATCATGGGCTGGGGATTGCCCAGCAGGGGGGCTTCCGAACCCCAGACGATGCGGTCGGAGCCAACGTCGCGCAGGAGCCTGCCCATGTATTCCTTGAACTGCCAGGGCGCGACGAGGGGGAGGTGCATCGTGC
This sequence comes from uncultured Nitrospinaceae bacterium, assembly GCA_964440505.1. Taxonomy (GTDB): domain Bacteria; phylum UBA8248; class UBA8248; order UBA8248; family UBA8248; genus Bin107. The sequence goes on from CAYTSP010000089.1 coordinate 2,641, forward strand.
CCGAGAGGACGAGCACGACGTTCTCGAAGCGCGCCGCGATGTATACGCATTCCTCGAAGTAGGGCAGCGCCAGGTGGTGGATGGCGAAGGTGAGGTCGGGGAAATCCATGGCCGCCTGCTGGATGTCGAGCGGCGTCAGGTCTTCCAGTCGCGCGCGGGTGATGGGAAAGCCCTTGTGGTACTGGAACACGTTGAGCCCCAGCTCGCGCCCTTTCTCGTATATCGGATAGGCGAGCTCGGGGTCGTCGCATCGCCACGAATTCCCGTCGATGTGGGCGTTGTAGAACTTCACCGAGCGCGCGCCCATCTCCGTCACCTGGCGCTCGAGTTCTTCGAGCGCGCCCTCAACGCTCGGGTACTTGGGGTCCACCCCGCCGCAGAAAAGGACGCGGTCGGGATGCGCGCGTGCGAATTCGTATTGCGCCTGAACGGGGGAGAAGCCCTCCTTGTAGACGTCGTAGAGCACGACGGCCTGGGCCATGGCCATGTCGGTCTGGGAATCCTCGAAAACCAGCTTGCCGAGCTCATCGCAGGTCCATTTCCTGGCGAACCCGCCGATTGCGTCTCCGCCCGCGTAGATGTCTTCCTGGCCCCTGGGCCTTCTCCCTTTGCCGATGCGCAGGTGCCAGAGGCGATCGAGCCGGCTGTCCGGGCGGGCAAGGTTCTCGTCCGAGAGGTCGTACATGTGCACCACGTTGTCGAAAACGAAGACGTCGCCGTTCAGCATTTGCGCATCCTTCTTCGGAGGTTGTTGAAAAAGCCCTATTAACGGGAAAACTCCTTAGGAGCAACCCCTTGGCCGCCTTGCCAGGGGATAAAGGCAACCCCCCCTACCCCCCC
>CAYTSP010000090.1:0-5905 GCA_964440505.1 uncultured Nitrospinaceae bacterium
GTGGAAGAGGGGAGGCGGGGCGTCGGGCGACAGAATCGTCCGGCGCTCCAGCCCGCCGCCCGGGCGCAGGGAGATGGAACTGACCTCGATGCGGGAGCCGCCGATGGCCAGATCGTCGCAGGGGATGACGCTGCGCGCGGGCGCCTCATCCGGGAAGAACTCGCGCCATACGTGATCCACAGCCGGGAGATCCTCCATGTGGGTGAGGTAGACAGAGGTCTGGACAATGTTTTCGAGGCCGAGGCCCAGTTGGCTCAGCACCTTCTGTTTGGTGCGCAGGATGTACTCGGTCTGCCGCTTGATGGCGGACTGGTGCCAGAAGGTCGGGTCGACGCGGGCGTCGGGGTGAATACCGGTCGCGTAATCGGTGGCGATCATGCCCGGCATCAGCACGAAGGGACCGGCGGACTGCGCCGCGGGGTAGCCGGTCAGTGATTTGGGCACGATTTCGAGGTCGTGCGACTGCTTCTCCCAGCCCGAACCGGGCTTGAGCGCAAAGCCGTCGCATGCAATGAGCGCACCGGGCACTTCCAGGGCTTTCGCCACCACCCGCGTGCTGGTCGGGTGCGCCCTGGCCATGTAGGCCTGCCTCGTCGCGGAATACCACGCGGCCTGCTCGCGGCCGGTGATGAACTGCTCGATGCGGATGAGGTCCTCGAACCCGAGACCCGCGCTTTCGAGTATCTTCCCCATCCGCGCGAGTATCACGTGGGTCTGCCGCGCCATCGGCGGCGGGCCGGCGAACGGGTTTTCGGGGTCCACGGCGGCCTCGGGCGCGACGCCGGTGGCGTAGTCCGTCGCCATTTGTCCGGCGAAGAAGAGCAGGTGTTCGGTCTCGATCGCCTCGGACTGCGCTTTCGGGGAGGCGGGGCAGTCTTGTGGAACGATCACGCGCTTCATGATGTCTCCTCGAAGGGGTTTTCTCAAAAGAGCCGGCGAGCTCGCCGTCCCGGCGCCCGCCGTGCGCTTCGTTCGCGTTCGCCGGGTCGGGTTCTCTCCCCGGGTTTATGTTTTGGTCCATATGAGGTTGTTTCTTCCTCAAATGCCCTGTCCGCAGATATTTTCGTCCTATCCCGCGGTATAGCCGCCGTCTGCATAGAGAATATGGCCGGTGTAGAAGTCGGACGCGCGCGACGCAAGGAACAGGAGCGGTCCCGCCAGGTCTTCGGGCTCGCCCAATCGGCCCTTCGGGATCCGGCTCACGATGTTCTCGCGCGTCTTCACCGCCTTGGGCGCGTCGGTGAACATCCAGTCCGTAAGCGTCGAGCGGAAGACGGTCGGCCCCACCGCGTTCACGGTGATGCCCGTCGGACCCACCTCACAAGCCAGCGCCTTTGTGATGCCGTCGACCGCCGCCTTGGAAGCGCAATACGCGGTATAGCCCGCCGGGTGGCCGAGAATCCCGCGCGTGGAAGAGACGAGGACGATCTTGCCGCCCTCTCCCTGCGCCTTCATCCGCCGCGTCGCGGCGCGCGCCATAAGCCACGACTGCGTGACGTTCGCGTCCATGACGTCTGCGAACGCCGAAGGCGCCATCTCCTCGATCATCCCCACCCTGTTGATCCCCGACGCCACGACCAGGATGTCGAGGCGGCCATAGTCCTCCACGGCCTTCTCCACCATGGCGTCGGCTATCGCCTCTGATTCAGGCCGCGCGTTCACCGTGCCGACTGCGGCCCCAAGCGCCCGGCACTCGCCCGCGACGGCTTCGAGCGCCTCCGCGTATCCTGCGGTCAGCGTGAGGCGGCACCCGGCCCCGGCCAGTGTCCGCGCGGCGACCGCCCCGAATGCGCCCGAAGCGCCTGTTACCAGCGCAGAGCGTCCGCTGACGTCGAAGAGTTCCGAGGATTTCATGGCGTGTATTCCAGATGGGGGAGCACAACCGGCGTCCCGCAGGCGTGAAATAAGATTCCGTATGCCCCATGCTAGTTTTCGAGCGGTGTAGTGTCAAGAATACGGGGGAAGTATCAAATCCAAGGGTCAAATCCAAGCGATGGGCGTTGCGTAGGGACAGGTCGCGACCTGTCCCGACAGGTGGCTTATCAATTCTTCGCAAGTGAGAAACACAATTGCAGGGGCGGTTCGCGAACCCTGGACAGGCGCAGGAGCCTGTCCGGCTACGGCGATTGCGGGATTTGTTCGTCATTCCGGCGAAAGCCGGAATCCAGAGCGGACGAAATCGGACGAAAGACGCGAATACGGCAACCCAACGAGGGTGTCGGGATTTCCTATACCCCGAATTCTCTCATCGGTTCCGGATTCCGGCACTCGCCGGAATGACGAGCAAGAGCACACCCATCATAGGGAAAATCCCGACCGTAGGGACAGGTTTCGACCAAGGAAAGACGCGGGGGCCTGTCCGCTACAGTCGCCATTCCAGAGCATATATAGAGGCCGCAACCCTCCGAATGGCGACCGTAGGGGTGGACCCGTGTGTCCGCCCGCCTTTAGGCATCCGTCTCATAACGACAACGGAACGATAAAACACGGCGAACGTTATGGGCGGACACACGGGTCCGCCCCTACAAAACCGTCGCACTCCTCCGCTTCGAGGCTTAACAACCCCTCATCGCTCGCGCTTGACCCTCAAGAGACTGATTCCGGAACCGCGCGTTCGAGCGGACGCGCAGGCCCGCCCCCGCAAAATCATTTTCGTGATTTCCGGCGGAACGCGCGTCAGACGACCTCGACCCAGGTCTTCATGCCCGACGCCTGGTGGGCCAGGGTGTGGCAGTGGATCAGCCACTTGCCGGGGTTGTCGAACACGCAGAGGACGTCCCGGCTCCGGCGCGGGTCGACCAGGGTGGTGTCGCGGTAGTGGCCGGGCGAGCCGTCCTCGCCGATCTCGTGGAAGTGATGGCCGTGGATGTGGATGCCGTGCGGGAAGGCGGTGTCGTTCTTCATCGTGATCAGCGCCGTCTCGCCCCGCGCGAAGCGCTGCCAGGGCGCGTCCGGCAGGCCGGAATGGTCGTTGAAGGCCCAGAAATTCCCGCTTCCGCGCATCATGCCCATCATGCCCATCCCGCTCATCGCGCCGCCCTGCATGGCGAGCGTAAGCCGCCGCGCGTTTTTGCGGTCCGGCGCCGGGACCCGGGGCTGCGGCAAGGGCGTTATCGGGGCGTCGATGGGCGCGGGGTTGACGCCTTGCGCCGCGATTTTGCCGAGTTCATAAGGTCCGCGCCCGGTCAGGAAGGCGAAGGTGACAGGCCCGGCGACGTCGAGGATAACGTCGGTCCGCTGCGCAGGCGCGAGCTCGAGCTCACCGAGCGGCTCGGGCTCAGCCAGCGGCATGCCGTCATGCGCCACGATCTTTCCTTCGCCGCCGCCGATCTTCACCTGGAAAATCCGCGCCGTCGCCGCGTTGATCAGCCGCAGGCGAACCCGGTCGCCGCGCCGTACCGCCTCCCGGGAGGGGAGCGCCCGCGCGAAGTTGCCGAGCCGCCCGTCATGGGAGAAGTCGTGCCGGTTGCCGAAATTCGCGCGCAACTGGCCGCTGCGCGTCAGGCGCCAGTCGTCGAGGACCACCGTGATGTCGTGGTCGACGCGCGGGGGGTCGCGTTCCTCGACGATCAGCGGGCCGTAGAGCCCCTTCGCCACCTGCTCCCAGGAACGCTCATGCGAGTGGTACCAGTAGGTGCCCGCGTAGGGCATGTCGAAGGCGTAGTCGAACGCCTCGCCCGGCTTGACCGCCGCCTGGGTGAGGCCCGGCACGCCGTCCATCGCGTTGTCGATGTGGATGCCGTGCCAGTGGATGGCGGAGGCGCCGTCGATGCCGTTTTCGAAGGCAACGGCCACCCGGCCGCCCTGGCGGGCGCGTATCTCGGGGCCGGGAGATGAACCGTTGAACCCGAGCATGTGCGTCAAGCCCTGCCCGTCAGGCTGGAGGCGGACGGTGACGGGCTCGGCCTTCAAGCGCATAGCCGATGGCGCCGTCCATCCGGTCGCGGGAGCCAGCGCCGTCGCCGCCAGCGCCAGTAGAAAATCCCTTCGCTTCATGATCAGTCTCCCAAAGTGCGTTCATTGACGGCGCGATGATTTTATTACTCGCGCCAGGCGGCGGCAATGGCGTCAATCCCGGACGAGCATGAGGACTCCCGCGAGAGGAGAAAACGCGACCGCAGGGACAGGTCGCGACCTGTCCCTACAGGTGGCTTTTCAACTCTTCGCCAAGGAAAATCACGGTTACATGCACTGGCCGCGACCTGTGGGACGCCTCCGGGGAGGGTTTTGACCCTTCGCCTCTTGAACTATTGGACGGGACTCGGTTCCCGCACAGGCTCCGCCAGCATGGCGGTGAGGGAGGCGACGTCTTCCACCTCATTCAGCCGCCGCCAGGCGTCCCAGGCGGCCCGGGCCTTTTCATCTGTGAGGCTTGCGGCGCATTCCAGGAATTTTTCCTTGAGTTCGAATTCGGTCAGGGGGTTTTCGACGTGGCCGCGCGCGCGGGCGAAAAAGCGGGTGAGTTCGCGCCCGTCCCTGGTTTTAATCCAGACTTCGGCCGCCTCGGTTTCGGGGTCCTCGCGCGCCATGTCCTCATCCAGCTCGAACGCCACGCGCTTCTGGAGGGCGGCTATCTCGGGCCGCGCAACGCTGTCTTCCTCGAACTGGCGGATGCCGACCTTGCGGTCCACCAGGGCCGAGGCGATGCAGAACGGCATGGAGAATTTTCCTTCCAGGCCTGTAGTCGCCTCCTTGTAGCGCAGGACCTTGAGCGTCATGGTCGAGGCGCGCGCGCCGAGAGCCGCCACGTCGGCGACCTGGATGTCTTCTGAGTTGACCAGATCGAGCATGGCGTCGATGCCCGGGTGCGTCATCGCGCAGCACGGGTGAATCTTGACGCATACGCCCGCTTCGATGTCCCAGGGCCGCCCCCAGGGAGCGACCGCGCTCTCCCAGTCCGCGAACTCATGCGCCTTATGCCCGATTTCCTCCGCCGCCATGGCCGCCGTGAAGCCCGTCTCCAGCGTATCCTCCGCCGCCGTGAAGCCCTCCTCGGCCAGCTTTGCGGCGATCAAGCCCGCCCGTGCGGACTGGCCCGCGTGAAAGGGCTTGGTCATCGTACCGAAGTTGGCGACCAGCCCCGCCGAGCCGCTCGCCCCCAGGCTCAATGCGTTCCGCGTCTGCTCCTCGTCAAGCCCCAGCAGATAGGCGCAGGCGCCCGCCACGCCGACCGAGCCGAGCGTGGCCGTGGAGTGAAAGCCCCGGCGGTAGTGCAGCGGGTTCACCGCGCGGCCCAGAACGTGCAACAGTTCGAAACCGACCGTGTAGGCTTCGAGAACCTTTGCGCCCCCGATTCCCCTTTCTTCGGCCAGTGCCAAGAGCGCGGGAACCAGGGTGACGCTCGGGTGGCCCAGCAACACGAAGTCCACGTCGTCGTAATCGAGCGCATGGCCCGCCGTCCCGTTCACGAAGGCGGCCCAGGAGGCGCTCGTGCGCTCCTCCGTGCCGATCAGCCGCGCGACGGGAGCGCCGCCTTCCGAGACAGCCAGCCGATGCGCGAGCCGCGCACAGTCATCGGCGCGACCCGCCAGAATCACGCCCAGCGTGTCGAGGGTGGCGTTTCGCGCCCCCGCGCGGGCCGCATCACCGATGTCCGGGGCGTGAACCGCCGCGATTCGTTTCGCCAGTTCCCTGGTGGCCGGATAGGTCATGGAGGAATCTCCTTGGGTGCGTGTGGACAAGGGAGCATATGGCTCTGTAGGAGCGGATACATCGGTCCGTCCCTAGCGAGTTTGTTGAAAAAGTCCTGATTTTATGATTCAGCACATAAAGCCAACTAGGGAGAAAGAAATACCACTCCCCCCTTGAGGGGGAGTCGAAGAAGCCGAGCGTTTTTTGCGAAGGCTGATTCGGTGGGGGGTATTATTCTGAAATAAAACCTCCCCCCACCGGCGCGGCTTCGGAC
>CAYTSP010000091.1:0-5008 GCA_964440505.1 uncultured Nitrospinaceae bacterium
TCGTTGTGCTCCTCGATGCCGGTGGCGACCGCGAAGATGTTGGGGTCGAAGATGACGTCGCTGGGCGAGAAGCCCACTTCGCGCGTGAGGATCCCGTACGCCCGCTCGCAAATCTCGAACTTGCGCGCCGCGCTCTCCGCCTGGCCCGTTTCATCGAAGGCCATCACCAAAACGGCGGCGCCGTAGCGCTTCACGAGCCGCGCCTGCCCGATGAAGGCCTCCTCGCCTTCTTTCAGGCTGATGGAGTTGACGATGGGCTTTCCCTGCAGGCACTTGAGCCCCGCCTCGATGACCTCCCACTTGGAGGAGTCGATCATCACCGGCACTCGGCTGATGTCGGGTTCCGCTGCGATGAGCCTCAGGAAGGTGGTCATCGCTTCTTCGGAGTCGAGCATCCCCTCGTCCATGTTCACGTCGATGAGCTGGGCGCCGTTTTCCACCTGCTGGCGGGCGACCTCGAGCGCCTTCTCGTAGTCTCCCTCCCGGATCAATTTGGCGAAGCGCGCCGAGCCCGCCACGTTGGTGCGCTCGCCCACGTTCACGAACCCCGTCTCGGGGCCGATGTTCAGCGGCTCCAGGCCGCTCAGGCGGCAACGCGGGGGAATTTCGGGGATCCGGCGCGGGGCGAAGCCCTCCACCGCCTCCTTGATCGCGCGGATGTGCGCGGGCGTGGTGCCGCAGCAGCCGCCCACCAGGTTCAGAAAGCCGCTCCGGGCGAATTCCGTGAGCACCTCGGCCATGTACTCAGGCGTGTCGTCGTATTCACCGAACTCGTTGGGGAGACCGGCGTTGGGGTAGATGCTCACCGGAACGTCGGCCACGCGGGAGAGTTCTCGAATGTAAGGGCGAAGGTCCTCGGCGCCCAGGGCGCAGTTGAGCCCCACGCAGATGGGCCGGTAGCCCGCAACCGAGTTCCAGAAGGCTTCGGTCGTCTGGCCCGAAAGGGTGCGTCCGCTCGCGTCGGTGATGGTTCCCGAAATCATGACGGGGACGCGAACCCCCTCGTCCTCGAAATACTGCTCGGCCGCGAACATCACGGCCTTGCAGTTCAGCGTATCGAAGACGGTCTCGACCAGGAGCAGGTCTGCGCCGCCCGCGATGAGGCCCCGAATCGAAGTGGTGTAGGCAGCGACCAGCTCTTCAAAGCTTGTGTTCCGGAATCCCGGCTCGTTCACCCTCGGCGAAATGGAGGCGGTGCGGTTCGTGGGGCCCAAGACGCCGGCCACGAAGCGCGGCTCTCCCGGGTGCGCCCGCTCGAAGGCATCCGCCGCCTCGCGGGCCAGGCGCGCCGAGGTTTCGTTCATCTCGTGGACCACCTCCTCCATCCGGTAGTCCGCCATGGATATGGCCGTGGAGTTGAACGAATTGGTCTCGATGATGTCCGCGCCCGCTTCCAGGAAATCGTCGTGAATCCGCCTGACGACGTCGGGCTGCGTGATGCTGAGCAGATCGTGGTTGCCCCTCAAGTCGCAGGGGTGATCTCCAAAGCGCTCGCCCCTGTAGGCGGCCTCGCTCAGATTCTCGTCCTGGAGCATCGTCCCCATCGCGCCGTCGATGATCACGATGCGCGAAGCCAGAAGCTCCATGAGGGCGTCTATCCGCTCTTCCCGTGTATTTGCGTCCATAAACCGCCCCGAATCAAACGCTTAAAGAATCAAACCAAAAGGTGGTTATAAGCGATCTTGGGGCGCGAGAAAAGCGCGAAATTCGATGAGGGGATTGGAGCGCTGCCGCGCGGCGCGTGGAATATCGCTACTCCTTCAGTCGCGAGGGAGATATTCTCATCCATCGGCCTGATGTTCGCCGTGAAATCGTATCAAAGATGATATAGTATACTAGAACACGAGGTCATATATTATGCGTAAGCCTTCTCTATGGCGAGAAGGTGATCTGGAACTTGTTCCACATGGATATTACCCTGAGAGATTCGGGGAGGAGTGATGATGGATCATCCCGCCATTCAGGACGAAGTGGATAAAAATTACGAGGCTTTCCAGAAACTGCTCCCGGAACTGATCGAGAAGCACAACGGAAGGTTTGCCCTCATGCGCGGCGAGAAAGTGGTGAACATTTTCGATTCCGTGCATGACGCCGTCGTCTTCGCCAAAGAGAAATACGACGACGATTTGTTCTCCGTCCAGAAGATAACCAAACAAGCCGTCGATCTGGGGATTTTTTCGCATGCCGTCCATGTCGTTTCAGTATGACCCTGCCGTCGGCCCTGTAATACACATTCTCTTCACACAAGTGGGAGCGTTGGCCTCACAAGAGGGGCGAACTTCAGGGGGTTGTTGGAAATCCCCTCCTCGCTCGGAATTCACCACCGCCGTCATTCCGGCGCATGCCGGAATCCAGAACCGATGAGAAGGGTAAATTACGGCGTTCCCATTTCCTCATTCATTCGCCCGGAATAAAGACCGAAGAGCGAAAAGCAAAGTCCCTGGATTCCGGCATGCGCCGGAATGACGAGCAAAAGCGACATCCCACGAGACCGTAGGGGCCGTTCGCGAACGGCCCCTACAAAACCATCGCGCGCTTGTGCGGCGCGCGGGCTCCCGCTCCGCCACCGCGTGGAATCTCCATACCGCCTGGTCTCGAAACAGGGTTATTCAACAGCCCAAAGGGAGAGTGGTAGGGACAGGTCGCGACCTGTCCCTACGGTATGATTCTCCATCGTTGGCCGGGAACGACGATAGGCTGGAAAAAGCGTAGGGGCGGTTCGCGAACCGCCCCTACTTGATCCAAACGCTCTCATCCCGAGCAAGCACCCGCCGGAAGCGAACTACTCCTCGCCGCGCACCGTCTCCTCGATGAAGGCGTAGGCGTTGTGGTCGTGGATGGACTCGAAGTTCTCCACCTCCACCTGGAACCACCGGATGCGCTTGTCGTTCCGGAGCAGAAGGGCCGCCTCGCGCACCACGTCCTCCACGAAGCGGGGGTTGTCGAAAGCCGTCTCGGTGACGAATTTTTCATCCTCGCGCTTGAGGATCGGATAGAGCGCGCAGCTTCCCGCGCTCTCTGCGATCTCGACGAGTTCCTCGATCCAGAACTCGCCGTCGAAGCGCACCTTGATGCGCACGTGGCCCCGCTGGTTGTGCGCGCCGCGCAGGCTGATCTCCTTCGAGCACGGACAAAGCGTGGCGATGCGCACCATGATGCTCAGGACGAAGTCGTCCGTCGCGCCGGCGGAGGCCTCGAAGCCGCATTCGAGCGCCATCAGCCCCTCGGCGCCCGTCACCGGCGCGGCCTTTTGCATGAAGTAGGGAAAGGTCACGGAAAAATGCGCCGTCTGGGCGTCCAGGCGCTCGCGAATCGTCTGCAGGAGCGAGGGCACGCTGTCCACGCCGATGGCGTCGGTGTAATCATTCAACACTTCCAGGAAGCGGCTCATGTGGGTGCCCTTGAAGTGGTGCGGCAGATCCACATACATGTTCACGTTGCCGATGGTGTGCTGGGCATCCTTCGCCCGGTCCTTCACCACGATGGGGTAGCGGATGTTCTTGACACCCACCTTGTCTATCTTGACGTTGCGCTCATCGGAACTCGCCTGCACGTCGGCGAGGTCGGCCGGCTCCGTCGGGAGGCCTGACATCGAATCTCATCCTTTCCGCTCTGCTTCGCAGAACACTGGTTCAGCGGCTCGTCTTTCGGGTCACTCTTTTCGGCGCCGCCCCAAGCGCCGGACCGGAAAACTGCGGGGTACCGCAGCCTATTTCTCCGGTGATTCCCTTCTGATGCGCTCGATCCTGGCCATTTTCTCCGAAACGGCCCGGCCCAAATCGATTCCCCGCGCGTTGGCGTAGTTCATGACGGCGATCATGACATCCGCCGCCTCGTCCGTATAGGCCGCAGGCTCCACCTCGCGGCCCTTCCATTCCTTTTTCTCCAGGTTCGCGAGTTCGCCCGTCTCGCCCGCGAGTTCCAGGGCGAAAAACCTGGGCTCGCGCTCCGGAAACGCCTCTTCCTGATAGCGCGCGAATTCGCCTTGCAGGGTGCGCAGCCCCTCGTAGGAGCGCGGAAGCCTGGGAGCGTCCTCGTCATTCACCGGAATCGTCCCCTCCACGCAAGGCCGGGAGCCGGAACACTTCTCGCCGGCGCACCCCTCAGAGCGCGAGGTCAAAGTTTCTCACCCAGAATCGAGGGCGTCAATCGGCGGGCGCGAATCTCGATTGACTCAGGATTCGCCAGATTCTACTCTCTCGTGAAAGTCTTTATCATTTCTGCAGCCAGGCGGGCGCGATGACGCCCCGATAGCACCCAAACGGAGGGAAGCACCCTTGCCCAACATCGATCTGCATCACCACATCTACATCCCGGAGGCGGAAGCGCTCGCCGCCAAAGAGCGCGAAAGACGCCCCCAGCACGCCGACAGCTTCGAAGGGTTTTTCCCGCCCGTCTCCTCACGCTACAACGCCAGGATGACGGAGGAGAACTGGGCGGTGCAACTCGCCGACGCCGAGCGCAAGCTGAGCGACATGAAGGCGGACAGGCTCGAGATGGCGCTGGCCTCCCCGCCCCCGCCCACTTTCTACTACTGGATCGGCGGCGCGGCGGGCGAGGAGATCATCCAGGTGCAAAACGACGGCGTCGTCGATTTCTGCAACGAAAACGCCGCGCACTTCCGGGGCCTTTGCAACCTGCCCATGCAGAACGGGGGCGAAGCCGCGGCCGCCGAACTCGAACGCGCGATGGGCAAGGGGCTGCTCGGCTGCATCATCTCTGATCGCATCGGCTCCCACGCGCTGGACGAGCCCCAGTACGAGGCGTTCTGGGCGGCGGCGGAGCGGCTCGGCGCGCTGGTGTTCATCCATCCCGATTTCGCGGACCTGAAGGCGCTGTACCCCTACTACATGGCGAACTGCGTCGGCAACCCGCTGTCCACCACGGTCGCCGTCACAAGACTCATCCTCTCGGGCCACTTCGAGCGCTACCCGAACCTCCAGCTGATGCTCGCCCACGCGGGCGGAAACCTCCCCTGGTCGATAGGCCGCATCCAGCACTGCTGGGA
>CAYTSP010000092.1:0-3690 GCA_964440505.1 uncultured Nitrospinaceae bacterium
TTCCTGCCCCCCTGACAAGGGGGGGTAGGAGGGGGGTGCCTTTACCCTCTCAGGGACTTTTTCAACAGACCCGGATGCCGCCGCCGCGCGCCGGAGATCGCCCGGCGCTTTGCGAATCAGGGCGAATCATTGTATACACACTTTTTCCAACCCAACCCGGCCGCCGGCGCGGGACGGCTCGAGGAGGAGCCGGGCGGAGGGGTTTGGATGATCAACATCCCGCTGGAGGCATTTCCTGTGGCGCAAGCAGTGTGCAACGGAGTCCAGATTTCCTACGACGACAATGGTATGAACACCCCGACCCCACCCATCGTCTTTTTGCATGGGCACGGGTTGAACCGCTCGATGTGGGAGCGCCAGAAACTCGCGCTCCGGGGAACGCACCGGGTCATGACTTATGACCTCAGGGGGCACGGCCGCTCAGAAAAACCCCCTACGGGCTACAGCCGTGATGTTGAGGTGGCGGACCTGGCCGACCTGCTCGAACACACCCGGATTTCCAAGGCCCACCTCGTGGGCTTGAGCCGTGGAGCCGGAATTGCCCTCGGCTTCGCCGCGGCGTATCCGGAGAAGGCGGCTTCGGTCATCGCGATGGGAGCGGGTTATGATTTCCCGCGCCTGATGCCCGATTTCGCCGATCAAAGACTCCAGACCATGGCCACACTGAGAGCCGAGGGACTGCGAGCGGCCAAGGATTACTGGGCGGATCTGCCCATCTTTGCTTCGGTGAGAGATAACGAGGACGCCGCCGATTGGGCGGAGGACATGCTCCTCACATACACGGGCGCGCATTGGCTCGACCAGAATCCCCCGCAGGACGCGTCGCTCGCGAATATCGCCGGAAAAATCACGGCGCCCACGCTCCTCCTGGTGGGTGAGAAGGATTTGTCCGGCTACCACGCCTGTGCGGATGAATTGGCCGCGAAAATTGAAGGCGCCGAGAAGATGGTGGTCCCGGGCGTGGGACACCTGATGGCGATTGAGGACACTGAAGCGGTGACGGATCATATCTCCGCGTTTCTGGCGAAACAATAAGGCAAGATTCCGAATCGCGACTGTTCGTTCCCCGGCGCTTCACCCCAGGGTTCGCGGGTAATTTTTTGCGGGCATGACGCGGCGGAGGGTTCTTTTGAGTCCATTTTCCGAAGCCAGAAAAATCGAGACGGACGTGCTCATCATCGGCGGCGGCGTCGCCGGCATGATGGCGGCGGTGGGCTGCATCCGTTCTGGCGTCAAGCCCATCCTCATCACGAAAGCCACTTTTCCCTCCGGCAGTTCATCCATGGCGCGCGGCGGCTACACCGCGGCGATGGGCCACTCCGAACCCACCGACAAGCCCGAATTCCTGTATGAGGATTCCATCGAGGCGAGCTACGGAGTCTGCAACCACCGGCTGATGCGGATCATGAGCGAGGAAGCCATCGACAGGACGATCGAGCTCGACGCCTGGGGCCTGGGCCTCATCAGGACGGAAGACGGCAAGTATCATCAGAAAAAAAGCGCCTCTCACCGTTTTCCCCGCCTTCTTCATTGCGGAAAGCTGATGGGCAAGCCGCTCATGCAGTCGTTGGCCAAAAAGATGAAGGAATGGGGCGTCGAGACAATCCAGCACGCCATTTTCGTGGACCTGATGAAAGAGGGCGAGCGCGTCGTCGGGGCCTGGGGGTTCTTGTACCGCGAAGGGGTTCCCATCGTGGTTCATGCGCGATCGACCATTATGGCCACCGGCGGCGCCCCGCAACTACACGAGGTGAACGATTCGCCGCCCTACATATCGGGCGACGGCTACGCCATGGCGCTGCGCGCGGGCGCCGAACTCATCGACATGGAGTTTATCGACTATCAACTCCTGGCAGCCGCGCCGCTCAAGATCCGGGGCTATCCGCCCCACACGAGCGGCTTCATCAACGCTGGCGCTTATCTCTACAACAAAGACGGCGAGCGCTTCATGTGGAACTACGACCCCGAGCGCGGCGAACGCGCCACGCGTGCCGTGGTGAACCGGGGCGTGGGCATGGAGATTTACGAGGGGCGCGGCACGGAGAACCACGGTATCTACCTCGACGCGCGCCATGTGATCGAGGAGGTGAACGACGGCGCCACGGCGGACATCATCCGCGTTTTCAAGACCCAGGGCGTGGACATGGCCGACTCCCCCATCGAAGTGTCGAGCGGCCCGCACACCTATCTGGGCGGCATCCGGATTGATGAATGGGGCCGTACGAATCTCGCGGGTTTCTACGCGGGAGGCGAAGCCGCCGGCGGCGTCCACGGGGCGAACCGCACGGGCGGCGCGGCCCTGGCGGACAGCTACGTCTTCGGGCTTCGCTCGGGCATAGGCGCGTCCTGCGAGGGAGCTAGGCTCGAAAGGCCCGACCCCGAGAGCGGCGGCTGGCGGGAGGGAATCGAGAAGCTGCGCGCGCGCGAAGCGAAGGCGAGCGGGCCCGACGACAAACAACTTCGCCTGGAAGTGCAGCGCGTGGGGGTCGAGGGAATCGGGCAGATTCGCGAGGAGGCGAGGCTCGCGGGAGCACTCGCTCGGCTCGATGATCTCGAGGCCGAAAACGCCATGGCCGCCGTGGCCGGCGACAGCCCCCGGAAGCGCTTCGATTCCATGAGGAGAATACAGGAGACGCACAACCTGATCGGCGTGGCGCGCATGCTCGCCGTGGCGGCTTTGATGCGAACGGAAAGCCGTGGCGGGCATTTCCGGGTCGATTATCCGCTCATGAGCGAAGAGTGGCGTTGCAACATCGTGCTCTCGCTCGAAAATGAAGAGGTAACGCCGAGGCGTCAGGAGGTGGTTGCTGAAGACGGCGCCGCGCCCTCGCCCGTGGAAACTCCTACTACCGCGGCATTCGCCGAACAAGGCGGGGTTATTTAGAAAATTTTCGAGCGGCTCCAGCCTCTTCTCGGGTTTCCAGCCTTTGCCGATCGAGAAAATACAATAAAAACAAATATATGCAGAGCATTTCGATTTCCTGGAAAAAAGCGAAAAAATTCGGATTTTTTCTTTGACAAAGTGATTTCAAACCACTATATTTCGCCAGCTTGAAATGCCGGGAAAACGAAATCCGATATACGCGGGCGGAGGCAAGCGGTTCGGGAGCTTCCGCCGAGGGGGAGAAGGTTGTCCCGATAGTTTTTTCGCGCATATTCACGCATTTCCCGGTTGACACGAGTTGTCGACCGTTGGTACTCTGACGGTTCCTTCTTGATTCAAGAAGATCTGCTCTTTGAAAAAAGAATAGGATATGTGACGGACCTGAACGGGCTCTAGTAGTACAATTCCCGATTGAACCCAAAGGGATGGGAAGCCTGCCGGGAAACCGGTAAGGTATTTTTTCTCTTTGGAACAGATATATCAATTGGAGAGTTTGATCCTGGCTCAGAGCGAACGCTGGCGGCGTGCCTAACACATGCAAGTCGTACGAGAAAGCCTTCGGGCGAGTAAAGTGGCGAACGGGTGAGTAACACGTGAGCAACCTGCCTTTGGATTCGGGATAACTCCTCGAAAGGGGGGCTAATACCGGGTAAGACCACGGAGTCGAATGGCTCAGAGGTAAAAGATGGCCTCTTCATGAAAGCTATCGTCCAAAGATGGGCTCGCGGTCCATTAGCTTGTTGGTGGGGTAACGGCTCACCAAGGCGACGATGGATAGCCGACCTGAGAGGGTGATCGGCCACACT
>CAYTSP010000093.1:0-5398 GCA_964440505.1 uncultured Nitrospinaceae bacterium
GAATACGCCTGGACCTCTCCCTCGCCGATGATCTGGATCGAGATCACCTCCCATTCGGTGGCGGGGTCCGGGTTGCGGCCGTAGCGCTCGGTATAAATCTTTTGGAAGGCGCCTTCGATGGCCGGCAGATCCACCCGCTCCGGAGTCGATCCCAAGGGAACGGGAATCTCGTGAGCCTGCCCGAGACAGCGCATCTCCAGAAAACACGACAAGGAGATGCTCTGCTCCCGCACGCCGTCGGCCCGGAGGCGAGCCTCGACCCCCTCCGCCATCTCTGCGAGCCGACCGCGCAGGTCCGCCAAATCGAGGGTGGAGGAGCGTTCGAGGTAGGTGGCGCTCGCATCCCGGCGCATCTTCGCCATCACGAGCCCCAGGGCGGAAAAGTTCCCCGGGTGAGCCGGAACCACGACCGTTTCCATGTCGAGTTCATCCGCGATGGCCGTGGCGTGCATGGGCCCCGCTCCGCCAAAGGCCACGAAGGCGAATTCGCGCGGGTCGAATCCCCGTTCGAGCGAGATCTCGCGGATGAGCCGGACCGTCCGGGCCACGAGAATCTTAAGCGTCCCTTCGGCCAGTTCCTCGAGCGAGCCAAAATCGAGCCTGTCCCGCACCGGGGCCATCGCCTCCCGCGCCAGCGAGGCGTCCACCCGGATTTTTCCGCCGAGAAGGGCGCCGTCTCCGATCCGGTTCAAGATGACGTTCGCGTCGGTGACGGTGGGCTCCTCTCCACCGAATCCGTAACAGGCGGGACCCGGCGAGGAGCCCGCGCTCCTGGGTCCTACGCAAAGCGCCCCGTCCACATCGACCCACACGATGCTGCCGGCTCCCGCGCCGACTGTTTTCATCTCGAGCTGGGTGGCGCGGACGGGTACCCCCGAGATGACGGCGTCCCTTGCGTAAAGAATCCGGTCCCGGAGGAGGAGGGCGACGTCTGCGCTCGTTCCGCCCATGTCGCAGGTGATGAGGTTCGGCAGTTCGAGTTCCTCGGAGACAAAACGCCCCGCGGTGACCCCGCCGGCAGGGCCTGAAAAGATGGTGCGTACCGGAAAGTCCTCCGCCGCCTCGATATCCATCACGCCGCCCGCCGAGCCCATGATGTAAATGTTCCGGTTTTCCAGCTTCCCGATGCCGCCGTCTCTGAGTTTCGAGAGATACCGCCCCACCGCCGGACCGACATAGGCGTTCACCACCGTCGTGGAGAACCGCTCGAACTCGCGGTACTGGGGGTTCACGGAGCTTGAGAGCGAGATGTAGACCTCAGGCCCCAACTGCTCCCGCAGCCACGCCCCGACGGCTTCCTCGTGATCCGGATTCTCGTAGGAGTGAAGGAAACATACCGCCACCGCCTCGACCCCCTCCCGCTTCAAATTTTCCACTACGTTCTGGAACTCTTCCGGCCGGGGCGGGGCTTCGACGCCCCCGTTCGCCCGGATGCGCTCGTCCACCTCCTCCCTGAGGTTTCGGGGAACCAGAGGCGGCGGGCGGCGGAACCCGATGTGGAACATGCCGCCCTCGACCAGCCGCCGGCACCTTCCGATTTCGGTGACGTCCCGAAACCCGCGCGTGGTCACCAGCGCCGTAACGGCGCCGCGCCGCTCCAGGAGCGCATTGGTGGCGACGGTGGTTCCATGAATCATCCGCTCCAGTTCCTCGCCTTCGAGCCCGAGATCCCGCAGGCACGCCTGGATGGCTCTTGCGGGTTCATCCGAAGCCGAGGGGATCTTTCCCGTCCGCACCTCGCCGCGCTCGGGATCGATAGCCACGAGGTCGGTAAACGTGCCACCGATGTCGACGCCTAACGTAAACAACCGATACATCCTCCCCGGAACATTGGTTCAGCCATACCCAGGAACTTCAAGCGGCCTCCTGATTCGCCCCCCTACTCCCGAGAGTTTGCCACACCGCCACCAGCGCGAGGAGAGCCACGCCGATGAAATCCAGGAGCAGGTGCGGTTCGAACAAGGCGATCGTCGCCGCCGCAAGCAGGAACCTCTGCCACATATTCAAGGGGCCCGCCAGGTAGCCGATGACGGCGCCGCCGAAGCAGACCGCCGAGAGGGACGCCGTCAGCAGCGTCCAGAAGAAGGGCAGGTTCAGCCCCGGATTCAGGAGGTCGCCGAAAACGAAAGCGACGGGAATGAGGTAGATGAACAGCCCGATCCGGAAGGCGAAAAACCCTGTCCTCCAGGGGTGAGCGCCCGCTATGGCGGCCGCGGTGAAGGCGCCGCCGCAGACCGGGGGCGTCAGGTTGGAGGTCTGCGAATACCAGATGATCAAGAGGTGGGCCGCCATCGGCGTCGCGCCGAGTTCGATCAAGGCAGGAGCTATCAGCACCGAGAGGAGGAGGTAGTCCGCCGTGATGGAAGAGACGCCCATCCCCAGCACGAACGTCACCAGGGCGGTCAGCAAAACGGCGAGAATGAGATATCCGCCGGACAGGTCGACCACGAGGATCGAGAGCTTGGTCCCGATTCCCGTTCGGAACACAATCCCGATGATGATGCCCAGGCAGCCGGCCAGTCCGCCGACGGTGAGCGACCTCCGGGCGCCGACCTCGAGGATTTTGCCCCATTGGGGAATCGTCAGGCGCGTGCGCCTGGAGAGGAGACTCGCTCCCGCCACGCCCAGAATGGCGACGAATACGGCGTAATCCGGGCTGTAGCCCGATCCGAGCATGTAGAATATGAGACCCAGGGGAATCGCGAAGGTCCAGTAGTTTCTGAGTATCTCCCAGGGATCCCCCAGTTCCTCGGGCGGCAATCCCTCGATGCCCGCCTTCCTGGCGTACATGTGGGCCACCGCCAGGAGGGAGAGCATGAACAACAGCGACGGCAGTATGGATACCTTGACGATTTCCAGATAGGGAATTCCCGTGAAATCCGCCATGAGGAATATGGCTGCGCCCATCAACGGGGGCATGGTCACCCCGATGGTCGAGGCCGTGGCCTCGAAAGCGGCCGACACGTGCGGCGGGAACCCGGAACGCTTCATCAGCGGGATGGTGAGCGTTCCGGTGCCCACGATGTTCGCCGTGGGACTCCCGGATATCATGCCGAAGAGCGCGCTCGCCACGGCGCTGAGCTTCGCCGAGCCTCCCCGCGTCCGCCCGATGATCGAGAGCGGGAGATTGAGGAAGAGCTCCTTGCCTCCCGACATCTCCAGAATCGCGCCGAACACGATGAAGAGAAACACGAAACTCGCGAAGATCCGCGTGATGACGCCGTAGATCGACTGGTTGCTGTAGAGCCATGCCGCGGTATCCCAGAGGCTGATTCCCTGGTGCGTCAGATGGCCCGGAAAGTAGGGGCCGAAAAGGGAATACCCGATCAGGGCGAGCGAGATCAGCGGGAGGGCGGGGCCCAGCGTGCGGCGGCAGGCCTCCAGGGCCAGAACGATGGCCATGATGCCGAAAACCACGTCGTGTGTGAGCGCCTCGCCGAACCGCTCGATGTAGCGGATGGGGAAGTAGACGTTGTAATGGTAGGTGACCGCGATGGTGCTCAATACCAAAACGCCGTCGACTGCGGTAATGCGGTCGCGCGGCGAGTTATCCGACCCCGGAAAAAGGATGAAAACCAGGACGAAGGTGAAACCCAGGTACCCGGAGATGAAGCTCTCGGGCGAGAAATACCCGAACCCGGCGTAATAGATATAGAGAAGAGAGAACGCGACGGAAACCAGCGTGACGACGGTGCGAAGCGCCTTCGAGCGCAAGTCCCGGGGCAGCGGGATAGCCGTCGTCCGGGTGACGAAGCGGTCGAGCCAATTGCTTTTGGGGGCGTCATCACGCACGGCAGCTTTCTCCATCCCCTACGCTCTTGAGGGGGCCGTTGAAAAAGCCCCCTGACAGGGGGAATTTGGGGGGTTTGTAGGTCGGACATATATGTCCGACATACATGCGACCCGGCCTTTTTTGCCGCCCGGTCATGGGCCGCATATATGCGGCCCCTACAAGATGAAAGTCCGATTGATGCGGGAGGACCGCCTCTTCCCCGTCGCCCGGCAAGCCCTCCCGCATCGGGGAGAGGGTAGAAACGATGTCCTCCCAACGAGACTTTTTCAACAACCCCTTAAGGCATGGCTCGCAGGGGATTAAGGGCGTCATATGCAGAGCGGGGGATTCTCAGATGACTCTCGCGGGCAGTTCGATCGCCCGTCCAGTCCGGGCGGATTCGTCGATTGCGAGGGTGATTTCCAGGGTCTGCCGCGCCTCCCTGGCGGTCGGGTGCAGGCAGGGATTCCCCGTCGAGAGGTAATCGAGCCAGGCGCGCGTCTCGTGGGCGACGGGCCCGAACATGTGATCGAGCGCCCAGTCGCCCGCGGAGTTGGTTCCCAGGAACGCGGTGTTGATGTGGTGGTCGGGGACATATACGTGCGGATATCCCTTCTCCGTATAGAGGAGGTTCTCCTTCTTGTCCTCGTCGAAAAGCAGGACCCCCTCCTTTCCGATGACTTCCAGGCGGGTGCCTTGCCCCAGTGTGGGGTATTTGTAGGGCAGGGCGTAACAGATTCCCAGGCTGAAGACGGCGCCGTCCTCGAACGTGAGAATCGCCCATGTCGTATCGTCGATCCCGGGGTAGCCGGCCTCTTCGAAAACGACCCCGTGGCCGCGGGCGAAAACCTCCACGGGGCGGATGCCCTCCATGAGCCAGCAAATCATGTCCACGGAGTAGACCAGCACGTCGACCACCGGGGTGACCTCGTCCGTTCTTTTCAGGATCTCGAAGGCCTGCGCGCGCGAATTGTACACCCGGGCCGTTCCGCCCAGGATTCGCCCCAGGCGGCCCTCCATGACCTGCTCCTTGCCGAGGAAGTAGTGCCGCGAGTAGCGCTTGCTGTAGTTGACGTGCAGTTCGATGCCGCTTTGCGCGGAGGCCTCTATGAGCGTGTCCGCATCATCCAGGCTCAAGGCCAGGGGCGTCTCGACCACGACGCGTTTTCCGCGCTCGATGGTCTGGAGAATCGGCTCGACGTGCCTGGGTTCGGGGGTGGAGACGATGACGGCGGTGACGTCGGGGTGGGATATCGCCTCCTCGTTGTCGCCCGTGGTGAAATGCGCCCCCACCTCCTCGCCCAGCGCCTTTGCCCGGGCGGGGTCAAGGTCTGAAATCGCCAGGAACCGGACCGCGGGGTGTTTGGACGCCATCCGGGCGCGATGGGTCCCCATGCGCCCCGCGCCGATGACGGCGACCCCGAGTGTCTTTCTCTCAAAACTCATCGCACACGGCTCCGCCCTCTTTGATCCCGCAGGCCCACAATCACCGCCTTCGCAAATCCCCCCGCAAGGGGTTGTTGAAAAAGTCTTCCTCGGCCGGTCGAACCCTCATTCATCAATCGGGTTCGACCTCCCTCATCGGTCGGAATCGATCACCGCCGTCATTCCGGCGAATGCCGGAAT
>CAYTSP010000094.1:0-14689 GCA_964440505.1 uncultured Nitrospinaceae bacterium
CAGGCGTCGGTCTTGAACCTCCGCTTTGCGAAGCCGATGGATGATGAGAAAGTCTTGGGGCTTGCCAGGCGGTGCAAGCGCGTTGTGACGATTGAGGAAGGTACGCGCGTCGGCGGGATGGGGGCCGGTGTTCTGGAGCTTTTGGCGGAGCATGGCATCCACGGCGTTTCCGCCACGGTTTTGGGTATCCCCGATCGTTTCATCGAGCACGGAGCGCCTCAACTCCAGCGCGAGGATTGTGGACTTACGCCTGGCGATATCACCCAGGCGGCTCGTGATCTGGTGGCAGGCGAGGCTGATTCTGCCGATCTGGCGGCGCATGGCAAAGAAACAGAGGCTCGATAAACTACTCGTCGAACGTGCGCTGGCTCCAAGCCGGGAGCGTGCGCGCAGCCTGATTCTGGCCGGCCTGGTCAGTGTTGACGGCGAACCCGCTTTGAAGGCGGGTTCTTCATACCCTGAAGAAGCATCCATCACCCTCAAAAAAAATCCTTGTCCCTATGTGAGCCGGGGAGGGCTGAAGCTCGAAGGTGCGCTGGATTTTTTCGGCATTGATCCACTGGATAAATACTGCATGGATGTCGGCGCATCGACGGGTGGATTCACCGATGTGCTGCTCACCCGTGAAGCGCGTCGCGTTACGGCGGTGGATGTGGGCAAGGGTTTGATTGACTGGAAACTGAGGAATGACCCGAGGGTCACGCTTTTGGAGGGTGTGAACGCCAGGCGCCTGACGCCGGAAATTTTTCAAACATTGGCGGGCGAAGAACGGCCGAGTTTGTGCGTCGTGGATGTTTCTTTCATCTCTGTCGTGAAGGTGCTCGGGCCGATTCGCGGCTTGCTCGACGATGGTGGTGAGATACTCGTGCTCATCAAACCACAGTTTGAAGTAGGGAAGGGTCGTGTCGGGAAAGGAGGGATAGTCCGAGACCCCGCGCTTCACCGTGAAGTGCTCCTCCGCATTTGGGATGAAACGCTTGGGTTGGGATTGGCTCCTCAGGGCATCGCCGCGAGTGCGATCATGGGTGCGAAAGGAAACCGGGAATTCTTTCTCTACTTGAAACCCGGCGCCGGTTCTCCGGGCGCACAGGGCGTGGTTGAAAGCATTTTGGTGAAGGAGCTTGAAACTTAAGCAATCCTGATTACACCGTCATCCAGCTTGGGGACGATGCTCATGATGTCTTTCTGAGCACAGAATGCAATATCCTCATCAAGCCCCAGCGACGATAAATGTTTGCCCCACCAACTCTGAAAAAGCATCTTTTCCAGGTTTTTTTCAGCCCTGTCTGCGACGTGCAAAGCTGCGCGAGCGGTGTCGGAGAATTCCAGCTTCTCCATATTTTTGGACAAAATATGCAGGAGCATTCCTGCCCCTACGGCATCTTCTTCGCAGTAGGCTCCTTCGCGGCCCGAGCAGGCGAGCAAGAGGGATTGATTCGGGTTTTCATGAAGAATGGACGCGATACGTTCGGTGGTTGCGGTGATGTTCACGAAAGCGGCGGTGAAAATTTCTCCGCAACGCTGCACGGCGGAGAGTGTTTTGGTGCCGTTGCTCGTTGAGAGTATCAGGGTCTTGCCGCTGATTCTTCTGTGCGTGTATTCGAGCGGAGAATTCCCCCCGTCAAACCCTTCGATAGGCTTGCCGTCTTGCTCTCCGCCCAGGATGATTTTTTCTGAACCATGCAGAAGTCGTAGCTGCTGGGCCAGTTCAAGTGCCGTTTCAGGAGAAGCGCATGGATATATCGCGGAACATCCGTTCTCCAGGATGACGGCGATGTTCGTGGTGGCTCTTAATACGTCTATTACGACGCAGGCAATGTTTCTTTCATTTTCTCCGCATGCCCGATGCGCATCTTTGAGTCTGATGGGGATTTCCGGGTGGGAAAAAGCGACGTCACACCAGGTGTTCTTGCTCACCAGGGGATTCCCAAATGATGTCCAGATAGAAAAAATCATGACTTAGCGCGGACAAGAGAATTTCCGCCCGTCTTTGCCTGTCGCCGTTTTGTCTGGGAACGCGCACCCGCAAAAGGGTATCCGGGTCTCTCATGTCATCGATGGCCCGAAACCAGTCGTCCGCCGTGGTCCCGTCGCCGGCGGAATATGAAAGAGTTCTCATGGTGCGCGCATTGATGGGTTTTCGCTCGAGTTGAACCAGGGAGCCTCGTTCATCCATTTCTCCCAAAACGATAGAGCGCTCCCCCAGATTGTGATCGCTGAAGCGCAATCCTTCAGGAGAACCACTGTAGCATGCGCCGCCGCCGTTCCACCTGGCGACGTCCATAGGCTTGTGGTAATGGCCTATAGCCACATACCCGAAGGGTAGACGCTTCAAATCATCGGCCTGGAAAGGATGTTCCTTGAACGCCGGGTGTTCTATGGCAAGGGCGGCTTCTGAGCCGTGTAAAAGCAAGATGGATCTGTCGTTCAAATGGAGTTTCCGTGTGAGGATTTCTTGCAAGGGGGGTTTGAAGGCGTCTTTGATATCCCAGGGGATTCCAGCGATCGTAAGATTTAGTTCTGCGATGTTTTCTTGCGCCAATTCGGCAGCGGGGTCACCATGGAATAGATGGAGGTTATTTTGAATTTCGGGCTGATTCCACACGGATTTTGAGTGCATTGGATCATGATTTCCGGGAATGGCGAAACAGCGCACCCCTTTTTTGGATAAATGCGAAAGGTTTTTCGAGACAATTTCGACGTCGCGAGCACTTGGATGGGGGGTATCGAATAAATCCCCGGAAATAAGGAAGACCTGTGCGCCCCATTTGAGTGTTTCGCGAACGGAGCGGAAAAAAGCTACCCGAAGATCGGCTTGCCGCGCCGCGGCTTTGCGAGGCGGGAGGTAGCCGAAGTCATAGCCGAGGTGGAAATCACCGCAATGGGCGAATCGAAAGGTCACATTATCTCCCAGGGCCGAAATATCGGCGATTGTGGCATGGGTGTGTTGCGGTTGGCAAAAGCGCAAAG
This sequence comes from uncultured Nitrospinaceae bacterium, assembly GCA_964440505.1. Classification (GTDB taxonomy): domain Bacteria; phylum UBA8248; class UBA8248; order UBA8248; family UBA8248; genus Bin107. The sequence goes on from CAYTSP010000094.1 coordinate 2,971, forward strand.
AGAAAAAGGCGTTTTTCAACATCGTCTTGACAGTACGCGCTGCACACGATGATGATGCAGGTTCTGGGACTTGAATTTTAGGAGAACGGTTTTGGCGAAGAAAGCGAGGATGAAAGCCTCGAAAAAATCTTTTCCAAAAGAAGAATTGGTTCGGGCTGCCGCCGTAGCGGCTGGTCTTGAAGCGTCGTTCACGGTGCCGGCTCCACCGGGCGCCATGGCGCCGGCGCCTCTTTTGGATGAAATCAGGGAAATGGGTGAGGTTGGGCTCGCTGGTGTATTGAACCATCTGTCCTCCACTACTCCGGAGGGCCGTATTCCCACACTTCTCGCTCTACGTGAACTGGGGGATGCGTCTGTCGTCCAGAAGCTTGTTTCTCTTCTGCGGACGATGCGTTGGTCGATACCAGGACTTGCCGCGCTCTACGAGACGCTTCAGGTGTTGGATGCGAAAGTAGAATTGCCGACGGGTTACAATGAGGAAATGTTGAGTCAGGCCCGGGAAATTTCTGATCAATTAAGGAAAAGTGAGCCTCTCACAGTTGATTCTGCGAAACCCATCGTATCGTCATTGAAAAACCTGCCTTCTTTTTTACAGGAAGTAGTGTTGCGTGATGGCTTCGAGAACACGAATGATGTTTCAGCGAAACGAGCGCTCGTATTGGCCGAAGCGATGGGCAGTGGAGGAACTTTACCACCTGCTTATTTCATTCAAATTCTAGCGGATACGGCAACGCAAGATGCTGCGATTGCGCTTCAAAAGCTCTCCGAATCCACGGAAGACAAAGATACGTTGTCACGAATTCGCAAAGCGTTGTTTCGGTTGAAGAACAAGGGCGTAGAAGTTGAAAAATTGTCTGATACGGGTGCTCGAACTACCCAACGAACGAATTATCCTGACTACGTTCATGCCGTAGTCAGCGCCGTAGACGGGCGTGGGCAGATGCTTTTGTGGCTCGCCCGCTCACGAGTCCCCCGGGGAAGGTATCTCGTGCAGGCGCGATTGCATCGGGGATATGGAATTGTCGAGTTCACCGATGCGGAAATGAGCGCGAAAGAGTTGCGTGATGTTTTCCGGCGAATTTCAGAAATGCCCACTTTGGCTTCACAGGAAGTGCCTGCCGGATATACGCTCTGGCTTCTTGAACGCGGTCAGCGCGAAAACGAGATGGGAGAAACGCCACTGCCACGCGGTTTTACGCATGCGAAGCTCATGCTCGATCCGTTGTCGGAGGCTGAGGAGTATCCCGTGGAGGGACCACATCCTGTCCGCGCGATGGTGAATCCTCTTGCAGAAGGCGAGAAACGGATGGAAGTGCGCACGATATTCGCCCACCGGCCTTTCTGGAGTTGGGTCATGGATGAAGAGCGCGTGGTGCCGTATTTTCAGGAATTTCTGGAGTCGATGGAAAGTCAGGTGGCGCTGGATGATAGACAGAAAAAAGAGCGCCTTCAGCAGATTGTGGAAAACGGCGCGGCAGAAATTTTTCAGGACAAGGTATTGCGAAACCGAATCGCGGGCCAGTTGGAAGACAATGGGTACATTTTCCATCAGGCGGGTGATGAAGCGATGGCCCGTGAATGTGTGACGCTTGCGGATGAAGTGCCGGCGGATACGGATGAACCCTCCCCGCTTTTTGTTGAAATGGTTCAGTATTCCATCAATGTGATGCTTGAGCGGATTATCCGCCAAGCCCGGGAATCTCAGGGCGAGGAAGGGGAAATGCAAGAAGAGAATGTCGAGGATAGTGGCTTGTCAGAAAGTGCGGACTCGGAAGATTCACCAATCATTATCGCGCCGTAATCTCATATTTGGAGAATTTGATGGAATTCGGTTTTGATCATATTCACTACGTATGTGCAGACGTGAAGGCGTTTGCCGAGTATTTTCAAGACATATTCGACGCAGAAATCGTCCGTTACGACGAGGACTTCAAGGGCTCTCCGAATGCGGCGGTGAAAATCGGCCGCTTGATGATATTCGCGCGCGGCATCAGACCTGAAGAGACGCCGGATTCCGTAGGGCCGGAACTGGTACAGGGGTTGGATCATTTCGGGTTTGGCGTTCCGGACGTGGAAGCCGCCGTTGAGTGGCTGAGGGGTAGAGGGGCGGAGATTATGGTGGAGCCCGTGCGCCGCGGCATCGGCGGGCGCATGATCGCCTATGTCAGAGGACCTGGAAATATCCGCATCGAATTGTGCGAGAACCCGGCGGCTCTTTGATATACGCTCGCATCCTGAGAACTGGAATAAGCGGAGGCCCGACAGCGGGTTTTCTTGACATAATGATTCGCGACTATTTCATCGCGACTGAATCGCCAGGACAATTTTCTCTTGGAGGATAAAACCGATGGTCGATTTCCAGCTCACCCCCCGGCAAATGGAACTCAGGGATACGGCGAAAAGATTTGCCACCGAAGTCATGATTCCCGCAGCGGAGGTTGCAGACCGTATAGAGGATCCCGAAGCATCCTTTAACTGGGAAGTCATTCGAGAAGGTTCGAAACGAGGCCTCAGAACACTCACCGTCCCGAAAGAATTTGGAGGCGAAGGCGCCGACGTGCTTTCCTGCGCCATCGTTGGTGAAACGCTGGCATATGGGGATTTGGGACTTGCCGTCGCCTTTGATCAGACATGGAAGATTATGACGTCGATTGCCAACATGGCGAATGGAGAGCAGCAAAAACGCTGGCTCCCCAAAATTATGGATGATGATGAATGTATTCTGGCGACGGCCTGGACGGAACCCATGGCGGGTAGTGACAATGTATGGCCCAATCAAAATCCCGGGGCAGGAATTCAGTCGTATGCGGAAAAAAAAGGAGACCGCTGGGTGTTGAACGGCACCAAGCGTTATATCTCCAATGGAGGCCTCGCCAAGGTCTACCAGATCGCCGCCCGCACGGATATGAACAATCCTATGATGAATAGCCTGACGGCCTTTTTGGTGCCCTCCGACGCCAAGGGTTTTGAAGTCACGGAGGTGTGGGACAAGCTCGGCCAGCGGTGTGTTCAAAACGGCACATTGGAGTTTCACGATGTGGAAATACCGGAAGAGGACCAAATCGGAGAAATAGGCCAGGCTCTGCCGGCGTTGGCCAATTTGTTCATCAGACACGGGAGCAACATCCAGGCGGGCGCCACTGTATTGGGTGTCGCGCAACGTGCGTATGACCTCTCATTGCAATATGGGCATGCCAGAATCCAGGGCAGCGTGCCTTTGCTCGATCATCAGCTTCAGCAGATCAGACTTGCGCGCATGGCGATGAAAATAGAAGCCTCCCGCTCTTATCTGTGGCGAACGGCGTGGTCCACACAGCTTGAGGAGATGGACCGGAAAAATGCGATGCTGAGCAAAGTATTCGCATCCGAGTCCGCCGTACAGGTGTGCCAGGAGGCGATGGAGTTTTGGGGGGCGGCGGGATACATGCGGAAAAACCCCATCGAGAAACTCATGCGCGATGCCCTGAGTTTTCTGCATTCTGACGGCACGAACGACGTGTTGACGCTGAAAGCGGCAGGTTTCCTCGAAGATCCGCCGCAGGTGGATGACCTTGTTTATTCCCCTCGCGTGGCCGAGGCGGCGGCGGGCAGGTAGCGTTTCGCTGGACGCTGGGGATTCGGGCTCGAGGTGTAGTTTGGCGCGTTGCGGCTCTCCTCAGGGTTAGTTCCTGAAAGCGGTGATCAGAACTCCGCCTGTGACGACGCAAATCGTGGCCAGAACGGTTTTGCGGTTGATTGTTTCGAGTTTTCCCAGGAAAAAATAACTCAGGATCAGTACCCAAATCGGTGCGATTCGGCTCAATGGCAGAGCGGTGGACACGCTCGCCATCGTAAAGGCTGTCCAGAGCATGTAGGAACTGCAAATTCCAATCGCGCCTGCGCCTCCTACCCATAGGAGGCCTCTTTTTTTGCCGCGAATCTCATTTTGGCCGGGCAGGATTGGCTTTATCAGCAGAAGAATGCAATTGGCCGTGGCGAAGGAGACGGCCATGCCGACACTGGGCGTCATTTGAAGTGTATAAGCGAGTTTGACGAAAATTGGCGCCACCGCATACGCCAGTGATGCGACGAGTGGAAATATGAGCGCTCCTTGAAACCAGCTTTTGAAAGATTGAGATTTGTCGTCTTGTATCCCGAGAATGGATACCCCGATGACGATGCCCAGGGTGCCGAGTACGACCATGGCGGTCGGATCCTCGCCCAGGAACATGATTGCGAAAAATGTTCCCCAAATAGGAGCCGCTGAAGATATCGGCACGGTGCGGCTGAGTCCGATTCGGGAGACTCCCACCAGGTAGCAATATCTTCCAATGGTGGGGCCCGCGGCGCCCACGGCGGCGTACCAAAAGATGGCTTCTGCCTTGGAAGTGAAAAGCGTGCCATTGAATAGAGATATGACGAGGCCGCCCAGGCTTACGATTCCGTTGACTATCAAAGCGGCGGCAAGGGGGGTTACGCTTCTCATTCCTTGTCTGAGAAAAGTCTGCGCTACCGAGAACGTGATGGATGCGGCGATGGCCAGTAGTTCACCAGGGCCGATCAGCTGGATCCAATTCATGGGCTGATTTGCTTTTGTGAAAGGTGAATTTCACCGCCTTTGGATTTTCCCGGGTTCTTGTCTTTATAGTAGGAGCACATTCGCCTCAGGTCACAGTCGGTGCACCTGGGATTGCGGGCGGTGCAAATGGTTCGACCGAAACGCAGCATGTTCATGTGCAATTCGTGAGCACGGCCTTTTGGTATGAGTGGCGCGAGGACGGAGTGAGATTTTTCAGGCGTAGTTTTCTCTGAGATGATGCCCAGGCGAATCATGATCCGGTGAATGTGAACATCGATGGGGAACAAATCCCGGTTTGAAGTCAACATCAAGGTGACATAAGCGGTTTTGATGCCGATGCCTTTGTGCCGGGTGAGATACCGCACGGCGAAATCATCTGATTCATGATGCAGGAATTCCAAACAGGGTTGCCCTCGATCCTCACGAAGCCACCTCAGAAAATCCCGGATTCTGCCGGCTTTTTGATTACCCAAACCAGCCGAGCGGATTGCCTGGGCAAGAGACTTTTGAGGGGCGTCGGCGATTTCATCCCAACTGGCAAAAGTTTTTTTCAAGGATTCAAACGCCATGTCGCGGTTATGATCGGTCGTGCTCTGTGAGAGGAGGGTTTCGACCAGGGAATCCAGCAGGTTGCTTCGCTTTGTGCGTTTTGGCTTCCCGAAGCGGGACAATAGTCTATCTGTGAGCTTCAGGATTTTTCGTCTTCGTGTGGCTGGTGAGGCGACTCTGGTCGGCATTCTATGTCCTGGTGCGATGCGCTTTTAATGAATCGGAGCGCAGGGCTTCTTTGAGTGGTAAATTATAGAACTCACTTATGGTTTGGCAATCTGATTTCAGAATGATGCATCAATACCATAAGCTGCAAGAAACCCCGGCATTGCTGAATTGGAACAAATCTTTTGGGTGTAAGCCCACGGTACGGCCATTTTCTGACGAATTGCTCTGTCAATTTTTTTCTTGAATGTCGGGCGATTGACGGAGCAAGGCTGAGAGTCGAGAGGTATCATTGAAGACCTTCTTCGTTCTTTCGAGGCGCTCATACACTTCTATGATCCTCGAAATATATCGGCGTGTTTCCTGGAAAGGAGGAATTCCGTTATACCGCCGGATGTTGGCAGGCCCCGCGTTGTATGAAGCCAGCGCCATGTGTAAATTCCACCCGTATAGCTCGAGTAAATATCGTAGATACCGCACGCCACCCTCGATGTTCTCGCCAATGTCGAAAACATCGTTGAGGCCCAGATGTTTGGCGGTAATCGGGTTGATTTGCATCAGGCCTTTAGCGCCATTGCGAGAAACGGCTTTTGGATCGAAGTTGCTTTCCACCTCGATGACGGCTCGCACCAACAGGGGGTCGACATCGTAGAGCTTGGAGTAATGATGTATGTACCAGAAGATTCCACGTTCCCCGGTACCGAAGCTTCCACGCGCCGATGAAGCCCTATCGTCATCAGTATGAAGTCTTGAGGCGGGGAATGGAATCGTTTTTCGTTCTATCAACTCACTAATAGACATAAGAGGTTGTTTGAAAAGCATGAATGCACTGGCCAGGACGATTCCAGCCAGCGGTAGTATCCGAATTCCCAATTCAGGTTTCCTTCGACCACGGGATAAACTCGTTAGCTCTAACATGGACAACAGAAGATAAATTGCAATCAGGGTGATAATAACGAGATTCATATCAGCCACTCCAGGGATTGCATTTGGATGAGTATCAATTGAAGGTTTCTCTTGTAGATTCAATCAGGCGATGACATATAAGCGCAAGATCAATACCTTGCGCGAAATTGAGATGATCCGGCGAACTTGGGTCGGTGCAACGGTACGCTGCTATTCCCCAACCAAAATAAAAGATAGAAAACCATCAGCAAGTGTGCAAGCGGCAGTTTGTGCATTATATCAGTTCCAGAATATCCTCTAATTTTTCCAGATATTTATCCGGGTTCAATTTTAGTATCTCACTGTGCTGGGAGTATTTCCCTTTGATGATCCATGCCGGGATAGACGCATTTCTGGCGGCTTGCAAGTCCGTCGTCGTATCCCCAACCATGACGACTTCTTCTGGTTTCACTTCCAGCGATTTGATTGCGGCGTACAGCATTTCAGGGTCCGGTTTTGGCGCATATCCCTGACGGTGTCCGAATACCGCTCGAATGTAGGGCAAAAGCCCGACGTGCTCTAATTGCTCCTTGCAGAAAAACCACGCTTTGTTCGAAACACAGGCCATCTGGATGCCCCGGTCGGCGAGTGTTTCGAGTGTTTTTTTCACCCCGGGGATGATATGAGTACCCGCGGCATTATGAACCTTGTAATGGGAGCGGTAGATGCGCACCGCCTCATTGGCCATGTCTTCGCCCCACAGTTGTGTGAATCTCTCCTCGAGTGTAGGGCCGATGGATGCGAGAATTTCCGCATCGCTCATTTCGGGTACGCCCAGGTCACGGCACATGAGGCGCATGCACTTGGCGATGCCCTCGTAACTGTCGACAAGCGTGCCGTCGTGGTCCAGAAGGAGCGCGCGTATAGCCATATGAGTACTCTCCAACCAAGCGTGCATAACCATGATATGATTCAAACCGGAAGCGAAATCGGCAAACCATAACACCATGAGTCCATCTATGAAACAGGACGTGAAATCAAAAATCGCAACATGTCAGGCGGGTGTACGGCCTCCCTCTCAACCTATCGATCTTGCCGGCATGGATGAGGAGGAACTCGTTTCCTTATGCGAGGAGATGGGAGAACCCCCCTACAGAGGCCGGCAAATATTCTCGTGGCTATATGCCCACGGTGTGAGCGAGTTCTCTCAGATGACCAATGTCCCCAACAGTTTTAGAGCAAAACTTGAGCGGACGGCTTGCCTGGAGATTCTCGAACTCGACCGGGAGAACAGGAGTGTGGATGGCACGGAAAAATATGTGTGGCGTCTGCGTGATGGCGCGCGGGTCGAGAGCGTCCGGATACCGATGAGAAACGTAAATGGCGTAATGCGGTGGTCTCTTTGTATTTCTACACAGGTCGGATGCGCGATGGGATGCGCGTTTTGCCTGACGGCGAAGATGGGTTTCATCAGACAGTTGAGCGCCGGTGAAATCGTCGGCCAATTTCTCGCCGCAAGAAGGCTGCTCGCCCAGGGAGAGCGTTTTCACAACATCGTGTTCATGGGAATGGGGGAGCCGCTCGATAATTTCGACGCCACCGTAAAGGCCGTGAAAATCCTGACGCACCCGCGCGCGAATGGCGTCAGCGCAAAAAGGCTGACGGTATCGACTGTGGGGATCGTCTCGAGGCTTCGGGATTTCGTCTCCGCTGTTCCGGGCGTGGGATTGGCGGTATCGCTTCATGCGGCGGATGATGAAACCAGAGGGAAACTCGTGCCGGTGAACCGCAAGTGGAATTTGAGGGCGCTGATTGATGAATGCCGGGAGTTGCCGGTCGGCGAACGGCGCCGCATCACTTTTGAATACGTGATGCTACAGGGCGTGAATGACTCGAAACAAGACGCGAAGGAGCTCTCAAAGCTCCTGGAGGGGCTCAAGTGCAAGGTAAACCTGATACCCTGGAATACGTTTCCGGGAACTCCGTTTGAGCGGCCTGGCGACGGGCGCATCGAGGAATTCCGCCGCATCCTCCTGGCCGCCGGCCTGGTGGCCACCACGCGCACGGCCAAGGGAGTCGATATCCTGGCGGCGTGCGGGCAGTTGGCCGATAGTCGCCGCCTGGCTGGCGGAGACGCCCTGAAAGAACTTATTCCCATATAAATCAACAGTTTAACTTTTTATTCATTTATTGGAAAACCTCGTGAATTTATCGATATTTATCTTATTTTTCAGGATTGTCTGATTGAAATCAAAGATGCGGGAAGCGCCCCTTGCCCGTGCGCCCGGTATGTTGGTATACCTCTCCCCTAGAGAGACGCGAACACGGCAAATGCGGGTAATTGCGCGACACAATGCAGCACGATGGATGTACCGACATGGCGGATGAAAATCCGGAAACGGCAGACCTCATCAAAGAGCTTTCCAGCGGCATTTCTTCGGTCCTCAGGAGCCATCAGGAACTCTCGGAGAAGTTCGATGCGCTCGAAGCGCGCGTGCGCCATATCGAAGAAGCCGCCTCCGCCGCCGCTCCCCGGGTGGAAGGGGGAGACGACGGGGAGTACGACTACCGTGTCCTGCTCCACTCCCGCACCTACACGATAGAAGACGTCGATGGCCGCAGCGCGCGCATGGAGAGCGTGCGGCGCTGTCTGGCCCAGCGGGAGTTGTCCCGCGTGAAGACGCGCTACCACACGGGCAGCGGCGACAGGGAGGTGGCCTATTCCTGCCGTCTCCTGGAAGACGAGGAAGCCGACCCCCCCTGGACGCTCCTGGAATACCGGATCGAGAAGCAGGCGGGCGCCGATTATTCCGCCAGCCTCGCTCTGCCCGAACCGATTCGCGCGGGCGCGCTCTTCGAGCTTCGCCACGAGCTCGTCCTGCGCGATTCGTTCACGTCGCGGAACGAGTGGGTCACCCTGGTCGTCGAATATCCCACCGACGAATTTCGGCTCGAAGTGCTCATCCCCCCCGGCCGCAAGCTCGTGGGCGCGCGCCGCGAGGAATCCCAGGGGGCGTCGAACAGCTTCAACAAGCGCCGCGTCTATCCCCGCCTTTTGAACGAAACCGGCCAGACCCGCCTGGAATGGCGCGAAACCCAGCTCGTCACCGGAAGGGCCTACACCCTGTTCTGGGACTGGTAGGGGGATTTCGCGTTTTTTGCGGCGGAAGGCGTGGTAGTTCACCTGAATGACCACGAAAGTCTTCGAGGCATCAGCCACTGGCGCAAAATCCCCTCAATGAATACCGTACCCCTGTGGGACTTCAAAACGACGTATGAGCGATTTTGTCTGGCGCATGGGGTTTTGGTATGATGAGTGTGCGACTCCCTTAATAGCGAAAAGGGAACGGGTATGACGGAATTCGAGATCGCCACTATCGCTTTTCAGAAATCAACCATCGCCTTTCAGAACGCGACCATCGCTTTTCAGAAGGCGACCATAGATTTTCAGAACGCAAGCCTCAAATTGCAGGAGGCGGCCATTGCGGCGCAGTACGCGGGCGTTTGGGTCGCCGGCGCGGTGGGGTTCGCGCAGTGTTTCCTGATCGGGGTAGGTCTTTTGTACATGCGCCGCGCGGCGATTACGCGGGATAAGGCGCTGGATGAGCTCATCGAACGCACCCGTTCCAATCACGCCGAACACATGGCGAAACACGAAGAAACCATGGCGAATCACCAGGAAACCATGGCGTCGCTCGGCGCGCTCATCGAAGAGAGCAGAACCCGACACGAAGAAACTATGGCGAATCACGAAGCATATATGGCGAATCATCGGGAAACCATGGCGAATCACCGGGAAACCATGGCGAATCACGAAGAAAACATGCGGGCCTTGAACGCTCTCATTGAGCGAACGTCTGCTCCTTGAAGCGCTCTATCTCTCGAAACACCAACACCGCTGCGCTCCGATTCGACCCGGCGCCCTTTCTCACATCACCCCCTTTCTGCTAGACTCCGCGCTTTCGCAGGCCCCCGGGAGGGGGTTTCGTTCATCACGTTTCAAGGGAGAATGCGCCATCATGCTGGAGCCTGAAATTTTTGTGGTCGATCTCACGGAGAATTTCGGCGGGGAAATCCTCGCGGACGGCCGGGTGAAGACGACGAGGGAACAACTCGAGCGCTGCGCCGCCAAGTTCGGCGCGAGCGTCTCGGTGAGCCACGCCAAGAACTTCGAACTCGGCACCCACGTGCCGACCATCACCGTGCGCCGCCTGGAGAATAAGGGCAGGAAGACGGAAACCGAACTCCTCTTCTTCTCCTACGAGGGCGAGGGCGGCGACATCGTTACCGACCCCGCCGAATGGGGCCGCGTGCCGACGCAGATCTTCGGCTAGTCGATCTTCGGGAGCATCTTTCCCGTCCGCATCGCGGAGATGGTCTTCGATCGCACGGGGGTATGGGCCGGGTTGATGTCCTTTGGGTGTGATGATACGGCTCGGCGGTTTCGCGATGCGGAAGACCGGCATTTGCGCACATCCCGCGTTTTGGTTCTATAATGTTCACGAGATAACCTTGAGACAACCTGAATGAGGACCCGGAAAGAGAGAGGGTGTGGGAAAATGATCGATTTGCAGCCGATCACTACGGGAGACCTCATAAGTATCGCGCAATTCGCCATAGGCGTCGCGCAATGCGCCTTGATCTGGTATGGCCTCTACACCATGCGCGCCGGAACAAGGCAGAGGGACAAGGCGCTCGATGAGATAATCGCCCAGGGCCAAGAAGGCCGGGAAGCGCTGCAGAAAATCCTGCAGAGCTTGGATAAAACAATGGCGAGTCTGGATAAAACCCTTGAGGGTTTTGACAAGACGCTGGAAGGCCTGGATAAAACGAACGGGGGCCTGGAAAAATCGAACGAAGCCCTCGGGAAATCCACCGAAGCCCTGGCGGTGCTGCTCAAAAGATCGGCGTAAGTTGCGGCGTTTCGTGAAGGCTCTTTCACCTTCCTGGGATGGTTCCGTTTCGTCGTTGGTATTCCAGTGAATTCCTGGATGTGTTTTGCGCGCACGACTCTCGCGCGGGGCGCGCGCGTTTGAGGTGATGACGATGGGTCGCTCATGGACGAGGGAAGAGGTCGAGCGGGTGTTCCAGGCCCGCTGGCAGGGGAACTTCAACGACCTCATGGGTTTCGAGGTGCTCGAAGCGGCGGAGGGCTTCGCCCGCGTCGCGATGCCCGTGGAGCCGAAGCTCCACCAGCCCTTCGGGATCATTCACGGCGGCGCGCTGGCGTCGCTGGCGGACACCGTGGGCGGCGTGGGCAGCTTCGTGAGCCATCCGGTCGGCACGGAGTTGGTGACGGTGGAGATGAAGATAAACTTCGTCCGTCCGGTGAAGGAGGGAACCCTCGTCGGCGAGGCGAAGGCCCTGCACCTGGGGCGCAAGACCTCGGTGTGGGAGATCCGGATTCTCGACGATGCGGAAAAACTCATCTGTTTCGCCTCGGCCACCTACATGGTCATAAAAGAGGCGTAAGGGCCTGTTGAAAAACCCTCGTTGGGGGGCATCACTTCTACCCCCCTTGTCAGGGGTTGTTGAAAAACCCGGAGAGGGAAAATTTGTTTG